>CAZEWP010000008.1:0-24419 GCA_964516285.1 uncultured Saccharimonas sp. (SeqCode)
CCATGAATTGGCATATAGTAAGTTGGGTTTATAGCCTTGATGAATATCTCGTGATCATCTTGATAAGCATGCCCCGACAAATGCAACGGACCTATTCCGGTCAAGTGAGATTTTTTATTTTGGACAACATTACTCCCCTCTCGCATTAAACCATCAACCGTTCGCACTACATATTTTTCATTCCCTGGAATCGGATTAGAACTAAAAACAATCACATCAGAGTTCTTAATCTTAATATGCCGATGACTCCCAGAAGCCATACGATTTAAGACAGCTGTTAACTCTCCCTGTGAACCAGTACAAATTATTGTAATTTTACTATCTGGCAACTTAATAATGTCTTCCATCTTCATAACTACATCTTTAGGCACCTTCAAGACATTCGTTCTTAAGGCCACTTCTAGATTCTGAATCATACTATAGCCAGAAAAAGCTACTTTACGACCATGCTTTTTAGCCTCCTCTAAAATAACTTGGATGCGATGAATATTACTACTAAAACAACTAGCAATCACTCGGCTATTTGGATATTTATCCATTACTTGCCCAATACTCTCTTGGATATCTTGTTCACCAAACTCATGAGTCCCCTCACTCTCAACATTAGTTGACTCATTGAGTAGTAATAAAACTCCTTCTTTACTAGCTATCTCTGTTAATCGCTTCATATCAGTAACTCGCCCGTCAATCGGCTTATCCTCAAAGCGCCAATCCCCAGAGTGAATCACCACCCCCAAAGGAGTACGGATAACCAGAGCGGAACAGTCTGGAATTGAATGAGCCATGCGTACGAACTCTACCTTAAAGCTATCGCCAACCTGAACTTGATTAACTTGGTCTTGATTAACTTCGATGTATTGGGGTTGGTAGTCCACTCCAGCATCTTCCAACCCTCGACGAACCATACTAAGGGTAAATTTTGTCCCATAAACTGGCGCTGGAATCTTTTCAGCAATATGCGGAAAAGCTCCAATGTGGTCAAGATGAGCATGTGTAAAAAAGATTCCTCTAATTTTATGCTTATTCTGCTCTAAATAAGTTGTGTCTGGAATAATATAATTAACACCTGGGTATTCTGAACCCGGGAAGATAAAACCACAATCTATTACAATAATGTCATTGTCGTATTCTATGGCCATCATATTTTTACCAATCCCCATCTCGCCCAGCCCGCCGATTGGAATAATTCTTAACTTTGGAGTAGTCTTTTTGAGTAATCCCTTATTTTGATTAGTAATTGGACTATACTGTTTCCCTTCGTAGCCATTATAAATTGATTTATTGACTGGTATATTAATAATGTGCTGGCTAGCTTGAGCATTGACATTATCACTCATCCGCCGTTGAGCTCGAAAAACCTCACCCTTCCGGACTGTACCCTTTCTAACAACTGCTGGTTGCTCTTTCTTTGGCAGTGCCTTAGTTGTTTGCGCTGGCATCACACTTGGCTTTATATTAGCCAATCTTCGTTGTCCCATTATTTTTTATCTCCTTTAACTTTATTTTTTATTAAAATTTTTAATAATTCTTGAAAATCATTTTCTACCACCCCCCGCAAAGAACGGTTGTAGATTGTCGCCGCGGGGTGATAACTTGAAAAAACAACCCCAGTCCAATTACCTACCTGCACCCGACTCCCCTGTCCATGGACCTGACCAATTAGCGTCTCTGGCAAAAAATAGCTTAAACTATGCCTGCCAAGCGTCACGATTACTTGAGGATTAACAATTTCAATTTGTCGAACTAAGTAAGGCCAAAAAACTGCCTTTTCCCCTGGTAGTGGATCACGATTATTTGGTGGTCGATACTTCACAATATTAGTAATATAGACTTGTTCTCTTATTAGGTTAATTGTAGCTAGCAACTCGTCTAATATTTTACCCGCCACCCCGACAAAAGGAAGGCCTAGCTCGTCTTCTTTGCGACCAGGGGCCTCACCCACCAACATGACCTGAGCGTCAACATCACCCGCACCCATCACCAAATTCTTAGCTTGTTTAGCTAAACCAGCACAAGCCTGACGCTCTACAATATCTTTTTGAACCTGCTCTAGCAGTTCTAGTTTATTATTATTCATATCCCACAAGACTAAAAATCAAGTATTCTTATACTAACACGCTTGTCCTAAAAAAACAAGCCAATTATTCCAAAGTCGCCCGAAAACCAATTGGCGCCACGCCGTCCAAATCATTAATAATCGATAACAAATAAGGTGTGGGCATAGAAGATAACGGATTACCTATAAACACTTCCTCAGGGCTCAGTATAAACCAAGCCCCAAATAAGCTCCCACCACCAACGTATCTCATCGCACCCATCGCAACACTCTTAGAAGAACCGTCTTGTTTGCGATCAACCCCACCGACCACAAAAGAATTTTGATTGACTATATTTTTTTGCGTTAGAATACCTGTAGCTAATGGTGATGGGTTTGGCTTAATACTATTAGAGATAGTAACATTCTCCCAGTTACAAAAAGTATTGTTATCGCTACATTGTGGTATTGCGTCTACCCCCACAACTAGGTCAATTTGCTCAGCAAAATGGCCAGCTAAATCCCAGATAACTTCGCCGTTAGATAAGTAGAATGTTCGACGAGGGTCATAAGCTGGAATTTCTATTGGTTCACCGTCATCGCCTTCCACTGTAGTCGTGCCACCACTTCCCGTCCAGTTAACTCCAAAATAGCCATCTTCATCATTTTGGCTTTTTAAAAGTGGGGGTCTGGAAGTGCCACTCGCATACTCTAGTGTCGTAAAACCCCCATACAAAGTGCCGTTAAGCATTTTCCCACCAGTCCAATTCTTGTCAACTTGAATAATGTCTCTAGCTAGGGTCATCCATTGGGAAAGGGTCATGAGCTTACAACCACTACAAGCTGTTTGAGCATATCCTCGAGCTTGGTTGTTAGTAACTGAACCCCAAGACGGAAAATCATAACGACTGACAGCTTTACCATTTAAGTTACTAGCTTCATATTTCATAACACAAAAACCAGGCTGTTTATAGAAAGCACTACCCGGGACAGGGATAAAACCTTCTGGACAGTGTTCAGGTAGGCCATCAAGTATTTTATTGTCTACTACTATCACCCCTCCACCACAATGCTCTTCTTTACAGGGTTTAGAATCATCATCGCCATCTTCTTCGTCATCTTTTTCACCATCTTCTTCGTCGATTGGCCAAATCTCGAACCAATAATCATCATTAGTAGGATCATCATCGCCATAATCAATCAAATCATATTCAATATAATAATCAGATTCAAAACAAAGTTCAGATTCATCTAAGTCATTACACTCTTTTGTTTTTAAGCTCTTAGGGTAAGTATCGTTATCTGCTCGATAGATAGCTAGTTTTTTGGTTAGCTTATCGGCTTCAGCTTCCATCGCTACTCGCTTAGCTCTATTGGTTATTCCGTTATAAACCACAAAGCTAATTGCTGTTAAGATGCCAATAATAACTATAACAATTACAAGCTCAATGATAGTAAAGCCTTTGGTTGTTTTTTTAGAATGATTAAACGCCACCATATTTAACCTAATTCTATTATGTTTATGGTTGAGGGGCAAGAGGTTTGTCAATTAAAAAGAGACCGTCTGCCGAGTGACGATCTCTGGTTAGCTAACTTGCGAGCGAATTACCCAAAATAGTAATCCGTAATGGGCGGGGATTGAGACTTGTTCTTTTCGGCCTCTTTAATCTCAGCACGAAGACATGCCAAAATCGCAGAGACCTTCTGGTCAGAAATACCACGTAGCAAACCAATGTTGCGGATATGTTCTCGACAAGAACAAATAATTACTTTTGTTCCAACACCTTCCGCGACGAAGGCAACGTATGGTCCGAAAATCTCAACCAGCTCTTCAAAACTAGTTGGATCTTCTCTTTCGCAAAGCTCAAAAAGAACCAGAGCATCTTCTCCGGACCCACCTTGTGAGCCACAAAACAAGCACCTATGGCGTCCATAGGCAGTATAATAAAAATCCATTTAATCACCTCCTCAAAAGAAATGGATTTTTAGCCTCTCAAGGCAAATTGATTAGATTGCCTTAAGTAAACTTATCATACTATATTTTAGAGTTTAACGCAAATTTATTTACTAGCTAACGCTTTAATGCTGAGACTAATCCGACCTCGCTCATCAACACCAATAATCTTAACTTTAACCACTTGACCTTCTTTTAAGACATCACTAACTTTCTCAACTCGATGATCGGCTAATTCTGAAATATGCACCATCCCATCAATGCCAGGTAAGATATTTACAAAAGCCCCAAAATCCTTAAGACTTACCACTTTACCTTCATAAACTGCCCCAACTTCTGGTTCTTCTGTTAGACCCTTAATCGTTAAGAGAGCTTTTTCGATTGCCTCAGTGTTGACCGCTGATACAGTCACTAAGCCGTCTTCTTCAATGTCAATTTCAGCTCCTGTTTCGCTGGTGATCTTCTTAATAGTTTCCCCACCCTTGCCAATCAAAGCCCCAATTTTGTCTGGGTTGATTTTAATCTTTTCAATGCGTGGGGCCCAAGGACTAATAGTCTTTCGTGGTTCAGCTAAAATCTGTGTCATATGATCTAGGATAAAAGCCCGGCCAGCTTTTGACTGATTAATCGCTTTTTCTAAAATATCAACCGGCAAACCATGGACTTTCATATCCATCTGAAGAGCCGTAATACCTTTCGTGGTACCCGTTACCTTAAAATCCATATCACCAGCAAAATCTTCAGCATCAGCAATGTCGCTTAAGACATAAGGTTGCCCATTATCTAGCATTAACCCCATCGCAATACCAGAAACCGGCGCTTTAATCGGCACCCCGGCATCCATCAAAGCCAAACAGCTACTACAGGTTGCCGCCATCGAAGTTGACCCATTTTGACTCATAATTTCTGTTACCGATCGGATAGCATAAGGGAAATCTTCAGTGGCTGGCAAAACTGGCAACAAAGCCCGTTCAGCTAGATAACCGTGGCCAATTTCTCGGCGTCCAGGACTACCTAGTCGCCCCACCTCTCCAACCGTATAACTTGGAGCGTTGTAGTGATGCATATAGCGCCGTTCGATGTCGTCATACTCCATTGAGTCAACTACTTGTGAATAACTAAGTGGCGCTAATGTTACAATATTCATCGCCTGAGTCACCCCTCTTGTGAACAAGCTGGAACCATGTGTCCGTGGCAAAATACCAACTTCTGACGAAAGTGGTCGAACTTCCTCAAGTCCTCGGCCATCTGGACGGACTCCCTCTTCAACAATTCCCCGACGGACATCTTTATGAATAGCCATCGTAAAGGCTTCATCGTAATCATTCTTAAGACCAGTATAATCATCACCTAGCTCTGTCTGCATCGCTTCGTGAAAAGCACTTCTTAATTCTGCCACCAGTTCATTTCGCTCGGGATAAGCCTTCCTTAAAGCTGACCCCATCTTTCCTTCCGTCCAAGCATCTACCTTGGCCTGGATAGCTTCATCTGGTAGGACTAAACCGTATTCTTGAGCCAAAGGAGCTATCTTTTCAAACAGCTCTTTCTGAAGTTCAATCGCTGGTTGATAATTTTCATACCCCCAAGCTAAAGCTTCGGCAATCAACTCCTCGCTAACCTCGTTTGCGCCAGCCTCCACCATGGTAATACCAGACTCAATTCCGGCCACCACTAAATCAAGATCACTCTTTGCTCTCTCTTCTGGTGTTAAGAAAGCTTTAAATTGTCCATCCACTCGGCCAATTCGCAAACTAGCGACTGGACCATCAAAAGGAGCACCTGTTAACATTAAAGCAGCCGAAGAAGCAATCATCGCAATAACATCTGGTCGGAACTGAGGGTCTAATGATAAAACACTCGAGACCACCTGGACCTCTTGCCGGTAGCCTTTTGGAAAAAGCGGACGAATTGGTCGATCAATTAGTCGCCCAATTAAAATTGCCTCATCGCTTGGGCGTCCTTCTCGCTTAATAAAACGACTACCCGAAATCTTACCAGCTGCATAAAACTTCTCTTCATAGTCAATGCTTAGTGGGAAATAATCAAGAGCAATCGGTTGGTGACCAACCATTGCACTTCCTAGAACAACCGTGTCGCCGTAAGAAACTAAGACGCTAGCTGTGGTTCGAAACCCAACTCGGTTAACCTCAATTTTTAACTCTCGACCACAAAAATCTTTAGACAACGAAAAAATCTGCTTGCCACTTGGATTAATAATTGACATATTTTTCTCCTTTACTTTTATTTGCTTACTCGCTAGATAGTCTTGGCGCGAATAAGTAACGGGTGTAGTTTTTTAAATACCTTAAAAAATCACATCCACCACTTGTTCGCGTAGCAACTACTCTATTATATTAACACACTTTTTCTATTTACGAAGTTTAAGCTTGGTAATAACTTTTTTATAGCTATCAAAACTTTTAGCTTCAAGGTGTTTTAGGAGCTTCTTGCGTCGTCCCACCATTTGAATTAAACCACGACGAGCCATGTGGTCGTGCTTATTGGTCTTTAGGTGGTCAGTCACCTCTTTAATGCGACTCGTTAAAATAGAGACTTGGGCTTCAGCGCTCCCTACATCTTGTTTATGTTGTTGTGTTAAAGCAATCGCTTTTAATTTATTCTCTGCTGTAATCATTGCTAACGCATTGTAGCAAAAAAGATACTTGGTTTCAACCCCTGTTTATGAAATCGTCTAAAGATTGTGCTTCCTGAACTAACATTTTACCAACTTGTAAGCGTCGTAACTGACAACAATAAGCTCCTGTTTCTAATTTCTTGCCAATATCTTCGGCTAAAGAGCGAATATATGTCCCACTTGAAACATGAGCGTCTATTTCTAGGTTTGGATATTGATAATCTCGAACCACAATCTTATAAATAAACACCTTCCGCTTCGGAACCTCAAATTCCTTCCCTTGACGAGCTAAATCATAAGCTCTTTTTCCAGCGATTTTAATAGCACTATAGCGCGGTGGCGTTTGTTCAATCTCTCCTTCAAAGCTCTTAACTACTTGTTCTACTTCTTGAAAAGATGGCTGATATTCTGACACAATCGTCAAGTCTCCCTCTGGATCACCTGTGCTACTGACTTGTCCTAAGCAAATCGTAGCTTGGTAAACTTTATCCAACTTGCTATAAAGCTCTGCTTGCTTACACTCCTGACCTGTCAATAAAACCATTAACCCACTAGCAAAGGGGTCTAATGTTCCAGTGTGTCCAACTTTAATTTTCTGACCTTGTTGTTTAGTTAAAACACTTCGCACCCTAGCCACAACCCCAAAGCTGGTCAATCCAGTTGGTTTATCTATTAAAATCATAGAGTTTAATCTATTGTCCTGGAATTCTAAACTGCGCTGGGTTATCTTCGATTACTGAGTCAGCCACTATATCAGTTGGGGGCAAGGCTGAATCTTGAAAATCAAACTGACTAATATCATTGACTGGTAAGGCTGTTGAAAAATCTGGTAATGGTGGTGGTAACGGCAGACCAATTTCGTCAGTGCTAGTTGATGGCAAAGCTGTTGATTGGTTATCAAAAATAGCTTGAACCGACTGTTTAGCTTCCTCTTCATCGCGAGGCGATAAAGTTGAAGCTGGTGCTGGCTCCTCTAAAGTGGTCACCTCCGCTTGCGTTGGGGCTTCAGCTGTTGGCAATACCTCTTCTGGAGGCAAAGTTGAAACTTCGCCACTAATAACTGGCTCATTTAGAGGTTGGATAGTTGGAGCAATCGTGCTTAAAGCCGTGTCAGCTTCTGTCCCGTTCATGATTGGCGCGTTAGCTTGAGCCACCACATTCATACCTTTGGATTCTTCAGCTGGCTGAACATTACTGTTGATGGCTGTATTGCGATCGGGGCTAGCTAGATATTCTCGCCCCCCACCCGAAGGATCAGCTTGGGTCACCTCGCTTGCGTCAGCTGGTGAGTCATCCGCGGGTTCACCTACAACCCCAACTGGTTCGACAGAAAGTGGCACCCGGCCATTAGGCTCCACAATCTCAGGAATAACCTCTCCCCCATCCGATATTGGCTCGGCTTCGACAACTGGAGCAGACTCTTCTATTACTAACTCTGGTGGAAGAGTGGAGGTTGGTTCTGTTTCGTGCTCAATTCTTAACTCTCCCAAGACAGACGGGTCTTTAATTTCTTCCGATCCATCTTCTAAAGTCTCATTCATACCTGGCAAGTCTAGTAGCCCATCCTCTTCTGAAATATTCTTAACAGAGCCAATCACTGTGTCTGGCTTAAGCTCGTGGGCCTCGTTCAAACGAGCCGCAATCAACTGTTGATCAGCTCCAGCCCCCATCAACTGAGCCGCCATCGTCATCACCCGAGCCGTCGTTCGGACATTACTAAAACGGTCTGTTGCAAAAACGATACCCGTTAATAGCGCCGTTGAAATCTGTTTATCTAAAAGTTGTTTATCTGTTTTAAGAGAATCAGCTAAACTGACAACCAGTTCACTTAAGCTACTAGCCTCATTTTCATGCCAAATGATTTCCCCTAGGTCACTTGCCTGTTCACCGGCCGTTAAAGTCGCCACGGTAATATCTTTCACAATCTGACCATGCGAAGCAATAGCATCATCTAGGTTCTCTTTATTAGTAATCCCGAGCGCTAAAACTAGCTCAACATTAAAATCGCCTTGACTGAACTGTAAGTCAGCCTCACTAATTGTTGTTTTATAGGGCGTAATAAAAATCTTAACAACATCACCATCTAATTTATAGCGAAGATGATCAGCTTTTTCTTTATCAAGAGCAATAATAAAATCTCGTAAACTATCAACCGTTCCTTCAAAAACCTTATCTGGTTCCAAAAAAGTAATGGCCGGTGGAATTGCCCCACTAAAGATGGCCGTGGCGTTCTTGCCAATATTATTCAACATCGCCGTCAAACCAATCGCCGCCGCTAAATCGTCAACTGTTGGGTTTTTACTAACTGTTACTAAAATATTGACCGACTTTTTAATTTTGTCGATAACTTGCTGTTTGGCTTTTGGTAACGATTCGTTCATATCCCCTAGGCTACCTTCTTTTTGTTTTTAGTGGTTTATATGTAGTGACTATAGCATAAACAGTATAGACTAGTCAAGCCTGTTGATTAATCTAGCTAGCTCTTTACAAAACCGTTCTTTTACCTTATAATTCTATCTTAATTAAATTAAATTAACAACAAGAACAGAAGGAACCCTATGCCAATCATAAAATCTGCTATCAAACGAGCTAAACAAAACACCAAGCGCCGAGCTCATAATATCAAAACTAAACAAACCCTTAAGCAAGCCACCAAGGCTTTTCTAACCAACCCTTCTTTTGATAAATTAACTGTCGCTCAAAGCGAATTAGATAAGGCTGTTAAAAAAGGTCTTCTTAAAAAGAATACTGCCAGCCGACGCAAGGCTCAACTCTTCAAGGTTGCCCGCGCCCAAGGCCTAAAAGTTGTTTCTTCTAGCGCCAAACCAGCCAAATCTACAGCTCCAATCAAGAAAGCGACTCCAGCCAAAAAGACTCCAGCTCCAGTTAAGAAGGCGACTCCAGCTAAAAAAACAGCTAAATCAGCTTAGCCGAACGATTTTTAACAAAGCTTCTTCTAAAACTAGCCACGGATCCAGTTGGCTAGTTTTTAATTTCCGATCATTTTCTACCAAAATAGCTACCACCCGAGTTAACTTTTTTAAAGATTGTTGACGCGCTAAAATTTGAAATTTTTCAACCACAAAAGGATGTACTTTAAAGTCTTGAGCCAGCCGATCACCCGGCCGAGCCACAGCTACTACCACCAGTTGTTGTATCTGACCGGCTAAAATATTACTCAAAGCATAAACATCTTCTGTTAATCTTAAACTAGCTAACATTTGTTGAACTTGTTGAGCTTTTCCGGCCAAAGCTCTTTCTAGCAAGTCAAAAATGTTATCGCTCTTATCTTTTGGCGCTAAATCAGAGATAGTCGCTTCCGTTATCTTATCAACAAACTGCAGTTGCTGTAAAAAGTTATATAACTGCCATTGATCGAATCCCACCACTGTTAAAATCTGTTGAACAATTTTTTTGTCCAACTTAAGGCTGAGCTGTTTGGCTTGGTTTTCCAGCCAACGACTAGCTTCTAAATAATCTCGCTTCCCCCAAGCTATAAACTCTTTAATTTCAGCCTGTTCTTTTAGTTTTTTATAAAGAGCCGTGCGTTTATCCAACGCTTTTTCTAAAAGGATTAGCTCCACCGAGTCAGAAACTCGCCCTAACCAACTAGCCATTTGATTCCAGATGGTTTTTTGATCACTTAATTGGCGAATAATAATTAGTTTTTTCTCAGAGAACAAATCAAGACTCGTTAATAAACTTATAAACTGCTCCTCGCTTAACTCTTCCCCTATTAGGCGCGTAACCGTCCCCTCAAATTGAGCTTCTTGAGCCTTAATAAACTGCTCAATCTCAAAAGTATTTTCACCAACTAAAACTCGTATCATTGTCTTCTATTATAACAACTATTCGTCTTTTATCTGACAAACTGGACAAATGTGAGTCCCCCGACCAGCCACGCGAATTTTAATAATCTCATGTTGACAACGCGGACAGCTCTGCCCTTCTCGTCTAAAAACCCGAGCAAAGGATAAGTAACTACCTTTTTCACCTTTGGCGTTCACATAGTTACGACTAGTGCTCCCCCCTTTATCAATTGACAGATTCATTACAAACCGCACTTCTTTATAAAGTTGTTTCATTTTTTCGAGCGGCACCGCTCCCACTAGACTAGCCGGATGAATTTTAGCTCCCCATAAACTCTCGTCAGCATAAATATTACCAACCCCAGCAATCACCGATTGGTCTAACAGGGTCGCTTTAATCTTACTGCGCGATCGATGTTGAAAGCGTTTTAAGAAATCATCAACCGTAAAGCTGGCCTCCAGTGGTTCTGGGCCAACTTTTTGCATAAAAGGTAAATCTGGCACCTCAACCGTCGGTAAAAGCTTTATCCAACCAAACTTTCGCTGATCATTAAAATAAAGTTTAGTTTTTCCTGACAACCAAAACTCTACTCGAGTTGATCGATCTGGTAATTTACTTAAAAAACTATCGTTTGGATGCCCTGCCCCAAAGCGATCAGTCGGACTATCAACAATCAATTGGCCTGTCATCTTTAAGTGAATTGCTAAAGAATAATCAGACGAAAGCTCAATCAACAACAATTTGGCCCGCCTCCTTACTGCTTTAATTTGTGCTCCTAATAAAAACTGCTGGGTATCACCGGCTGAAGCTGAAAAACTTTTATCGGTTAAAATCTTTATCTTTTGCATAGTTTTACCAACAACTAGCTCAGCTAACCCCCGTTTAACAATCTCTACTTCTGGTAGCTCCGGCATTTTATTCCTCCTTTAATTTAGCTTCTATTTTGGTAATTATCTCTTGACTATCTTCTACCCAAACCACCGCTAACCCCAAAGCTTGAGCCCCTAAAATATTATTCCTAGAGTCATCAACCAATAAACTATTCTTAGGTTCAAGCTCAAGTCGCTCTAGTGCTAATTGAAAAAATTTAGGGTCTGGTTTCATGAAACTCTCTTCCCCCGATAAAACTTCAGCGTTAAAAAAATCTGACCCTAGCTCAGCTTGTTTTAAAAATCGCGCCACCGTCAATCGACTAGTATTACTAACCAACCCTAACTTATACTCACCTTGTTTTTTTAATTGCTTTAACCAAGCCACTAATTCTTGATTTACCAACCAAGCGCCGGTGGTTTGATCTTTAATTAAAAGCACGCCAAAAAGATCAAACAATAGACCTTTTATTGCCATGCCTTAAGAACTGTTTGGCTGGAGTCTTTGATCTGAGCAAAAAACAAACTAGAAACCTGCTCTAAATTGGCTTTCAGTGACCCTTGTGACCCCTTACAGGTTGAAGTCCAATAATTTTTTATAACTTTATTATTTTCTAAAATCTGGAAATCGTAAAGCTGACCCCTAGCACAAACACCCTTTAAGTCATTAGCTTCGCCAGAAAAAGCCCCGGCCTTAGCAAAATTAGCCTTATCTAAAGCATAAACAAATTCTTCATAGGCCGGTAAATTATTGTTTTCAATCTTTAATTCAGTTACTTGACCACCTAAATAACCGTTCACCAAAAGTAGCTTTCGTTTATTAGGGCTAACTTCAATTACATAAGTCTTAAACTCTTCATCGCCAACAATTGGACCACGCACTACCATCTTAATGGCACTATCAGCGTTGACACCTAACAAAGCTTCGCTACCAGAAGAATCAACTGGTTGACGGCGAGAATTCAAAAAAGCCGACAAAACACTAGTCAACACTAAAACTGCCAAAACGGCACCTAGGGCTACCGGAACGAATTTTTTAAATTTTAACTTCACCATGTGACTTTAGAATACTACTTTTTACCTCTCTTGTCAATCTAATTGACCCCAGTTATCACCTATAGAAACTTCAACCTCAAGCCTAGTCTTTAACTCCGGACAAATATTTTCCATAACTTCTTTTAAAAGCTCCCCCACTGCTTCGGATTTTTCTGGTAAGCACTCAACTAATAAACTATCGTGTACCTGTAAAACTAAAGACCCCAACCCTTCTAGTTTTTGATCAAGTTTAATCATGGCCAGTTTCATTAAATCGGCTTCTGTGCCCTGAATCGGCATATTAATCGCCGCTCGCTCAGCCCCTTTCCGCACCATAAAATTACTGCTTTTAACATCTGGTGTTGGTCGACGACGCCCAAAATATGTTTCGACAAACCCAACTGTTTGAGCTTGTTTAATAGTTTGATCCATATACTGACGAATTGGCCGACGCAACTCAAAATATTGTTCAATAAACTGCTTAGCATCCACTAAACTCATACCTGTTTCAACCGATAAACCATGCGGACTCATGCCATACAACACCCCAAAATTAATCGTTTTGGCATTGCGCCTTTGTTCTTTGGAGATTGCTTCGATTGGCAATTGGTAAATATCACTGGCTGTCTTAGTATGAATATCAATCCCTTGATTAAAATCAGCCACCAATTTTTGGTCATTAGCTAAAACCGCCGCCAAGCGCAACTCAAACTGTGAATAATCAGCACTAACAAAAACTTGACCCTTAGCCGGCACAAAAGCTTGTCGAATTTGACGGCCTAAATCACCCCGCACCGGAATATTTTGCAAATTAGGATTAGTGCTACTTAATCGCCCTGTACTAACAATATTTTGATTAAAAGTCGTATGAATTCGTCCATCAACCCCCACTTGTCGCGGTAAAGCATCAATATAGGTATTAATTAGTTTAGCCAACTCTCTAGTTTCTTCAATTAACTCGACTACAGGGTGTAGCCCTCTTAATTTATCTAGCTCTTTTTGCCCGGTGCTATAATTAGTCTTGCCTTTTTTAATCCCGGTGGTTGGTAATTGCAGTTTTACAAATAGCACATCCGCTAACTGACTCGGACTAGCTAAGTTAAACTCCACCCCCACTAAATTAAAGATTTCTTGTTCTAGTTCAGCTAAGCGTTTTTTCAACTGCTCGCCCATTGTCGCTAAAAAGGACTGATCTAAACCAATTCCCCGACGCTCCATCTTAAATAAAACTGGAATTAACGGAAAATCAAACTCTTCGGCAATTTTTTTTAATCCTGGTTGCTGTTTAAACTCTCTTTGCTGTCGATCATAAACCTGCCTTAAAGCCCCAATATAATCTTTGGCCTCCACTAGCAAGAAATCAACTAACGCTCCTAAACTAAAATCACGACGCAACGGATTTAACAAAAACTCAGCTTGGCCTAAATCATAAATTTGCTCAAAAATAATCTCAACCCCAGCTTCCGCTAATTGATGGTAAAGTTGTTTAATATCAAAACCGACCACTAGGGCTTTTTGTATCGCCTTCCAGTCAACCAGGGTAATTTTTGAAAGAGATTGCTTCGCAACCTGCCCTTGACCACCAGCCAGCCATAAATCTGATCCCTCTAAATGAACAAATAAAGTATTAGCCTTAAAATTAAATTTCTGCCAAGCGACTAATTCTAGTTGCTTATCTGCTCCCAAAAAAGTTTGTTGCTTCTCCACCGGAGCTTGTTTCATGCTTTCTGGTATCCGTTTCAATAAAGAAAAAAACTCTAAACGCTTTAAAATCGCTTGTACCTTTTCTGGATTTAAGCCTTCTATACTAGCCTTTTCCCAATCTAGTTGGACCGGAGCATCTGTCCAAATTTGTCCAACTTGCTTAGATAAATAGGCCAATTCCTTGCCAGCTTGTAATTTTTGCGCTATAGCTGGCTTAATCTTATCTAGCTGTTGGTAGATATTATCTAGGTCATTATATTCTTTTAATAAACTAATCGCGGTTTTTTCACCAATCCCCGGCACACCCGGTAAATTATCGGAAGCGTCACCTTTTAAGGCCTTTAAATCTAAAAACTGATCAGTTCGCAGTTGATACTTTTTTTCAAAAGCCTGAACATCAAACTCTTCTAAATTAGCTAAACCGTTCTTTAAAGCATAAACTTTAACTTTATCATTAACTAACTGCAAGACATCTAAGTCACTGGTTAATAAATAAGTTTCAAAGCCTTTTTCTGAAGCTTGCTTAGCAAAAGCCCCCAAAATATCATCAGCTTCATAATCATCTAGTTCATAAAGTGGCCAATCAAACGCTTCTAAGAGCTCAAACAAAATTGGCATCTGCTCATAAAAATCGGCTGGCGCTGGTTTGCGCCCGGCCTTATAATCCGGAAAGATTTCTTTTCGCCGACGAATATTAGTCCCCCGCTTATCCCACGCCACTGCCACATAATCCGGTTCTAGTTTTTTAATCAACTCAATAACCAACGAAGTAAACCCATAAACTCCACCAATCGGTGTACCATCTGGTAAAGATAAGTGCGACATCGCATAATAGCCTCGATAAAAAATCGATTTACCATCAATCACCGCTAAACTCTTGGTCATATGTTTATTATACGCTAGGACCCCAAAAACCCTAATTCTAGTTTATTTTTCCTTTAGCTTTTGTTATGATTAATACCATTAGCGTTATTAATTAAAACACAAAGGAGTATCATGAATCATAAAAAACTATCTATCTTAGCGACGGCCCTTTTACCGATTATCTGGTGTCTAAGTATTATTTTTATCCCCCCAGCCTCCAAGGCTAGTGTTCCTCATCCAGACTTCACCGATCAAAGTTTTTATACTTATATTATCAATGCTCTTAACGATGACTCGATTGGTGGTATAGGCGACCGCTGAAGATAGTAAAGCGAATGTTGGGATTAAAGGTAACACTGGTCTTTTAGTTGGTGATAATACTGTAACAATTAAAGTTAAAGCTCAAAGTGGTAAAGAACGCACTTACACAGTTAAGATTTATCGCTTAGCTAAAGAAGAAGTTGCCAATAGCAATAATTACCTTAGCAGTTTATCTGTTGAAGGCTATAAGTTAGCTTTTGATAAGAATACTTTTGCCTATAACTTAACCAATGTTAAGGCTAAGAGTTTAGATATTACGGCTATTCCAGTTGATAGTAATGCTAGCGTAACTGTTTCTGGTAATACAAATCTTAAAAATGGTAGTGTTATCACGATTAAGGTAACCGCTCAAAATGGATCAACCAGAGAATATACTGTCACTGTTAAAATGGCCAGTAAATTGGTGCCAATTCTAGTAGCTATCATCACTATTTCCTTAGTGGCTGGTGGCGCTGGTTTCGCCTTTTATAAGAAAAAGCTCGGTGCTAAAAATCCTTTTAGTTTAAACACCGATACTTCTTTAGATGAAGCTACACCCGAAGAAACTGATACTGACAACGATTTACTAGCAACTTTAACTAGTTAAGCTTTAGTGAGGCCAAAAACACCCTACTCTAACCAGTAGGGTGTTTCTTATGCTATACTATTAACATTAGCATTATGGCAAACACTGGTAATAAAATTTTAGCTGTTGTAGGACTGGCCGGGTCTGGTAAAACCACCGTAGCTGATTATGTGGCTAGTATGGGTTACCCTAAAATCTATTTTGGGGGCATTATCCTCGATATGATGACCGAACAAGGCCTCGAACACACCCCTGAAAACGAAAAGCAATTCCGTGAGAAACTCCGTTTAGCTGAAGGGGTTGATTTTGTCGGCCGACAAGCCACGCAAAGAATGCGGAAACTAATTGAAGCTGGTCAAAAACGAATTATAGCCGATGGTCTCTATAGTTGGACTGAATATAAATTTATTAAAAAAGAGTTTCCCGGTGAGCTAATCGTTGTGGCGGTAGTGACTAACAAGCGCTTGCGTCATCGCCGACTGTTGACTCGCCCGGTGCGCCCCCTCTCGCAAGCCGAAGCTGACCATCGAGATTGGGATGAAATTGAAAACCTCGAAAAAGGTGGACCAATCGCTGTAGCTGACTATTACTTAACTAATGATGGCACCCTTAATAATCTCTATGATCAAGTCGACCAACTCTTAACCAAGACAAACTTTTTAACTTAGTTATTTAAGATATTCGTGTAATTTCTTAGAGTCTTTGTGTTTGCGTAATTTAGCTAAAGCCTTAGCTTCAATCTGACGAATTCGTTCTCTTGTGACGGCAAACTCTTTTCCCACTTCTTCTAGAGTGTGGCTTTTGCCATTATCTAAACCAAAGCGCATTTTGATAATTTTTTGTTCACGATCCGACAAAGAAGAAAGAATTGTTTGAATTTGCTCTTTTAGTAGTTGGGTCGAGGCTGATTCTTCGGGAGTGGCTCCGTCTTCGTCTGGCACAAAACTACCTAGGAGCGAGTCTTCATCGTCGCCATCTCGGCCAATTCCAGCATCCAAAGAAGCGATGTCTTGCTTAATTTTAATAACATATTCAATCTTTGCTGGCTCCATGTCTAACTCTTTAGACAACTCCTCTAGTGTTGGCTCACGATTTAACTCTTGGGTCATCCGACGTTGAGTGCGAAGAAGCTTATTAATAGTTTCGACCATATGAACCGGTATTCGAATCGTGCGAGCCTGGTCGGCAATGGCTCGAGTAATAGCTTGACGAATCCACCAAGTCGCATAAGTTGAAAACTTAAAGCCACGATCAGGATCAAACTTCTCGACGGCTCGTAAGAGACCGGTATTACCTTCTTGAATTAAATCCAAGAAATCTAAGCCTCGGCCACTATAGCGCTTGGCAATGGAAACCACTAAACGCATATTAGCTTCAGCCATCTTATCCTTAGCCTTTTGGTCACCCAATAAAACTCTCTGCGCTAAATTAAACTCATCTTCCGCCGATAAGAGTGGAATTTTACCAATCTCTCGTAAATAGAGCCGAACACTGTCGTCCCCGGCATCATCAAAATATTGCCCACCAGTTAAAAGATCCTCGGTGGTATCTTCTTCGGCTTCTAAATCTTCTGGGTTAGGCTCACCCATAGCATCGATGCTGTTATCGACATCAATATCTTCTTCAGTGATAAATACACTATCGTCCTGGTTAACAATCCCTGTGGTTGGTTTCTTGGTCACTTTTTCTCCTTAATTGTTTTATTTAATCGCTTTAATAATTTTTCTACAACAAACTTATCCCCCTTTTCTTCTGCTTGTCGTAATTGTTCGCTTAAATCTTGAACTGTTTGTTTCTTGTTTTCGTGTTCGACTTTTTTGAGTAACTGCGTTGCTTCGTAATACTGGTCTTGCTCCGACCAATCGCTATAACGCTCCTCAGCTTTTAATAGTAATATTTTTACATAGTTATCATATTTTTGCAAACTAGGTGGTGTTTTTTGTAAGTTTTTAACCCGACCGGCTAGATAGCGACTGATTACCTGCCGAACCTCCCCGGCTAATAGCTGTTGGGTTGTTTCGGCTAGGGCTTCTCGCACTCGCTGGTTAAGACAGGCAATTGCTAGAATATTGTCTTGATAGGCGTAATTATCGTTCACCAAAACTGAAGAGGCCTTAACCGGTTTATAGGTTCTTTCTTCTAGTGGAATTTGCCTAATCTTTTGGGTAATAGCTCGAACAGAAGTTTCGCAATCTCGAGCGATTATCTCTAAATAATGCTCTCTAACCACTGGGTCTTCTAGAGCCCGAATTAATTTTAGCGCTTCTGAAGTAAACTTACTTTTCCCTTGAGCCGTTGTTAAATTGTGGCGTAATCGGTAATGGCTCAACACCCAATCAATGGCTGGCTCAGCCTGCTCAATAGCTTGAAGCCATAACTTTTTATCTTGTCGAATTAAATCGTCGGGATCTTTAACACCTTCCGGCATAGACACCACCAAGATATTAAGATCTAAAGACTGGGCAATCATAATCGCCCTTTCTGTCGCCAAAATACCAGCTCGGTCGCCGTCAAAAGCTAATTTAATTTGGCTAGTTAAACGCGACAAGGCCCGCAAATGATGCTCGGTCATGGCCGTGCCGGCTGTAGCCACCACTTGTTGAATTCCGGCCTGATGACTACTAATGACATCCAAGTTTCCTTCTACAAAAACTGCTTGGTCTAGTTTTTTGATGGCTTCTTTGGCTTGCGACAAGCCAAAGACATGCCGACTCTTGTCATAAAGAATAGTTTGAGAAGTATTAAGGTATTTTGGTGACTTTGGATCATCAACCAAGGCGCGTCCAGTAAAGCCAATCGCTTGGCCGGTTGCATCCATTAGAGGAATAATAATTCGCCCTCTGAATAAATCGCCCCCGAAACGATTAACTAATCCCGCTTGCTCGAGCTCTCGCTCCTTAAAGCCTTTTTTTTGTAAAAAGTTAACCAGAGCTCGCCCAGCATTCGGCGCATAGCCAATCTTAAAGTCCTGAATAACCTGTCTATTCAAACCTCGCTTTTTTAAAACATAATCAAGAGCGTGTTGGTTCTTAAGCAAGCTCTGTTGGTAGTATTCAACTGCTAACTGATGAGCTAAAAGTAACCTTTTCTTAACCTTACTCATTCTTTGATCGCCTTGTGACTGGTATAAACTTAGGTCCACCCCAGCTTTCTTAGCTAAAAGCTCTAGACTCTCGCGAAAACCGAGCCCCTCAACCTCCATCACAAAAGAAAAAATGTCGCCACCCTTATTAGAAGAAAAGTCATGCCAAATTTGTTTTTCGGGACTAACATAGAAACTGGGGGTCTTCTCCTGATTAAAAGGACTTAAACCACGAAAATTACGCCCCGCTCTTTTTAGCTGAACATATTCTCCAATGACATCCTCAATCGCTAACCGAGACCGAACATCTTCTTTCGCGTCTTGCATACTTTGTATTATATAGCTGTTACCCCTGAAAACAAAACGCGGAACTAAAAGCCTAGTTTAATTCGCTTGTTAAATTAAAACTGAGTCGCATTAAATCTTTAATTTCTTCAACGCTTAACTGTCCGGTGTCAATAATTGTATTCCAGGTTCGTCGTTCAAATTTTTGCGAAGCTAAAACTGTTTCGTATTCTCGCCTTAGTTTTTGCGCTAGCAGTGAATCGCAACGCAAGTCTATTCTGGTTGGTAAACTCCCTTCAACTACCATAGCAAAAATCCGGGCTGATTCGGGCTGAGATTGATGGGTCTTAAAAAGAATTAAGCCCAATTAGCTAGTTCGATCCTGCCAACTATCTGGAAAACTTGCTAAAAAAGCGACGGCTTCATCAACTGTCATTTTGGCTAACCTCGTCGCACTGTTACGGTTTCTAAATAAGTCTGTAGTTCAGCTATGCTACCCTTAATATCTTCTAAGGCGCGATGACTTTCTGGCTTAACAACTTTTTTAAAGAACTTACCTTCAAAAACCACCTTCCAAGCACTAACATCTAGCATCCGATAGTGCAAGCGAGCTTCCAATCTTGGCCAATACTGACGAATAAACTGCCGATCCATATGAATTGAATTACCAGCCAATAGGATTGCTTGGTCTTTAGCAAAAAATTGATCAACTAAAGCTAAAATCTCATCTTCCACGACTGAACTTTTTTTGCCAGATTTATTTTGAGCCACTAAGGCCTGTTTGGTGGCTTGGTTGTTTTGCCAAAAAGCGTGGTTAGCTAAAAAGCGTTGCTCCATTTTTAAATGACTATTTTTAATCACTCCTTCATAAGTCGCCACTTCCTTAAAATTCCAATCTGTGGCAATTATCGCTACTTCTAGAATCAAATCATGCTTCGGGTCCAACCCTGTCATCTCTAAATCCAACCACAACAATTTCGCTTTTTTCATCTTATTTCTTTTTATCTAGTTTTTCTAACTTTAAAACTTTAACAGTAAGGTAAATCACTAAAGCAATAATAATAAAGTTAATTAAATCATTTAAGAAAACGCCGTAAGCCAAAGTAGCCACTTCACCAGACGCAGACTTACCTAGATTAATTGTTAATCCCTTTAAGCCCTCAGCTGATCCTAGTAAAAAACCTAATGGAGGCATGACAACATTATCCACCAAAGAACGCACCAAAACACTAGCTGATGACCCTAAAACCAACCCAACCGCCAAACCAACTACACCCTGCGAGCGAATAAAATCCAAAAAACCTTTGAGCTGTTCGCTACCTTTTTCTTTTAAAACTTTATCAATATTTTTAATTTTAGTTTTTTTAGTATTTAGTTTAGACATTTTACATCCTTTCTGGCGCAGGGACGCCAAGTGTTAATAATCCCTGTTCTAAAATATAACTATAGGCTTTCACGATTGCCAGACGAACGACCTGTCGGTCGCTACCAAGCACGGGACTATTTTCATAAAAGCGGTTAAACTCTTGGGCTAATTCGTATAAATAAGTGCATAGTTGATGCGGAGCTAGTCCTTCCACGGCTTCAGTTAAAACTTGCCAATACTCCGACAGTTTTAAGCTTATTTGGCGCTCATAATCGATTAAATCAGTTTTTAAATCCACCGTATTAACTTGACCAGCCTTAGCTAAAATAGCTTTGGCTCGCACCAAAGAATACTGTAAATAAGGGCCACTATTACCTTGTAAACTAACCGATTCTTGCGGTTCAAAAATAATATCCGCCCCAATCCGATTTTTTAAAAAGGTGTATTTAATTGCCCCTAAAACCGTTTCTGGTTGGTCTTTACCGGTTGCCTGGTGGTTGGCCTCAGCCACTAAGGCTAGCGCTTCAACCGCTTTAAGAAAATTACCCTGCCGACTAGCCATTTTTACCCCACCAGCTAACCTAACATGGCCATGCGTTAGGTGGCGAGTTCGCCTAGCTAAATCTGGTCGGAACTGCTCAATGCTCTTTAAAACCACCTTCATATAGTCAACAATCTCGTTACCCGTAACAATAACTGACTCATCGAACCTATAATCTTGATCTTTAGCTAAACTTAAACCAATTTCTTTAGATTCATAGGTCGGCAAGCCTTGCTGATTAACAAAAACTCGGGTATGAAGACCATACTTTTCTCCCGGAAAAATAACGGCTCCCTCACTTTCTTCAAAAACGCCTCGCTCTTTTTGTTCTAAGACCGTCTTTAAGCCAATCGAAGCAACTGCACTTTCTGGATAATATTTTTCAAACTTAACTCCAATTTGAGCATAAAAATCATCAAAATAATCATAACTCCATTGTCGGCACAACCAATAAACCTGACCCAAAAGAGAGGTTTCGTCTTTTGTGACATGTAATTGGTAAATTTGTGTGTTCAAGCCAGTAATCGCCTCTTTAGCCTCGGCATCATCTTCATAAGCTCGGGCACCTAAGACATAATATCTACCCATTAAATTAGCTCGCTCATCCTTAGCCACCTGCTTTAATTCAGTCATGACTCCATCGCCTAAATCATCTAACATCGCCCAGATAGTTTTAGCAACATGAAGCCCAACATCACCGCCAAAGTTGACTCGATAGACCGTTCCGCCAGCCAGTTCAATCAGGTTAGCGATGGCATCACCAATCACGCTAGTATAAAAATGGCCAACATGTAAAACCTTAAATGGATTAGGGTCAGAATACTCTGCTATAACTGTTTTACCTTGATATTTTTGTGGTATTAAATGCTCTGTTTTTTGCGTATTAACTGCCTGAATTTGTTCTAGCAATAATTGATCGTTAAGTATTAAGTTAATAAACCCTGGGCCAGCCACTTCCACTTTTTTAAAGATAGCTTGCTTTGCTAGCTCTACCTTAATTTCTTCGGCTATCTCGCGCGGGCTTCTTTTTTCTAAGCTAGCAATCTGCATTGCCACATTGGTGGCTAAATCGCCAAACTGAACTTTATCGGTATAGGTTAATTGAACTGGTTCTTTAAAGCCAAATAACTTTTCGACAATCGTTTTAATAATTTGTGTTATATTCCACATCTCTGTTTTTATTTTATCATATTTACCCCCTATCTTACCCCCCTTTCAAAAAATGATCAAAAGCCTTATGATTAACATAAGGGGAATTATAAAATGGAACAATCACAGGACGCCATCGGCCAATTCACTCTCAACCACAGCCCAGAACAATTTGAAGTTATTGAGCTAAAAGGTCGAGCTACTTTTGTCGTTCCTGAAAAAGACCAACCAATTTTTTTAACCCTAGGCGAAGCCCAACTCATTATCCAAAAAGACGACGAGGCCATAGAACCTGTTTTTACCCTTAGTGAAACAGAAAAAATCAACGACTTAAGCTCCCCCGCCGAACCTCTTATTATATCCAATAAACCCTTAATCCTAGGGCACACCCACCAACATGGCTTGACTCAATTGCAACATCTTAGTGTAGCGCGTAACCACACCAGCTTAACCGCCCGCATACACAATGACCAGTTAGGCATAATTATTGAAGACCTCAACTCCCCAGCCGGCACAAAAGTCTACTTACTTAAAAAGCCAACCCAAGTTCTAACAACCAGCCAGACTTTGACTCCTCAAAAAACCTCTGTCTTAAACCTTAAAACCGGCCAAACCCTTGAACAATTTTTAGATTTTACTAAGCAAAACACCCCTAAACTACAAACCCTAATTCAAGACCGAGATGATGTCACTCTTTTAGAAACCATTTATCGTTATTTTTATGGTGGTGGACACCAACCAGTTACTATTTCACCTAAACTCCAAGCTTTTTATAACAGTGAATTAAATCATCTCCAGAGAGAATTACAGCCCCTGTTGTCTGGTGATAGCCAACTCTTAACTAATGAGCATTGGCTCTATTACGGACGCAACTTGGCTGGTTTAAATAATTGTGAGCTCGGTCGACTTTACCTTAATCTCCATCCTCAAATTCTACCCTACTTCACCAAGCGACTAGTCTTCCGCCTTCTTAACACCCCACAGTACCTCAGCTTGATTGCGAAAATACCACTCCAGGCTAATCATGTTTCTATGGGACGCGAAGGAAAAATGATTATCTATTTTGATAGCCAAGATGAACAAAGAATCATAGACTTTGTTAATGATATTTATTCTCTTTACCAAGATTATTTTATCGATCGCACTCCAGCTTTCACCACCGATTTATTTGACAACCAGCAACAACCCTTGACCGGTGTCAGCTTTGCCGAAGACCCTGCTGGAAAGAAGGCCTCCTTCGGTACCACTCGTTCTTATCTTTTAATGAACCTCCTTAAAAAAGATTTACCCCAAGACAAACTCTCTTCTATAGAAGAAACTGCCACCGCTTTTATTCAACAATGCCCTCTCCAACAAATTGATCCCAAGAACCCCGCTTTCAATCTTAATAGCCCCAACTTTCAGACAATTCGTCAGCAAAACCAAACCGCTGATTTTTAAAAACTACCTTTTTAAGGTATAATTAAGCTTTGATAACACTTAACAAAGGAGATAGTCATGGCTAAAGTAACTGTTTACGGAACCACAACTTGCCCTTATTGTATAATTTTAAAAAAATTTTTGGATGACCATAAAGTTGTCTATGACAACTATGATGTCGACCAAAACCCTATCGCTGCTCAAAATATGGCCCGTTTAACCGACCATATGGGTGTCCCCTTCTCTGTCATTGAACTTGACGACGGCACTACCCATAAAATTATGGGCTATGATGAAGCCAAATTTAAAGAACTGCTCAAGCTCTAGGCCCAGTCCAATCTTGTTTAGTTGTTCTCTCAAAAACTAAAATCTGTTGCTTTTTTGAAGAACCATAGCGATAGCCACCTGTTTGACCATCGCTTCGTACCACCCGATGACACGGCACATCCAACCGTTCATTTTGATGTAAAACATTACCCACCGCCCGATAAGCTTTAGGGTGACCAATCAAAATCGCTATTTCTTTATAGGTTCTAGTTTCACCAGCCGGAATCTGCTGAACAGCCTCATAAACTAATTGTTTAAAAGATTTTTTTACCATACTCTTAGTTTAACACTCAATCTTTGATTACACTCTGTCACCCATGATAAGTCAATCCTTTAAAACACCTGTTAGCCCTTAAATTATGTTACTTATCACCCCTTCTTGTCTAATTTCTGTATGGCTAAATATATTCTCATGGGTGGTTACCAAGCAAAAGCTGACAAGGTAAAACTTAGTCAAG
>CAZEWP010000009.1:0-18915 GCA_964516285.1 uncultured Saccharimonas sp. (SeqCode)
GAGTCTGGACCGTGTCTCAGTTCCAGTGTGACTGATCATCCTCTCAAACCAGTTAACGATCGTTGACTTGGTGAGCCTTTACCTCACCAACTATCTAATCGTACGCAGGCCATTCCCAAAGCGGATAAATCCTTTAATCCGAAGACCATATGCGGTATTAGCTGCCCTTTCGGGCAGTTGTCCCTCACTTTGGGGTATGTTCCCACGCGTTACTCAGCCGTTCGCCGCTCGTCAGCATCTCTCACTCTTTCCTCCTTCCTTTGCGTTTTCCGAAGAAGAAAATAGTGAGAGACCTGTTACCGCTCGACTTGCATGTGTTAAGCACGCCGCCAGCATTCATCCTGAGCCAGGATCAAACTCTCCATTAATTTAAACTCATTTTGAACTGACGATAATTTGCACAATTGAATTGTTAAAGCACATCTAAATAATAATTTTAGTCGGCTACTAATATAAGCCTTTTTTATTTAGACTAACAACCACTATACTTGCCAAAGCCGGTCTCGTCAAGACTATTTTTTATTTTAAGCAAAAAACTAGAAGACTGACCAAAAACCCCAAAATTGAACCCGCTAAAACCTCAATTGGCTGATGCCCCTTAGGAATAAATCCTAATCTAACATTGCTTTTTGTCTCTTTAATAATATGTTTCAAAACCTCACCCTGCTCTCCAGATGATCGACGAACCATCATGGCATCATAAAGAAAAATAGCTGTTACTAAAACTGCTAACCCAAATAAACCAGAGTCTATTCCTTCCTGTAAGCCTATCATGGTTGTCACGGAAACAGCCGTAGCGCTATGAGCGCTAGGCATACCACCTGAACGATAAAAGTGAGCAAAAAAACTATTTTTTTCTTTTTTAAATAAACTATTAAAGAACTTGATTAAATGCGAAACCGACCAAGATAAAACAAAAACCAATAAATAAATATATCTTGTCATCTACTCTTCCCCTTCTAGTGCTTCCTCTTCTTTACCTCTCGTTAAGCCGATTGAAGCAATTTTATCATCATCATTAAGTTTCATTATTCTAACCCCTTGAGTTGTACGGCTTAATACTGGAATGTCTCGTAAACTAACTCGAACAGTTTGCCCGTTATTAGAAATAACTAGGACCTCATCGGTGCTGTCGTCTACCGCTTTAACCGTTACCACAGCGCCAGTCTTATTGTTAACAACCGCCACCTTAACACCGACACCACCCCTTCTATGTAGCGGTAGGTTTGTAATCTTGGTCATCTTTCCGTAGCCGTTCTCACTGATAACAAGTAGTTGATCATTTTTATTATTAAAAACATCCATCCCAACAACACTATCACTTGGACGAATTCTTACCCCTCGCACCCCCTTTGCTGATCTTCCCATAGGGCGAACATCTTTTTCATTAAACCGAACTGCTTGTCCCGCTGAGGTTGAAATAACCACATCATTTTGACCAGATGTTTTCTCGATCCATCTTAGTTCATCACCTTCTTCTAACTTAATCGCAATTAAGCCGTTCGCTCGAATATTTATGTAGTCATTTAAGGATGTTTTTTTAATAGTCCCCTTAACTGTAGTCATAAACAAAAACTGATCATTAGCCTGGTCTTCATGTTTAATAATTGAAGTGATTTTTTCCTCTGGTTGAAGTTGAAGAAGATTAACAATAGCCACCCCCTTAGTAGTAAGGTTGGCACTTGGTAACTCATAAGCTTTTAATCTAAACACTCTTCCTTTATTAGTAAAGAACAACAGATAATCATGTGTATTAGCTGGAATAATCTGGGTAATAATATCCTCAGACTTAACAGACATACCTCGTCGCCCCTTCCCGCCACGGTTCTGTCGGCGGTAATCACTTAAAAGAGTTCTCTTTATATAGTTTTCTGCTGTCAAAATAACAATACTCTCTTCATTAGGGATCAACTCTTCATCACTAAACTTACCCAATTCGTTATTTATAACTTTGCTTCTTCGTTCGTCATTGTATTTTTCTTTAACTTCAAGCATTTCTTGTTTGATGATATCTAAAATTTTACCTTCATCAGCCAAGATAGCTTCTAACTTTGCAATCAACTCCATTAGCTCTTTCAGCTCGTTTTCAATAGTTTCTCTTTCTAAGCCAGTTAATCGACGCAACTGCATAGCCAAGATGGCTTTAGCTTGAATCTCAGACAGCTTGAACTTATCTCTCAAAGAAGCTTCTGCCTCTTCAGAAGTTTGACTAGCCCTAATAATTCGAATAACTTCATCTATATTATCTAAAGCAATCTTATAACCCTCCAGAATATGAGCCCTTTCCTTCGCTTTTCTGAGCTCAAATTCTGTTCGACGCCTGACTACTATTTGACGATGCTTAATAAACTCACCAAGAATTTCTTGTAAATTAAGTACTCTTGGCTGTATCCCGTCAACCAACGCCAACATATTATAGTGGAAACTAGACTGTAAGGCTGTCAGTTTATAGAGCTGGTTTAGAACTTTTTTAGGGTAAGCGTCTTTTTTAAGATCGATTACAATCTTTACAGACCCTCTAGCGCTCTCATCTCGTATATCACTAATTGCGTTAATCTTTTTTTCTTTCACTAAGTCAGCTATTTTCTCAATTAATGTTGCTTTATTTACAGCATATGGCATTTCACTGACAATAATTTGGTGTCTACCTTTTTTGTTTTCTACAACTTCAGCTACCGCTCGGATAACAACACTTCCTTTGCCTGTCTGGTAAGCTTGTTTCATAGGCGAACCACCATAAACAGTTGCCCCAGTTGGGAAATCAGGGCCCTTGATTATCTTTAAAAGATCATCAACAGTTCCATCTTCGTGGTCAACCAAATAGATGATTGCATCAGCTAATTCGCCTAGATTATGAGGAGGAATGCTAGTTGCCATCCCTACCGCAATACCAATCTGCCCGTTCAGTAATAAGTTTGGCAGTTTAGCTGGTAACACAACCGGCTCTTTGTATTCTCCATCATAATTATCGCGAAAATCTACCGTATCTTTATCTAAATCAACCAGTAACTCATTGCCAGCTCTTTCCAGTCTAGCCTCTGTGTAGCGCGATGCTGCCGCTGGGTCACCATCCATAGAACCAAAATTACCCTGTCCGTCAACTAGTCTATATCTCATGTTCCAGCTCTGTGCTAACCGAACCATCGAATCATAAATTGCAGTGTCCCCATGTGGATGATATTTACCCATGACATCCCCCACAATCCTAGCTGACTTAGTAAATTTACCGCCTGGTTTGATGCCCTGTTCCCCCATAGAATAAAGAATTCGGCGATGAACTGGCTTTAAGCCGTCACGAACATCAGGCAAGGCTCGATCAACAATCACACTCATAGAATAGCGTAAGAAACTATCCTCCATCGTGTCTTCTACGGTCCGCCCTTCAACCACTCTTGAGTGAGAATCTTTAATAATATTATCAATAGTCGAATTGTCTTCCATTATACATCTAACTCCTCTAAGCTTAGTGATTTAGCTCGGCTCTGAATAAAACTTTTTCTCAAGTCAACTTGATCACCCATTAATTTAGTAAAGATAGCATCTGCTTTCTCAGCATCTTTAACACCAACCCTGACTAAAACACGGTTTTCCGGGTTCATTGTCGTCTCCCAAAGTTGCTCTGCATCCATTTCACCTAACCCTTTATATCTCTGAGAAAGAGTCACGCCAGCTTGTTTCATTTTGTCTTCTTCTGGATTAATTTTATTTCCTTTTTGGACTTTCTCTTTTATCAAAGTATCAATGATTTCTTCTCTCTCTTCTTCATCATAAGCATAATATTTTTTTTGACCAACTTTTATTAGGAAGAGTGGTGGTTTTGCTAAATAAATATGACCACCGTCAATCACTTCTTTCATATAACGGAAGAAAAATGTCAAAAGCAAAGTAGCAATATGACTTCCATCAACATCCGCATCGGTCATAATAACAATTCGATGATAGCGTAAATTAGAAATATCAATCTGGTCGCCCATACCAATTCCGATAGCTTTTATTAAACTAACTATTTCATTATTAGCCAACATTCGATCTAGCCGAGCTCTTTCAACATTAAGAACTTTCCCTCTTAATGGCAAGATAGCCTGAGTACGACTATCGCGACCAGATTTAGCTGAACCACCAGCCGAATCTCCCTCTACAATATAAAGTTCTGATTCTTCTGGGTTTTTGCTAGAACAATCAGCCAGTTTTCCTGGTAGGCCCGAACCTTCTAAGGCTCCTTTACGAATAATATTTTCTCGAGCGGCTCGAGCTGCCTTTCTAGCCCTAGAGGCAAGCAGGGCTTTCCCTATAATTGCCTTAGCGGCTGATGGATTTTCATCCAGGTAGTAAGAAAAGTATTCATTCATAACTTGTTCTACATACCGACGCATCTCAGGGTTACCAAGTTTATTTTTAGTTTGCCCCTCAAACTGAGGATCTGGTAGCTTGACTGACAAAACAACCGTCAAGCCTTCTTTTATGTCATCACCTGATAGATTTTCTTCTTTTTCCTTTAATAAGCTGTTCTTGCGTGCATAATCATTTATAACTCTTGTTAGAGCTGACCTAAAACCAACTAAATGACTGCCACCATCAATTGTTAAGACATTATTGGCAAACGGCTTGATAGTTTCTATAAAAGAATCATTATATTGGATCGCTATCTCTATACGAGCGTCCTCTACCTGTTTTTCAGTATAAAAAATATTAGGATTTAGAACCTCTTTACCATGATTTAAAAATTTTACATAACTCTTAATACCGCCTTCAAAGTAAAAAGATTCTTTTTGATCAATCCTTTCATCTTGAACGGTAACATGTACGCCTTTAGTTAAGTAAGCTTGGTGGCGAAGATAATTAACAACCCACTTATAGTCAAGCTCAACCCCTTCCTTAAAAATCGTTGGGTCTGGATAAAAAGTAATATATGTCCCTTGATGCAGTTCTGTTGCTCCCAATTCCTGTAGTGGGCCTTGTGCTACACCTTCTGCAAATTCTATCCTGTATAATATATTATTCCTGACAACTTCTGCTATTAACTTTTTTGATAAAGCGTTAACAACACTTGACCCAACACCATGTAAACCAGATGATACTTTATAGCCACCCCCGCCAAATTTTCCTCCGGCATGTAAAATCGTCAGTGCCGTTTCTAAGGTGCTTTTGCCTGTTTTAGGGTGAATATCGACAGGTATACCTCTACCATCATCTTCTACCGTCACGCCACCATCGGACCGTAATGTTACGATAATTCGACGGGCATAACCAGCTATAGCCTCATCAATAGAATTATCAGCAATTTCTTTAACAAGATGATGAACTCCATCATACCCAGTACTACCAATATACATGCCTGGTCTTTTTCTGACAGGCTCTAAGCCCTCTAATACTTGAATTTGAGAGCCATCATAAGAATTATCTGTTGGTCTTTGCGACACTTGAAACCCCGCTTTTCTATCTTTCTTTAATTAATTTTAGTATAGCTATCATCTAGTATAGCACAATCCTTTGCTTCGCCAACAAAACTGCTCTTGCTATATTTTTCCTGGCTGGTTATTATAGTAATATAATAGATTATTAAAAAATAAAAATACAAAGAAAGAAAAAAATGTTTAAGAAATTTATATCTAATCTACCATTTAATCCATCCTTATTGAATCAATTTAATTTTTATTTTAATCGTCTTAAAAAAGAAGAGTTATCTAGGCGACTAGGATTAATTTTTACAGCTTTAGCTATCTTTGTCCAATCACTAGCTCTCATCAGCCCACCTCAGCCTATTAATGCTTCTAGTGGAGGAAATTTCATTGAAGGCGGAATAAAGGGTAATAATACTTCAGACTTATTAGCCATTTATGACAAAAACACCTATTACTTTAAAGATATTATGGATAATTTTGGCATTAGTCGCCAAGATTTATCAAAAACCACTCACACAGTTTTTACTGCTAATAGTCGTATTGTTTGGGGCAACAAGGCAAAATATAGTTACGCAGACGGCGAAAGAGCCCATCAAATATACAACAAAGACAACCAACCTGTAATCACTGTCTACTCACGTCCTTTTAGCTTATCTGGTAGCTCTTCCCGTAAATGGTATGGTTTTGTTGGAAAAGCAAATTTTGGCTGGTTCGCCATTAAGCAAGACTGCGGAAATTTAGTCACAGAGACAATCCCTTCTCCAGTACCCAGAACCCAACCTACCCCAACGCCAAAACCAACGCCTACCCAAACCCCAAAACCAACGCCAAAACCTATCACCATTCCAGTCCCTATCATAAAGCCTGTCCCTATACCAGTTCCGGTACCAAAACCAACGCCGACGCCTACGCCTACCCCAAAACCAACAGAACCAACCAAACTTTGCCTATTAAACCCCAACTTAACAGAAACCGACCCAAGATGTAAACCCTGTGAGGGGAACGAGACTATCTGGGCAGAAGACACATCTTGTCGACCAAATATCCTGAAAAACAAAAAATCTACAAATGATTCCCAAAACTTTACGGAAGGATCTTCAGTGGTAGCTAACAGTGGCGACATTATCAGCTACACCCTTCTCTTAACCAACACTGGCCTTACTACACAAACTGATATAAAAATTGAAGACGATTTAGCCGATGTTCTTGAGTATGCAACTCTTATTGATATGGGTGGAGGAATTTTTAATAAAGAAACCAAAATACTCTCTTGGCCAAGCGTCAACCTCTCCCCCGGACAGAGCCAGACTAGAAAATACTCTATAAAAATAATGGACAACATAACATCAACAGGCTTAGGCCACGGCAACGAAAACTCTTTTGATTGCTCAATTACTAATACTTTTGGAAATTCTGTTATTATCAAGTTGGCCTGCCCTGTTATTAAACAAGTCGAACAAATAGTTACCGAGCTACCTGTTACCGGCCCAAGTGGTAATATCACATTTGCCGCTGTTTTATTTGGCATTATTACATTCTTATATTTTAGAGCCAAACAACAAACTAAAGAATTACAACTAGTTAAAAAAACTATTAGCAACAACATAATAGCATAAGGATAAAAAATGTCTGAAAAACTAAATAATTATAATAATCAACAAGAGCAATTAGTTACCCCTGAAAGAAACAAAGATGTCCAACAACCAGAACAAGGTTTTGAACAAAGAAGCCACAAAGAATCCATAATCGATAACCAAGAAGAAAAGAATAAGCTCTATCAAGAGGCCAAAGAAAAAGCCAAAGAAAATGACAAAAAACATAATCAAGAAAAAGACGCCCAGAACCGAGATAAAGGATATGGCTATATATCAAAAAAACAAAAGACCATTAGCTACAAAAAGACCTTAAAACGACTACAATCTGAAATGAACCCTGTTGAAAAAGTTTTTAGTCAAGTAATCCATAATCCTCTTGTCGAAAAAGGAAGCGAAATAATCAGTCGAACCATAGCACGCCCAAGACCTATTTTGTTAGGATCAGCCTTGTCTTTTTTGTTGGTGTCTTTGCTTTATGTTATCGCTAAAAAACTAGGCTATCGACTATCTGGGTCAGAAACTATTTTAGTCTTCTTCGTTGGCTGGGGAATTGGCTTAACTTATGATTACTTTAAAAAGATAATTGAAACTAACAAAAAGTAATTACCTAACACGAAAAACCATTTCATCTGACGATTCTTGACCCCTCCCCTTATCCGACGCTTCCGCTACTAATTTGTCACTTTGAGGTGGCAGAACACGAGAAGAGGCCTGCTCTTTTGGCGCCGGTTTGGCGCTTTCATCTTCCTTAGTAAATTGAGTTTTATTAGCACCAACTCCTGTGTTGGCTTTCTGTTGTTTTCGGTTAGCCAGCCATTCATCTAAAAATGAGTTCATTTTTGCTTCTTCGGCAACTGGACTACCCGGGGCCTGGTTAATAGCAATCGATCCCGGCAAAGAAGGACTATCATTCGCACCAGCGCTAACAGCCGGTGTAGGGCTCACGCTAGCAACTTGCCCGCTGTCACCCATTCCCAACCGTTCCTTTATCTCCTCTTCAACCTGGGCCCTAGGTCGACCATATTTAGTGGCCGATAGTTTCTTAACAGCTTCCTGAAGCTCCTTGTTAGGGTCAACCATCTTTGGAATTAGCGCCATATTGAAAGGCGATGACGGCACACCATTAATTAATGCTGAAGTGATAGTTTTATAATTAGGGAGATCTCTTAAGTCGTCCACATTAAAAACTGGACGGAACCTTTTTTCTAAGATTTCTGCATCAGTAATACCAAGACGACCAGCCATAAGCGTCCCAACGTTTCCAATCACCGCTTCTCTAATTTCTTCCGTTAATTGTGTCATAAATTGGTTAGCTAAAATTAAACTTAGTTTATATTTACGAGCTTCCGACAAGATAGTAGCAAAAGAATCTGTTGCAAAATTCTGAAACTCATCCACATACAAAGAAAAATCAACTCGTTCACTTTCTGGAGTATTAGCCCTACTCATAGCCGCCGCCTGAAACTTCATAACAAAAATTATACCTAGTAACTTTGAGTTATAATCCCCCATCTTACCTTTAGATAGATTAACAAGTAAAATTTTCTTATTATCCATTATCTGCCTAAAGTCAAACCCACTTTTGGTTTGTCCTATTATATTTCTCATAGCATCATTACCAATAAACGGACCAAACTTGGATACAAACCAGCTAGTCACCTCTCCAGCATCATTAGACCTTTGTGAAGCCGGAAATTCTTTTGTCCAAAAATCCAAAACCATTTGGTCAGTGACCCTTGCTAATTTTTCATTACGAAAACCCTCGTCTACCAACAATCTTGGAATATCAACAAAAGTTCCCCCATTAGGGTCAGACATTAACAACAAGGCGCAATTACGAAAAATGTGTTCAAAGCGTGGCCCAACAATACCACTATGAGTTGGGTCGTATAAGCTATACAGCATGCTAACAGCCTCTTGAACTAAGTAGTCTTTTTGGTCTGGTGTATCATACTCAAACATGTTTAGCCCCACCGGATAGTCCATATTTCCTGGATCAAAATAAATGATATCATCCACCCGGTTCTCTGGTACCATACCAAGCAAAGCCTCGGAGGAGTCGCCATGTGGGTCAACAAAAGCAAAACCACGACCAGCTACCATATCCTGATAAGCCATATTTTCCAGAAGAACAGACTTACCAGTACCGGTTTGACCTATAAAATAAATATGCCGATTACGGTCTTTGTCACTAATCCTAATTTCCTTTCTAGCACCCCTAAATTCGTTATATCCAATCAACAACCCTTCGCTCAAAACACTACTAGGACCATCCACCTGCTTTGCACGCTCCCTTTCAACTTGTGAAGTTGGTATATTACTCCCATCAGGCAAGTGATAAATCGTTGCCAGCTCAATACTGTTTAAAATATCCTTATTAGCGGATTGCGGAAAAAACCTAAAAATATAGGCAGTCACTAATTCCTCTACATCCTTAGCTGGAGTAAACTTAAACCCATTATTATTAGCCGATTCAAACAAAGAAAAGGCTGAAATTAAATTTTTTAAAATAGTTTGGGATTTAGTAACGTCACTAGAAGACACAACCAGTCTAATTAGAGTTTCATAACCAGCATAACGAGACTTTTCTTCAATAGCCTCAACCACACTCTGCTCCAGAGCTGTTAACTGCTTATCCTCTGGTTTAGTCTCTGAAGCCTCTGGTGGTTTCCAAAGCACACGCAACAACTCTTTAGTGCCAAAAAAAAGCTTTGGCCCTTTTGACGATTCACCCTTGTTTTTCTTTATACTATCAGCTTCGGCAACAGCTGTTTTCACCCAACTACTCTGAGCTGGTCTAAATAAAATTTGAATAGCTGCTCCTTCGTCATTTTTTACTGCAGACAGAGCATTCAACAAAGCCCTCATAACATCTCTTTTTGATTCCTTATAGGTCGCTATTGGGTAGGCAAAATCTTTTTTGAGGTTAAACTCTCCACCCACCACTCCAACTATTTTCCCAGCTTGGCTAAAAATATTCTTATCAACCACCTCTTTTATGGTGGCTGCTGGATAAGCTGACGCAAAAGCCTGACGAATAGTTTCAGTTAAAACAGCTGGTACAACTGCCATATATTGTACTGCTCCCTTTTCGGCAATAATTTCAAAAGAAATATGTCTCTGGCCGTAAATCTTATCATGCTTAAAACCTTTTTGATAAGTGCTGGCAATAATATCATAAAGTATTTGAGCTTTAGAAAGAACCTCATCAACTAGATCTCTTTCATCTCGCCCCGTTGCTTCTTTGTCTTCGCTAGCAGGAGGAATATGAATTTGCATTGAAACCATCTTCAAACCCCGCTCATAATTTTTAGCTTGTCGTAAAACCTTACGATATTGAGAAAACACAAAAGCCAAAAAAGAAAAAACTAACAACCCAACGACTACTATCACTCCGACTGTATTAAAGATCCACCCACTCATCAGCACTAATTATTCTTCCCGATTTCTCGCCCAAATCTTTTTTTTAAATAATCAACCTTTAGTCCAGCGACAGACTCTCCTTGCTGATAAGGGTCTTTCTTGTTTTCAGAAACAATCTCTTTTGCTCTTTTTACCCACTCCGCCTCGATTAAATCATTATCCTCAGCTATTGCTGGGTTACTATCACCTGTTGCTGTATCAACTGGTGTTGGCAGTCCTAAAGCTTGATTACTCACGACTTGCGAAGACCCTTCGTCAACAGACAACTGTGGCACTGCTGATACCACAGAAACTTCACCAGACACCTCAGGATTACCAAGTTTTTCAGCAGAAGCCACTCCTTTATTGAAATTATCAATAACTATCTGTTCTGCGCTACTAACAGCACTCTCACCTAATTCAGTGTTTCGGTTACCTTGTTCCATAATAAAATTATAACATATAGCACAGTTAATTCTTATGTTTTATTTTTTAAAACATAAATAAAGATTAGCGCTGAAAAAAGAGAAACCAACAAATAATCATAAATCTGCACAGTACTAATAGATCGAAGAGTGATTATAATAACCGGCGAAAAACTCAAACCCGAAGCTAGGTAAAAAACTGTTCTATCTGATACACTCTGAAATGGCCTAGCTGGTGATAATATTTTTGTAGCATAACCAAATAAAAAAAACAAAAAATACAAAAACCACCAGACAGCCCCTAAAAAAGACAGATAAAGTAAAATAAAGACAACAACCACCCCCTGTGGACCAACCTGCATAGGGCTTGTCTTGTTAAGCACAAAAAGTAAACCGATGAAGCTAGACAGGCTGGTGATCGAAATTAAATATTTTACTTTAAACATCTACAGTTATTATACTATTTTATAAAACTATCCCAAATAAAATAAGCCTGAGCGACAAAATATTTGATGTGTTCAGCAAGCACCTCTTTAAAATAACTATTGGGCGCGAGAACACTTTTCTGTCGCATCAGGCTCTTCTGACCGCCCCCTTTCGGGAGCAATGGTCGACTGGTTATTGTTCCTCTTTGCCTTCCTTTCCGTAGCATGGTACTGAATAACCAACCCCTATTAGCGGGGATCGGGGGCGCCAAGCCAAAGAAAGAAAAAAAGTATCTAATGTTTTTATAAAACTTTCTAGGGTTTGGTGATTTTTCACATTGTCGCCTCCGACTAGCCGCTAATAGATACAATAAAACATATCCTGTTCTATTGTTTTCACCTTTTAAATTGTTAAGGTTTTGTTTTTATCTTCTTTTTGTTTTATCTTGAAGATGTCTTTATATTAGCATAAGAACTTCCCCAGGTCAAGTAAAAATCTATTTATTCTGTTATAAAATAAACAACATGACTTTTCCTCACCTATTAAAACGCCTCTATGTCCTACTTTTTCTTCTTTCTTGGCTTATGTATTATTGTTTTTAAAACTACATTATTAAAACTTATTTAAAAAAACAAACAGCAGACGCAAAAAACTCTTAGTTAATTTTTTTGTTTCTTTTCTTTGTAGTTCTAGCTTTTCTTAAAACGAATACTATTTTTTTCATAAATAAGCCCTCGCCTACCAACCAAAAGTAATTAAATTTAAATCAACAAATTATTGAAGATTTCTTGTTTTTTTACCCGCTACCAAACAGCCAATCCTAAACTATTGCTTCTCCCTGTCCCGATTTTATCAAAGCTGGTCAGCCAACTATATTGTTAATTTATTAATTTTTATAAACAAAATAGATCAACAAAAAACCGCCAATCTCCGGCCTTTTATTGGCCAAAAGTTTTCCACAATATGTTATAAAAAATCACCAAAAATAGTGTTGACATAACCGGTTTAAAGCCTTACTATAAGGGTAGCTTTTGAATAAATAAGTTATACAAAAGCCAAAAACAAACAGAAATTAAAAACTCCACAACCAAAAAACAACCGTTCCTCGCAGGCGGTTGTTTTTTTAAAATAATAAACTAATAATCTTGGTGGAGCTGCGGGGTATCGCACCCCGGTCCAATAAGCAACCTTCTATTTCGTCTACAGGCATATCTTTTTTGATAAAACATCTAGATTGATCTCAAAAAAGCAAACAAGTTAACCTAGCATGGATCGAATTAGAATTCTTCCCCTTTCACGATCATTAAGGAGAAGGCCCAACTAATTTTATGACACCTTTACCCGCTACAGTTGGCTCACTGGCAAAGATGGTTCTGCTATTAAGCTCGAACTGTCGCTAATGATGACACTGTCAACAAGCTAGCCAAATTGGCTACTGTGTTAGTCGCTACATCTTTAGCTTTTGAAATTAATTTTGCAATTAATCTTATGTTTTCGGACATCTCCGACCTGCAAAAATAAAATTTTAACCTACTGTCGAAAGCTATTGTCAGCCCCAAACCTATTGTTATTATACCATAACTGTTACAATTAAGTCATCCATTAATAAGGGTATCTGATAAAATATGGTCGCAAAAATTTTCACCGTTTCGCCAATTGGCTTTGATGGCTCCCTTGTGGCTGTTGAGTGTGACGCAAACAAAGGACTGCCAGGTTTACAAATTAGTGGTTTAGGTAGCAAAACCATAGAAGAAGCCAAACACCGAGTTCGAAGCGCTATAAATAACTCTGGACTACCTTTTATAAAGAAAAAAATTATTATAAACCTGGCCCCAGCAGAAATACCAAAAAATGGAACACACTACGACCTTCCTATTGCTCTAGCTATTTTGATGACTAGTGGCCAATTACAAGCGTTTGAAACAGCTTCTTCTGTGTTTGCCGGAGAACTATCCTTAGATGGCTCTTTGCGCCCTATAAGGGGAGGAATAAATATCGTCCAGACTGCCAAAGACTTAGGTTATAAAAATATTTTTTTACCAACTGCTAACGCACAACAAGCATCTTCAATTTCTAATATCAATGTTTACGGGGTTGATTCTCTAAAACAGCTATTCTTGCATCTAAAAGAAGAGGTTCTTATTAACAAAGTTGAACACCACCCCAAAGAACTGGCCTCTATAAAGACACCTGTTCCTTACCCTTGTATTGATGATGTTCTTGGTCAAGAGCAAGCTAAAAGAGCTTTAGTTATCGCCTCAGCCGGGCATCATAATATCCTATTAAAAGGGCCACCCGGCACCGGAAAAACCATGCTGGCAAAAACAATCATCTCGCTTTTGCCAAAACTGTCACCCGAGGAGCAAATTGCGGTCACAAAGCTTTATAATCTAACAGGTTATCTTGGCGAAAAGATCATAACCGAAAGACCCTTTCGTTCGCCCCACCACACAACAAGCCAAGTAGCTCTTATCGGTGGTGGACCGAACCAAAAACCAGGAGAAATAAGCTTAGCCCACACTGGTGTTCTTTTCTTAGATGAACTACCCGAATTCTCTCGTTCTGCATTAGAAGCTCTTCGTCAGCCAATGGAAGATCGGCTTGTCCAAATATCTAGAGCTCAAGGCACTGTTGTTTACCCAGCTAACTTTATGCTTGTAGCAACAATGAATAATTGCCCTTGCGGTCATCTCGGAGATTCCAAAAAAACATGCGTGTGTTCACAGCAACAAATTTCCAACTACCACAAAAAGCTTTCGGGGCCAATCCTCGATCGCGTTGATTTAATAATAAACATAAACAAAATAGACTTAACTAAATCTGCTGAATCATTGCAAACAAAACAACATCACACGGTGTTAAGCTCCATCTTGTCAGCAAAAAAGAAACAAGAGAATCGATTTAAAAGTAGTATTTATTACAACTCATCTATGACTAATTTTGATATAAAAAATCTTGGGAAAATAGAGAAAACAGCCGAGTCTTTTTTAACTCAAGCTACAGAAAAACTAGAGCTAAACGCCCGAAGCTATTTCAAAATAATTAAAATTGCTCGCACAATAGCCGACCTAGACAATTCCCCTACAGTGCAAATACCTCATATCAGTGAGGCTCTCCAATATCGCATCTGACTCTTGTCTTCAACCGGTTTATCTGATAAAATATTTGCTAGTCATTAGTATAAGATTGAGCAACTGGGAGAAAAGCTATAAGTAAAAATATTAATATCAACCAAGAAATTAAAGCCAAAGAAGTCAGAGTTATTGACCAAGACGGGAAGCAACTTGGTATTATGCCCTTAAGTCAGGCCCTACAGCTTGCTTCGGAAGTAGATATGGATCTTATAGAAATATCTCCAAACGCTACCCCACCTGTTGTAAAAATACTTGACTGGGGAAAATACCAATATCAAAAAGTTAAGGAGCAACAGAAGGCCAAAAGAAAATCAAAAAAAACTGAATTAAAACAAATTAATGTCGGTTTAAAGATTGCACAAAATGACTTAATGATAAAAATCAAAAAGATCAAAGATTTTCTAAAGAACAACCACCCTGTCAAAGTGACTGTTGTATTCCGAGGCAGAGAGATGGCCCATCAAGAAATCGGCTATCAAATGATAGAAAAAATTAGGCAGAACTTAGAAAATGAAGCCATTCTCGATCAAAACCCACAGATGGCTGGTAAAAATTTAAGTATTATATTAAGGAGAAAAAATAATGAGTAAGATAAAAACTCACAAAGCCACAGCAAAGCGAATCAGAATCACACGCACCGGCAAGCTACTAAGAGAGCGTGCTTTCGGTAATCATATGCTTTCTAAGAAGAGTAAGGGAAGAAAAAGAAATATCAATACTAGCGCCCAAATCGTCGGTAAAATGGCGCAAAATGTTAAAAAATCACTTGGTTTATAAAGGAGTAATATGAGAGTAAAAAGAGGAACAACCACTAGTAGACGACACAAAAAGATTCTAAAATTAGCCAAAGGCATGCAACATGCTCGGACTAGATCTTTCAGATTAGCAAAACAAGGTGTAATTAAATCATTACAATACGCCTATAGAGACAGGAGAACTCTAAAAAGAGAATTACGATCTAATTGGATAACCCGTATCAATGCCGGAGCAAGACAAGCTGGTCTCTCCTATAGCCAGTTAATAAATGGCTTAAAAAAGAATAATATACGATTAGACAGAAAAATTTTAGCCGAAATAGCTGTTTCTGAGCCTAATGTCTTTACTAAAATAGCCAAAGCTAGCCAAAAATAGAATCTGAACTCTACAAAAAATAATCGCTAATCGCGATTATTTTTTATGACTGACAGTCCATCGATAAGCCGGGTTCTGTCGTGAGTAATCATCTATCTAGACCAGTAATTGCTTACTGCTTCGAGCGGATTAGGCCTAAAACGAGCAGTCTTTACTAGACCTCCTTGCAGCCAACAGGGTTTACCCCTAGATTATGTCACCATAATCTACTGAGAGCTCTTACCTCTCTCGTTTCACCCTTACCCCTTGCGGGGCGGTTTTGTTTCTGTGGCACTTTCCCTAGGGTTGCCCCCGGTCGCCGTTAGCGACTGTTGTGCTCTTGCTGCCCGGACTTTCCTCTTTATGGGTAACACAAAGCGATTACTTAATGAACTGTCAGCCATAACAACCTTAATCCCGAGGATTCTTCTAGCGCTTGATATTCCCTACCTTATGGCAAGGTGGGTGCTCGCAAAACGCTCCCAAAAGAACGAATCATTAAAGCTCCCTATCGTAATGATTAATCAGGAAAATCATTCACGCCTTGGTCCCCTCGGGACATTCTTATTATATCATTTTTAAAAACAAACAACATAGACAGCTAAAAAGAATCTTTTAACTATTTATTAAAAATTACTTTAAAAATTTTTAATAAAAAATAGATTGCATTAGACATGTAGCGACCAAAATGGTTGTTAAAAATAAATATTAGTGAAAAAACAATAAGCACTCCGTACCGCTCTATTTCTCTCATTAGACCTTGTATCGAACTTGGGGCCACTGCATATAAAACTCTTGATCCGTCTAGGGGCGGAATTGGCAACAGATTAAAGACGAAAAACCCTAAATTTATTTGAGCCAAGATAACTAAAACCCGCTGGAAAGAACCATCAAACGAAACAACATGAAGCAAGCCGTAGACAAAAAAAGCCAATATAAAGTTAGCCACTGGCCCAGATAGGGCCACAAGAGCCATCCCTATATCTCCAAACTTCAGCTTATTAGAATTAACTGGGACTGGTTTTGCCCCACCAAAGATTGGCCCGCCAGACAAGGCCATAAAAATTGGGAAGATAATTGTCATAACCGGATCGATGTGTTTTAAGGGATTGAAACTCATCCTACCTAAACTCTTGGCCGTATCGTCACCTAGCGCATAAGCTGTAATAGAATGAAAAACCTCGTGGACAACCACCGAAAAAAAAGAAAGAAAGACGATTAATAAAATATTAACTATGTTTATGTCCATATCTCTAATAAGTATAACACTTTTTTATACTCTGAGCGCAAAAGTTCCCTTGACCAAACAACCAATAGTGCGTATAATCTTAGATTGTTGTAAAAAGGAAAAAACTATGTCAGTAAAATGTGAATTAACCGGAAAAGGTAAACAATTTGGTAATAAAGTAAGCCTATCTTTACGTAGGACCAAAAAAACCTTTAGTCCAAACCTGCAAACAAAAACCGTTGTTATAAATGGTCAAAAGAAGAAGATGAGATTAAGCACTAAGGCCTTAAAGACCCTCAAAAAAGCCTAACTTCTTTCAATTTGCACTATCTTCAGCCCCGTCGACACAACTGGGGCTGAAATTTTATATTTAGAGACAACCTCCACTGGAGCACCTAGTGTTTCAATAAAGAGATCAATTTTATCTTGTGGAACTTCATACTTTAAACCCTTGTCGTCATAGTGAACAGGGATTACTATCTTCGGAGAAATTTTATTTATGATATTTTTTGCACCAACCGCGTCGAGAGTATAGCCTCCTCCACCAACTGGCAAGATTAGAATATCAATCACTCCCAAGTTTTCAAGTTGCTCTTCTGAAAGCTTCTCATAAATATTACCCAAAATGGCTAATTTTATATCATGGACATGAACTCTATACATAACCGAAGCTAGTGGTTCCTTCACACTGTCAAGATGCCTCTGGGCTGGATAGCCAATTATTTCAAAATCTGCCACACCATATTCTCCTGGACCCTCCAAAACCAATTCATGGTTCCCGCCAGAGTTGAACCTAGACTCTGTTAAAAGCTCTACTCCGTTTTTTATAGTTAGGTTTTTTAACCCAAAGATAGATAAATTGGGATCAAGCACAATTCTTGACTCTTTACACGCCAAAACTACACAATTACCACCCTTATATTCAATTTCAAGCATAAATTATTCTCCTTTTTTTTCTGCTTTTAGTATATTGTCCGTATCGATAGCCACAATATAATCGCTCATTAAAACACTCATCACAAATTTATCTCTTACGCTCCATCTATAATAAAAATCATCATATGATAAAACAGAATAGTTAAGTTCTCTTCCTTCGTTATTTTCGATTTGCTTAATCACCGCTTGAACTTTTTTTACTGAAGGGCTCCCTACAAGTAAAATATCTACTGCCGAAGTTGATTTCTCCACTAAAACCCCCGCTAATATAGCTATTCTAATACCAGTAATTTCTTTCAATTTAGCTATATATCCGTCCCGCCCACTCATGATATTACTATCAGCTGGGATTTTTTCTATTACTGTTAGTGGTTCTCCACTAAAAATAGACCTAAAAGAGACATAATGTTCGTATCGTTGGTTAACCTGATAATAAAGTTTATTATCAGCGCTGTCGCTCGTAATAATTCCAACATCCAACATATTAGACAGCTCTCTCCTTACGGAATTAATTTGCTCACCTACTTTTCTAGTAATCTCTCTAACATAAAAACTTTGGCCCGGATTATTAAGAAATAGATGTAACAACTTCACCCTAGTTTTTGAACCAAATAATGCATCAATCATATTTACCTCTAAACTAATAGTATCATGTTTATTTTAACTTATCGAGTTCTTTTAAAACATATTCTTCAATTAAGTTAACATCCCCCCAGAAAATCAACTTATTTCTCCTTAACCAAGTTAATTGTCTTTTTGCTAGCCTCCAGTCAGCTATAACAAACTTAGCCTTTGCCTGTTCAAAATTTAATGAACCAGATAAATAACTTTTTACTATAGGGTAGGCATTCGATTTAAAAGCTTCTGAGTCAAGTGAACACTTTTTAAGAATTTCTTTATATTCATTAATTAGGCCTGGAGAAAATATTTGCTCTGATCTCCTTTCTATCCTTTCTCTTAATACGCTTCTTTCTGTAGATATTCCCACAACAATAAAGCTGTCGGCGTTCTTGATGTTTTTTTCACAAGCGCACCCTTTTCTCTCTATATTCCTAATGATGTATTTTTTATTTTTTTTATTTTCTGGTAATGGTATATTATTTTTCTCACAATAATCATAAAGTTCTGACAAAGAAAGTTGTTGCATTTTTGACCTCAGCTCCCAATCTGGTTTTTTCCCAAAACAATAATCAAAAACCAAAGCGTCGACATAAAGACCTGTCCCACCAACCACAATCGGAATATTCCCTCGTCTCT
>CAZEWP010000009.1:18925-22532 GCA_964516285.1 uncultured Saccharimonas sp. (SeqCode)
TTAATTTCTTCTATCTTATCTTTAGCATATTTTTTATAATCCGCCACTGAGAAATACTCACCTGGATCCACTAAGTCTATCCCCCAATGAGGAACACCTTCTTGTTCTGCAATAGACGGTTTAGCTGAAGCAATATCTACACCTCTATAGACAGCTCTTGAATCAGCCGAAATGATTTCTCCACTAATTTTTTTTGCTAATTTAATAGCTAAAGAAGTTTTTCCACTGGCTGTTGGCCCGGTAATAACAATCGTTTTGCTCAAAATTTTATCTACCAATTATAATGCAGAGTTTTTTAAGAAGTCTTCTAGCTCTCCTAATGGAAGTTTTGTCTCAACTTCATTGGTTTTAATACTAACTTCGCCACTCTCCTTGTCTTTATTGCCGACAATAATCTGAACCGGCACTTTCCAAAGTTTTGCCTCATGAATCTTCTTTCCCAACGATTCATTTCGGTCGTCTATTGTATACCTTAGCTCATTATATTTTAAAGGTTGCATAAGGACTGTTTGTTTTAGCACTCTTTCGATCTCTAAAACATAGTCATCAACAGTGTTATTAACAGTTAGAACTCTAACCTGCTCTGGCGCCATCCAAAAGGGCAACCATCCAGAAAAATGCTCCAGCAATAAAGCTAAGAACCTCTCATATGATCCTAAGATTGCACGATGAATCATTACGGGGTGGTTTGTTTTGCCGTCTCGATCAGTGTACTGTAAATTAAACCTCTTAGGGGTAGCAAAGTCTACCTGAATAGTTGGGATCTGCAACTCACGATCCATCGCATCTCTGAACATAAAGTCTAATTTTGGTCCATACAAGGCCGCTTCTCCTTCGCGTCTAATAGCCCCCAGCTCCATCTCGTCTGAAACTTCTTGTAAAATCAGTTCACACAAATCCCAGTCTTTCATATCACCAATGTATTTCTCTGGATGGCTATAATCTCGAACCGACAAGGAAACCCAGTGGCTCCCCCACAACCCTAGTGAGCCATAAAAATCTTTAATAATATTAATTAAGTTTTTAATTTCGTTTTTTATTTGATCAATTGTGCAAAAAACATGGCCATCTTCAATTGTGATCGCATAAACCCTGCTTAATCCGCCAATTTCACCAGACTTTTCTGCTCGATATTGTTTATCCGATTCCATATATCTAATAGGTAGCTCTTTATATGACCGAACTCTAGAATCAAAAACTTGAGTGTGATGAGGGCATTGAACCGGCTTTAATATAAAATTATGGCCCTTTTCTGATGTAACAGAGAAAAGCTCCTCGCTAAATTTTGTAGCATGTCCTGATGTCTCATAAAGAGCCTTTTTAGCTAAGTGAGGCGCTTTGACTTTATGGAAGCCATATTCTCTACAAACCTGTTCAATATAACCTTGAAGCTTTTCTAAGACTAATGTTCCACGAACGGTATAAATTGGTAATCCTGGGCCGACTAAGGGAGAAAAACAAAATAGATCTAACTCTTGGCCGAGTTTACGATGATCTCTCATTTTAGCTTCTTCTAGTTTCTTTAAGTATTCATCTAAAGCTTTCTTGGTGTTAAATACGACCCCATAAACCCTTTGCATTTGAGGATTCCTTTCATCACCACGCCAATAAGCCCCGGCTACTCGGATAATTTTAAAATTAAGACCTATCTCTTTTGTAGATTTAACATGTGGCCCACGACAAAGATCTGTAAACTCGCCCGTCTGATAGAACGTTACTTGCTTGTCGCACCTTACCTTTCCGGCCCCGACAGGATTTTCTGAGTTTATGTCATCAAGTTTAGTTGTCCCAAATTGTTGGATATCTTCAATTAACTCCTTCTTGTATGGCTGGTTGTTGTCTTTAGCCCAAATTAATGCTTCTGGTAATGACACCGTTTTACTTGTAAACGAATAATCACTCTTTACTATCTGAGCCATTTTTTCTTCGATTGTCGTAAAATCGGTTTCTGAGATTCGGTTATCCCCTAAATCGATATCATAATAAAAACCTTCGCTAGTGCTTGGTCCAACGCCAAACTTGGCTTCGGGCCAAATTGCTAAAATTGCGGCGGCCATAACATGAGCAGTACTGTGTTTGATTATTTCTTGATCCTTTTCCATTCTTATATGATACCACATCTTGACTAATACTGGGATTTTGATTACTATTTTACTGTGCCTTTAAAAATAGGGGCCCTTAGCTCATTCTGGCTAGAGCGCCACATTGACGTTGTGGAGGTGGGAGGTTCGAATCCTCCAGGGCCCACCAAAAATCTATTTAAATAACACTTTATATTAGGTGTTATTTTTTTATCCCCTTTAACAAAAAGTTATCCACTAGCTTTTTTGAGCTCTTTCCGGCTGTTTATATCATCATCTGAATATCTCATTCTTTTTGTTTTGTTGACTTTTTTAACTAATTATGCTAATATCTATGTTATGAATCCATTAAGCGCTACCCCTTTTACAGAAGAACCTTCCCTGCTTGCTATGTTTCCTATTAATTTTGAATATAATAAGACTCTGTCTCAAATAAGACGCGAGCTTAAATAAACACCTAAGCGCCTATATTAGAAAATAAAGCACCTAGAAATGGTGCTTTATTTTTTTACCACAACTTTTTCAGTAACATCAAACTTATCAAGATACCGACCGGTAAAAAGCCTCCCTTGGGAATACAGGGCTGATAAAGCACTATAGACAACTGAAGTAACTGGCATTAAGACCCATTGAGTAATCATAAAAAAGCTTCGACTTTTTTTATAGCGCTCCGGCCGAGGAGGTAATATCTTAAACGATAAAAAAACCGTTACGAACATACCGATCACGGCTATACTCATCAGTTGACTAATAACTTCTGGTAATTGATGGGCTGAAACATTTCTGGTCGAAAATCCTGACACTAACAAAGGAGTCCAGCCACCAAAAGCCACCAGGATAGAAACACTGGCTAAGGTGACATGGCCGTCCAAAAGCCTTAAGAACCGTGTGACACCACAAACAAAAGGAACGGTTCTTTGACGACCAAACACCCTAACGGCGACATATGGAACGTCTGACGCCCCATAAGCCCACCGCCGAAGCTGAATAAACTGCGCTTTTAAGGTTTTTCGATAGGTATCAGACAGAACAGCATCTTGATAGATTGGTATATAAAGAGGTAAAACAGAATAGTTCCCATTGAAGAAAAAATAACTTCTCCAATACTGATGTCCGTCTTCAACAATTGTTCTGGTGCTCCAAAACCCCATCTCAACCAATGCATCCATTGGTTGAGAGTGTGAAGCAAAATTTCTCAAGCTGTAAGGTCGCATGGAACTAATAATATTCCAGAAAGAATTACCTGTGGCTATGACGCGCATAGGAGCTGGAACATCCCAAATATTATTTGTAAACAAAGCTAATGGTTGATACGCTAGAAACTTACGGTTCGGATGAATAATATACTCATAAGTAAGGTAGTCAAAATAATACTTATGTGGACGATTGTCGCTATCAAGCGTCGTGACAATAACTTTATCATAAGAAATTCGTTGTTCCTTAAGCCATTTTTTTAAAAAATTACCAGCATAGGTAATATTTCCACCCTTCCCTATAACTTCATTTGGCAAATCCTTTGGGTGTTT
>CAZEWP010000010.1:0-22115 GCA_964516285.1 uncultured Saccharimonas sp. (SeqCode)
AAAGCAAAACAACTACTCGATGAATATGGTGAAAAACTCCCCATTTACGCTCTTAAAGAGGGTGAGTTTGTTAAGGTTTTAGTTTAGGTTTGCTTTAAACTATTTTGTGCCAAATAACTCTTGGGCGACTTCAACTTGATTAATGTCTTTTGCTTGTTCATCAGCAGAAAGTTGGTCAAAAGGCACATCCAATTCTCCCCCCGACGCCCAGCTGTTACGAGCCAACCAAGCCTCATGAACAATGCCACCTACCTCACTTCTTGTTGCAGAATCAGATAAATTAACTTGCCCGTTTCGATCCACCATAAGACCAACTACAACCTCAGCCGCAGATTTATTTTCAGCCTGCCAATCTTCCGGTAATTGATCATAGGCCGTATTGGCTATATCCACCTGATTAGTACCATGCTCTGCAACCCAGCCAGTATCCTTTGTTTCTTTCATACGCGGTTCGAAACCACCATCCTCATTTAGTCTTGTTTTACGCCACTCTTCATGAAAAGCTGAAGCTAGCGCCCCCACAGCTTCTTCTACTACCTCTGGTTCAGCCTGTTTTTCTAATTTAATATTTTCTAAATGTTCACTCATACCTACTATCCACCTTTCTTAATCTATTTTAATCTTAATTACTAGAACATAAACCCTAAGAATAGCCCAATCAATACTATTCTCTAACCTTTTGACTGGCGCTGTTGTGAGATTTCAGTAGTAGCAGTTTCAGCTAACATATTGAGGATAAGCTCTAAGTTAGTCATGTTGTCGCGTAGGTTTTTTTTGAGATTCTTTAGTGGTCATTCCTGTCCAAGCTTTGGTAATCTCATCTGTTAGGATGGCAAATTCAAGACCTTCTTTTATGCCTCGCTTTTCCCATTCATCGGTGAGAGCTTTTCTAATTTCAATACTCTTAAGTCTTTGGCTGATCCAGTCGAGAGAGTAGCCTTTTTGGAGATATGTTTTAAGCGCACGGTTTATGGCAATTTCAGGATCGGCAGTTTCCTCTAGTCTCTCATAGCCCACTCGTGCTAACCAAAGCTTAAAAGGTTCGGCATTAGGCGAAGGGATAGATTGAATTAGACGAAATACAGTCTCAGTATCGGCTACATCGGTTAAATAAAATTTACCATCGGAAAATGGCATTTTCAGTTGGTTACATTTTGTAACCAACTCACTACCCTCCTTCTTTAAGCGATTTTTTAAAACTTTCCAATAGTTTCTGGGGTTTGAACTCTGACTAAGCACAGCAACAATATCTATAACTGAAAAAAGCCAAAGCTCTTTTTCTTCATCCCACTGCCGACGAATCTTTGAACCTTCAAAAATTGCGATAGCTTTTTTATTTTCTTGTCTCATCATAGTCTAATTTTAAGTCCAGTATTTTCAAGTTATTTGTTTCCTCACTTGGCTCTTTCTATTTTTCATAGACTTGTTTTTTACCATAATCTAACCCTAAAATGGCGGAGAGAACAGGATTCGAACCTGCGATCAGGTCTCCCCGATACACGCTTTCCAAGCGTGCGCCTTCAACCACTCGGCCACCTCTCCTTACTTTTCTATTGTAGCATTTTTATCTTTATTTACTATTAGAAGCCCTGCCCTTATGGCTAAATCACTTTTCTTCTTTCTTGTTTATTTCTAAATCTAATTAGTGCCAATATGAATAGGGCCTTATCTTTAAACCGTGACATTTCGTCACAGTTTCATTTACATCTTCTTTTAAAAATTCTTCTTATTTTAATTCAGCACATCGTTCAACTTAAAATAGTACTAATAATCTGTAGAATATCATGTTTATGACCTTTTGATAAAATACCAAATATTTTTAACATCTCTAAAAACACTCTGATGTTATCTTTTGAAATTTCAAAATAAGCAACTTCTTTTGTTTCTGCGCAACGGCCAATTAAATTGTTTTTTGCTTTTAATTCTGTAATAGGAAAACATAGATATAGCATTGGCTGTATACCAATCGCATACTGCTTTTCTGTAATTTTTATTTCAGCAACTATTTCATATCGATTGAATTTATAGATTAAAAGTGGATATTTAACTTGGGTATACTTAAAATCAAATCCATTTATATTTTTCTCAACTGGGTGACTACGATCAATCTGTAAATCTAAATTACTATCAATTAAATTTTGGTTTTGTATTGAATCAAGATAAACAATAACATTTTCCAATTCTTTTTTGGTAATAATATTCCATTTATAGAAATACCAAATATATTCTGATAGCTCATAAAGAGCTTTAGCTTTCCCATTTGCCCCAATAAATTCAGTCTCCGGAAGCGATGACTCTGCAAGTTTTTTTATTTCTCTTTTGACTACGTCATAACCAATTTGCCACTCAACATAATTACTCATCAAAAAACCATCTCTTTTAACAGCAACCGGCGTTCCATACTCATTTAAAATTGACCTGTTTTTAATGCGTATTTTTCCACTAACAGCGGTTAATAAAATAGGTATCTTTATTATTTGTTTGTTTTTATCAATTAAAATTTGAGGCATATTTTTCTCCAAATTTGCTTTCTAGCAATTCCTTAAAATAATTATCTATTTCTAACTTAGCATTAGAAATTTCTTTAAATTTAAATTTATTCTTTAATATTGGATTTGTGTGAATGCTTTGGAAAATAAAACACTCTTTTATTTTCCAAAATTTTTCATGATCAATTATCACGTCACAATTTCCAATAAAATATGGCATTTTATCTGCATATTGCTTAAAAACATCAATGTAACAATAATAAGGCAATTTTTCCATTAAAATATAGACTGTATTATAGGTATCTTTATCAATAAAAGTTTTATTTCGCTTAAGGGCATTTATATCTCGTAACGTCCAAAATCTTGCTACCGGTTTATCATTTTTATTTAAAAATTTCTTATTTGGATATTTTTGAACATAATTAACTATTGTATCAAAATCTTTTAAACGGAACACTCCATCGTTTTTTACTTTAAATTGATAGTTTTGGATATAATCATAATTCATCCCTATCCCATCTCTTTTATAAAGTGCAATTAAAATAGGAAACGCCATCCCGCGAGAAGTACCAGAAAATTCATGACTACTCACTATTATCCCATCGATTAACTTATAGTTTTTAGTAAATTTTGAAAGCAAAGTAAAATTTGCTTTTTTAATTAAATAAGATAAAGGATGTAGAACACAAACATAGTTTGCTTTAAGTTTGTTGTAAGACAATAAAAATGACATTCCCAAATCTCTAGTTTTTATATCAAAATCAATTTTATCTTGCATAGAAGAATCTTTAATAGAACTGCGAATTATAGACGTGGTGTCATTATATGGTGGATTTCCTATCATTATAATTTTTTCATCATTTTTAATATTTAAACTTGAACGACTAACATTTAAAAGAGAGTTTTGACAAATAAAATCAACCCTAGCAACTATTTTTTTTGCTTCAAAAATAGCCCTTTCGTCAATATCTGCCCCAATTAATCTTTTTGCAATATTATTCTTTACTAAAAAAGAACCGTAGCCACAAGAAGAATCTATTATTGAGGAATCTTTAATGTTATTAATATTTTTTTGCAAAATAGAATAAGTTAAATTAACAAGAGTATCTGGAGTGTAATAAGATCCAAAATTAATAGCATCTGTGCGATTTAAATGTTTTTGATCTCCATTCATACAAATTCATTATATCACTTTCTTGTTAGTGTTTAGGATTGCTTTGCACGAAGGGTGACTTATGAAAAGATATCAAATTTTTCTTATTTTAGTCCAGCTTTTAACTTTTCAACACCAAACTCAACTAATTTATCAAAGTCTTTAGTCTTTTTCCAAAAAGCATGTAACTCTTTTCTAAAACTTTGGTGAATATCATATCCTTTATCCGGCGTTGTTATGAGCGGATATAAATCTTCATCTAAAATAACTGTTAGAGATTCTTTGATGAAATTGAAATCCTCCTCACTTAGTTTATTAATTGGCGAACTCGGATTATTTCGCCAATAATAAATAAATTGAAAATGTAAAGCTTCGTGTAAAAAATTTAAAATTGCGTTTTTCCAACCATAATAAACCCAGATATATCCTTCTTTTAAGTTATACGGCCCTCTTGGGAAAGTTGTTATAAAGATTGTAAAATCTTGGCAACAAAGCGGTCTATTTGTTAAAATCTCAATTGTCTGGCAAGCTTTAGTAAAGTTTTTATTATACTCATTATATAAATATTCTTCGAATATTTTTATCTTATTTTCTTCTTGTTTATATTTTTGATCCAAAAAAGCATTAAGGTAGCGATAAGCTTCTTTTTCTGTTTTGCCATTAATATTTTTATATATTTCTGAGGCAACTCTTTTTTTCCAATCAATGCCATGGCTTGTCTTGTTGCAAGCATCAAACCAATTCCAAGCATCTTGAGCTTTATCTAATTTAATAATATAAGAATATTTAGTCATTACAAGAAGTATAACGCAATAACATAAATATTTACATAAATTTAAAAAGCCTTCTGCTTTTTATATTAATAAAAAACAGAAGGCCATGCTAGGGTTTAGTGTTACTCATCCCAACAGTCTCCGTCGACAGTACAATTGCAATCACAATCACTACAACATTCTTGACCACAATCGCTGGCAACTTCAGTGTGAAGAGTATTATCGTCAACTATAAACATTTTGACACCTCCTTTTAAAAATAAAATGCCCTTATAAACCTTGAGTCATCTGTACGCCTTTAATTCTTAATATCCTCGGCAATATCTGTTTATAGATTTTGCAATATGGCGAAGCATGATTAAAAGTACCAAAACTAGCTTTTGTTTGTAGAGGGCAGGCACCCGCACAACTTTTTCTCCAAATACAAGTTTGGCATTCTTCATATTTTGAAGCAATACTGTTTGACAAATCACTATTTAAAAACCTCAGATCATCAATTAAATCGTTTGTTGAATCAATATGCCCAAAAGGATTTGCTAAACCTAATCCACAAACACCTAGTTTACCATCAAATCCAACAGCAAAAAAATTACTGCCCGCACTACATGCCCTTTTAGATGGCCCCTTAAATGTGACATCCCCAAAAGTGTGAATCTTAGTAATATCATCAACTGGTAAATTATGTTCGATATAATCATAGCAACTATGTAAAACTTCTATCAACCTGTCTTCCTGAGTTAATAATTCTGGAAAGCCAGAATCACAATTTCTCTCTAGTGAAAATCTAAACCGGTACCCATTTTCAAGCAAAAACTTAGTGTGCTCAAGTAATTGTAAATAGTTTTGTAGCGACACAGTAGTCATAATTGTTGGTGAAATCCCATAACTCTTAAGAATTTTCAACCCACGCACAACATCTTTGTAACTACCATTGCCTATTTTATCATAACGACAAGTATCATTTACCTCTTCGCACCCATCTAAAGAAACTCCTACTCCAATTCTCTTATCTTTTAAATATTTTGCAATTTCTTTTGTTATTAAGACACCATTGGTGAGTAGTGTATAGCTAACATCCAACTCACCATTAACACACTGAGAATATTCAACTATATATTTTATTAAATCTAGTCTTAGTAGTGGTTCCCCGCCCGAAAACTTAATATTTAAACCATTAATTTCATGGTTAAGGCAAGATTCTATGATTTTATCAACTGCTCTTGTCGCCATCTCTTTGGTCATTAAGCCCGATGATTTATGAATATAACAATAGGAACACGCTAAATTACAGCTATTTGTTAGATGAAACCAACAAGACATTTTATTAGGCCTTTTTAGACTGTTGTGTAATTCAGTCGTAAATTTTTTAGATATATAAAGAACTTCTCTCACAGCAAGTGTCTGAACTTCTCTTATAACATCCTCAATAGATCGACAACTGTCTTTAGCTAACTGGACTATGTCACGAGTCCCATCACAAAGAGATAATAAACACTGTGTCTCATTATCAACAACAGTTACGCCGCCATATCCCAACGGATTATAGTACAACAAATAATTATCAATTTTATCTTTGTATTGCCCAACATAAAATATTGGTGTGTCGTTTATACAAACTACCACTGTAAACACCTCCCTAAAAATTAATGAACTAGAACTAGCTACAATACTAATTCTCTTAGGATTAATTATATAATCTTATTAATATAAATACAATATTTGCAAACAACCACTTATTAACTCATTAAATATCTTAGAAAAATTCAATAATATCTAGCATATAATCATTCATTCCAAAAAACCTTTTTAAATTAAAGATCTTTGAAACCTAAAACTGACAAACAAGAAAAAGAGAATATTAAAATTGGAGCAAAAAACTATTTAATATAGAAGATATTTAAAAAGGATACTGAATTTTTTGCCCAATTTTTCTTATTTTAATTCAGCTTTTAGTTTTTCAATTAAGGCAACTGGGGTGGGGTCAACATTGTTCAAAATAGCTAAATAAATACTCACGAAATCGGCTAAAATGCTTCCCCAAAGTAATTGTTTTAATAGAGTGTCGCCTTCAAGCTTAATCGTGGTAGCTTTTGGTCTTAAACCAGACAAAAGACGATCAGTTACCTCAAAGCGCTTTAAGATCTGTGAGTGCTCTAAATGACTAATTAAATCAAAAACAGCAAAAGGTTTTTCAATAGGGTGAGAACCCCAACCCATAAACTCATTATGATTAAACTCTGGATATTCATTCCAAAAAGCGACATTTTTAGCATTTTCATTCCAACTGATTTTCCACTTATAGGCGACTGGGGATGTTAATTCTCCACCATAAAAAATAGCTGTTTTGCCAACTGCCTCTTGGGCTAACTGCTTGGCATAATTCTGCTTAGCTGGAACAATTTGATCCCAGTCGGCACTAACTTGTTTGAGCCAACCGGCCAAATTAGTTAGTTCTGCTATTTTATCTTGAGAAACTTGCTGATACTCAGCTAGCAGAGCAACTACGGCTTTAAGATTATAAATAACGCCATAACGAGGTTGAAAACCTTTTGGTAAAAGAACATACGGTAACTGATGAGACTCAGCCTGTTCGATTAATTGTCCACCAGAAGCAATAATTGCTACTGTCGCCTGCTTGGATAGAGCCTGTTTTAAACAACTCAAAGCCTCTTCTGTATTACCAGAGTAGCTACTGACTACCACCAAGGTATTTTGATTGGTGTATTGTGGCAACGAATAACCACGAACCACTTCAAAAGAATGCTTAATTTCGTCTTTTAGCCAAACTCTGGCTAATAAGGCTGCCAAGGCTGAACCGCCCATTCCAGCTACTACAATTTTTTGAATATTCTTAACCGGAGCATCCGATTTCTGTTTTATTTCTGCATTAAATTCTGTTTGTTGATACTGTTCGCTAGCAATTTTCAAGGCCTGACTGGGGTCTCGTTGCTGTAATACATTGGTCTCGTCTAACATTGTAAATCTCCCTCTTGCTGTTTATTGTCTAATTATGCTACATTGTAATTAAACAATATGTTTATGTTATAAGCTTTAATTATAAAACAAAGGTGGGCTATGAATCAACAAAATCAACCAACACAACCAACTCCAATTAACGATGATCAGGAGCTAGCTAAAGCTTTAGCTGGCATCACTCAAGAAGGGACTAATCTTGATCTTGATTCTTCTTTAGCAGAAGAACCAACTAATCAAGTTCCTCCTATCCAATTTCCGGATATGCCAGACCCAGTTGGCATGGCCGAGGCCCCACTCAACCAAACCGCCCCAGTGGAACCAGTTGCCCCTACTGCCCCAGTCCCAGATTCAGTTGAAGCTGTTATGCCTGCCCCTGATGGAAATACTATTATTACCACCGGTCAACAATTTTTAGGAGAAGAGCAATTAACAGCTAAAGAAGAGCTGACTCCTAATAATCTTGATTCAATTCGAGTTGAAGCCCTGTCTGAACTTCGCCCTCTTGTCGACAAACTAGACCTCAGTCCCGAAGAAAGGTTTGATATCTATCTTTTACTGATTCGTAGCACTGACGACACCAGTTTGATTGCCCCCGCCCACGCGGTGGCGAAGACTATCGCTGATGAAACCAAGCGAGCCGAGTCTCTACTAGAAATTATCAAGGAAATTGATTTCTTCTCTAAAACTGAAGAGTAGACTCTTAAACACCCCTTTTAGAGCGCCTTTTAACAAGTGCGCTCTTTTTGAATAAATGCTACAATTAAGAGAATGAATCCACACTTAGCTTCAACCCAAGAAATTTCTGATTGGAATAAATTAATCCTCAATAACCCCGACCAAGGAAATATTCTCCAAGCTACTGCTTTTGCTGAGACTAAAGCTGGTATTGGTTGGAAAACTCGCCACTTGGTTGTAGAGGGTGTTTATATCACCGCTCTTGAACGAACTATTCCTCTCTGGGGAAAATTTTGGTATCTACCTAAGGGACCAGGCGTCACTTCCCCTCAAGAACTAAAGAAAATCCTCAAAGGACTGAAAGAAATTGGACGACAAGAAAAAATTAATTTCTTAAGACTTGAGCCAGAAATTTTAGCTACCCCAAAGAATCTTACTGCTCTTAAAAACTTAGGCCTCATAGTCAAACCCGGTGTCCAAGTCCCTAACACCGTTTTAATTGATATCACTCCAGAAGTTGATCAAATTATAGCTAGTTTTTCTTCTAAAACTCGCTACAATATTCGTTCGGCGCAAAAACATCCTATCATTATTAAACAAATGCCGATTAACCAACAAACCTCTAAAGAATTCTACCAACTAATGACTGGCACCTTTGAAGGACGAGCCTTTTTAAGACCTAAAGAATATCTGCAACAATATTGGCAAAACCACGCTAAAAACGGCACTGGTTATTTTTTCTTCGCTTGGCACGACAACCAATTAGTTTCGACCGACTTTATTACCATCTTGGGAAACAAAGCCACCCGCAAAGACGCCGCCAGCACCCGTCAACGAACCATTCGCGGGGTTAGCGCCCTCTTAGAACTAGAGGTAATTAAATTTCTAAAAGAGCAACAAGTTACAACTTATGATCTCTGTGGTTGCCCACCAGCTGACAAGATAAAAGACTCTGACCATCCCTATCACGGCATTGGGGTTTTTAAAACCGGTTTTAATGAACATGTCACCGATTACGTCGGCGCTTTAGATTTAGTGTTGTCACCTCAAAAATACCAGTTATGGCAGAGCTTCTTAGAAAAAGTGATTAAGAAACTTTATTTTTACTTGAAGCGTGATTTATATTTTTAAGAATCGCCTCTTCAGCGACAGCAAATTCATCCCAAGGATGTTCACCGTCAGCTCGTTCAATGGTTTGCTCATGACCCTTGCCAAGTAGTAAAACAGTGTCGCTCTTATCTTTGACTCGTGTCATGGCTAAATTGATAGCTTGGGTGCGATCTAAAACCAAAAAGAGATCTTTATTCAATTTTTTGCCAGCTTTTTTTACCCCGCTAGCAATTTGCTCTAAAATTTCCAAGCCATCAACATCCCGATCATCTTCTTCGGTGATAATTACCTCATCAGCATACCGCCCAGCAATCTCTCCTTGAACAGCTCGCTTGGCTTCATCACGCCGACCAGCTGAGCCAAAGACCACCACCAGCTTTCCTTTTGTCAGTGGCCGAACATTTGTTAAAACTCGTTCAAAAGCGTCTGGCGTCGAGGCAAAATCAATGATCACACTATAAGCTTGGTCTTTTTCGACTAAAGCCATTCGACCCGGCACCGATGGTAAACTCTCTAAACCTTTCTCAATTTGGATCTTAGTCAGTCCCACTTCTCTTCCCACAGCAATCGACGCCAAAGCGTTACTGATATTATAATCACCTGGTAAATGAATCTTAATTTGGTACTGATCCTGCCCTACTTTAGCCGTAAAAGTCGAAGCTTTCGCCTGAAACTTAATTTTTTTGGCGACCAACTGCCCTTGTTTAAGACCATAAGTTAAGGTTTTGGTGGTATAACCAGAAAACCGCTGAGCGCTAGGGTCTTCGGCATTAATAATCCCTAAGCTATTTTTTTGATGACCAGCCAACTTAAATAGCCTAATTTTAGCCTGTAAATAACGTTCAAAGGTTTTATGATAATCTAAATGATCATTAGTTACGTTAGTCATTACCGCAATCTGGTAAGGTAGCCCCCAAATCCGATGTTGTGCCAAGCCGTGGCTCGAAGATTCCACCACCACCCACTCTACCCCAGCCTTTTTAAACTCCGCTAACCGGCGTTGCAAGACTCCGACACTCTCAGTGGTGACATGCTTTAACTGTGGCTTAATATCAGCGCCAATCCCATAGTTAGCCGTGCTTAAAAAACCAACCTTATAACCAGCTTCGTGAAGCATTCGATGAATCATATTAACAGTAGTGGTCTTGCCATTGGTGCCAGTCACCCCAATAAACTTCATGGATTTAGCTGGAAAACCCCAACGACAACTAACTAAAATAGCTTCTATTAAATGGCCGGTTGGCTCCACCCACTCAAAAACTTTCCTTGGTATTATCTTCTTAACAAGCGTTCTAATGCCCATCGTTTAGTATCCTAATAATTTTGGTGCCCAAACTGAAATTAGGGTAATAATTGTCGCTGACAAAACTCCCCCCAAAAAGACACAGCCCATTGATTTTTTAAAGTTAAACCCCAGAAAAGAAGCAATTGCACTGCCTGTCCATAGACCAGTGGTTGGTAAAGGAATACCGACAAAAATAATTAAACCCAGCTCTAGTTTTGACCAAACTTGTTGAGCCCCTTTTTGCACTTTCTTCTCCACAAAATTAGTAAACTTATCTAACTGCTTAATCTTTTTTAACCAAGCTAAAACTTTTTGAAAAAACAAAAAGATGAACGGCGCTGGCACAAAACTACCGAGTAAGCTGACTAAAAAAACCAGCCAAGGGTTTAGATGTTGAACAACCACCCCGATCGGAATGGATCCCCGCTGTTCAATCAGTGGCACCATCGAGATTAAAAAAACATAAATAAACTTTTTCACTACTTTTTATTATACCCATTTTAAGGTTTTCGTGAAACCCTAAAAACTAACCAAGCCCAAATAAGAAGTGTTATACTCTTTATTAGAATGAAAATTTTAGGTATTGAGTCTAGTTGCGATGAAACCGCAGCCTCGGTTGTCCAAGACGGACAACATCTTTTGAGTAATGTGGTAAACTCCCAAATTGACATCCACCAAGTTTACGGTGGCGTAGTGCCAGAAGTGGCTGCCAGAAGCCACCTAGAAGTTATTAACCCGGTGGTTAACCAAGCCTTAAAACAAGCCAACTTAACTTGGGGCGAAATTGATGCTATCGCCGTCACCTACGCTCCCGGTTTACTAGGATCACTTTTAATTGGTACTTTGGCCGGTCGCACTTTAGCGGTTATTAAAAATAAACCCTTCTATCCTGTTCATCACATCTTAGCTCATGTTTATGCCAACTTTGTCGAAACTACTCCACCTCAATTTCCTTTTCTGGCTTTAGTGGTGAGTGGTGGGCATAGTCAAATTATGCTTTTTAAGTCGCACACTGGTTACCAGATTATCGGCCAAACCGTTGATGACGCTGTCGGCGAAGCTTTTGATAAAGTCGCTAAAATTTTAGGCCTCCCCTACCCAGGTGGACCAGCTATTGCTCAAGCTTCCCGACTTGGCAACCCTTTAGCCTACCAATTTCCAAAAGCCAAGCTTCAACACGCTTATGACTTTAGCTTTTCTGGCCTAAAAACAGCCGTTTTAAGAGCCGTTCAAAAAGAAACGGGTGTTGACATTAATTTCCCCTCAACTAGCCTCTCAGCGCTTCTCAGTGACTCACAGCGCCATGATTTTGCTTCTAGCTTTCAACGCGTTGCCATTGAGACTTTGGTTGATAAACTCATTTTGGCCAGCGAAGAGTTTCAGCCCGCCAGTTTAGTTTTAGCTGGTGGCGTGGCAGCCAACCAACTTTTGCGCCAAACTCTCCAAGATCGCTTAACTCTCCCCTTACACTTTCCGACCCTAGAGTTTTGCACTGATAACGCTGTGATGGTAGCCAGTTGCGCCTACTACCAAGCTCAACACCAACCACCAGCCGACCCCTTTAACCTAGAGGTTTCTCCTAGCCTGTCTCTATAATTGACAAAATACTTATTTTATTGTCTTGTGTTGTTTATGTAGCTTTGCTACCAACCGGCTTCTCTTTAAGCGCCTTACTAGTAAAATTCCTTTTTCTAGCCACTTATAATACCAAACTAGGGGATAAACAAAGGTTCCAGCTAAAGTGGTTTTATTTTTAGCCCACGACAATTTAAAGTCGCTAACCCCACCATCAATTAGCCCGCCAAAATCATAGCGCGCCAAGCCCCATTCTTTAGTCTTTTGAATCATTAACCACTTTAGAGCAAAGTTAGCTCGGGTTGTTCGGCCCCTGTCAGTTGTCCCACCATAAAGCTCATAGACTGTTTCAGCGCTTAAGACTACCCACAAAAAAGCCAACAACTCCCCTTCTTGGTAAGCCCCCAGAATTAAGTTATTGTCGCCTAATTTCTCAAAAATATCATAATAATAACTTTCTTGATGAATCTGAAACTGGGCCCGACGAGCCGTCTGACGATAGACCCTTGAGCATTCAGCTATCCCCTCTTTAGTTTTGATTGGTTTTAAGGTTACTTCTCGGGTTGACTTCTTAATATATTGTCGAGTCTTTTTAGCCATATCAGCTAAAAGTTCTTCTTCGCTCTTCTTTAAGTCTAAAATAATTGTTTGATTAGCTAAAATACGGTGCTCTGATTGATACCAACCGTCAATAATCGGGAACTCCAGTTCATCCGGCTCGACCACCACTGCCATCGCCCGATGCTTTCTCTTAGCATAATCTGTAATTTTGGCTAAAAAGTCTGATTGTTTACCAATTGGCCCTCTCGGCAAATAAACCAATGACCCCAACGGCCAAGGAAACCGACGAACCAACAATTGCCCGCCAGCCAAAAACTCGTCTGATTCATTAAATAAGATTTGACGATCAGTTTGCCAGCCATGGCTAGCCTTAACCCCTCCCCACCCCCACAACTGAAGTGGGTGTCCTTGATAATCTAAGATTAAATTATCCCAGGTTGATTGATCGTCACACAATTTTAGTCCACTCATATTTCTAGTTTAGCACGCCCTAAATTTTTATGACAGATAACCCGCTTTTATGCTATAATTAGTCATGAAAATAAATAGGTGGACAAAAGACAAAACCTTTTTAGGGTTTTTATCTCTCTGGGGACACGTGAAAATGGAAAATAATTATGAAACTAGCTAAAGCCTACGAACCAAATCTTTATGAACCGACAATCTATGCTCTTTGGGAAAAGAGCCAAGCCTTTAAACCCTCCGGAAAAGGGGAGAAGTTTAGCGTTGTTATGCCACCCCCCAACGCCAACGGCAATCTCCATATTGGTCACGCTCTAACCTACGGCATCCAAGATACAATTGTTCGTTATTTTCGCATGAAAGGATATGATACCGTTTATATTCCTGGTGCCGATCACGCTGGTTTTGAAACCTGGGTGGTCTATGAAAAGCTTCTTCTCTCCCAGGGTAAAAGTCGTTTTAACTTTACTCGTGAAGAGCTCTATAAGATGGTTTGGGACTTCGTCGAAGAACAGCGTAGCCACATGGAAATCCAGCTTAAAGCTCTTGGAATGAGCTGTGACTGGGAACACCTCGTTTTTACTTTAGATAAAAAAGTTATTAAAACCGCCTACCGCACCTTCCGTCGACTCTGGAACCAGGGCCTCATTTATCGTGGTGAGAGAATTGTTAACTATTGTCCACATCACCAAACCAGCTTTGCTGATATTGAGGTTGTTTATAGGGACGAAAAAAGTCACCTCTGGCAAATCGCCTATCCTTTAGTTGATGGAGAAGGGGAGATTATAGTTGCCACCACCCGACCAGAAACTATCTTGGGTGATAGCGCCGTAGCTGTTAATCCAAAAGATAAACGCTATCAAAATTTAATTGGCAAAAAGGTGAGAGTGCCGATTATTAATAGGGAAGTGCCGATTATTGCTGACACCTATGTTGACATGACTTTTGGAACTGGTGCCTTGAAGATCACGCCAGCTCATGACCCTAATGATTTTGAAATTGGCGAACAGCACCATCTTGAGAGGTTTCAAGTTATCAGCACCTCTGGCACGATGACTAATGTCCCTGATGAGTTTATGGGCCTTGATATCCTCACTGCCCGACAAAAAATCCTCAAACAACTTGACCGGTTTGGCTTGCGTCGCGGTGAAGAAACTATTAGCCATGCTGTCGGCCACTGTTATAAATGCGACACTACTATTGAACCTATGGTTAAAGAACAATGGTTCTTAAAGATGAAACCATTAGCCGATAAAGCCAAAGAGGCAATTAACAACAACCAGATTAAATTCACCCCAAGTAACAAGAAGAGAGTGCTCATCCAGTATCTCGATAATCTTAAAGACTGGAATCTTTCACGCCAAATTCCTTGGGGAATGCCAATCCCAGCTTTCCAAAACATGAACGACCCTGATGACTGGATTTATGACGAACGAGTGGACTTACCAGAAATTGAAGTGGCCGGAAAAATCTATCGCCGAGAAGAAGACACTTTTGACACTTGGTTCAGTAGTGGACAGTGGCCATTTGTGACTACCGACTTCAGAGAAAAGGGAGAACTCAGTCGTTTCTACCCAACTACCACTATGATGACCGCCACCGACCTCTTAGATCGCTGGGTGGCTCGCATGATTATGCTAGGTCTTTACGCCACCAATGATGTGCCATTTAAACATGTCTATCTTAACGGCATGGTCTTAGACGCCAAAGGCCAAAAAATGAGCAAAAGCAAAAACAATGTCATTAACCCGATGGACTCTATCGCTGAATACGGCTCAGACGCTCTCCGTATCGGCTTAATGGCTAACCGTAGCCCTGGTCAAAACCAAGCTTTCAGTCTGGAAAAAATTATAGCCGGGCGTAATTTCTGCAATAAACTGTGGAATATTGCTCGTTACATTGGTGACAAAACCAGTGACATCACCACCTTGCCAAAATTAACCCCCGAAACCATTGCCGATCACTGGATTATCCGCCAAATCAGCCAAGCCATCTCAACCAGTGCTAAACAGTTTGAAAAATACCGTTTTGCCGAGGCCAGCGAAACTATTTACCATGTCATTTGGGACGATGTCGCTGACTGGTATCTTGAAGCGAGCAAAACTCAACCCAACCCTAGTCTCTTAGCCTGGATTCTTGACACCTGTTTAAAACTGGCCCAGCCAATAGCTCCTTTCCTAACAGAAACCATCTGGCAAGCTCTGCCTTGGAGTCAAGATTTGTTAATCAAGCAGTCTTGGCCTCAACCATTGGCTTACAACGAAATCTCAGCCAGCCAGTTTGAGTCTCTCCAAGAGCTAATTAAAGAAATTCGTTTTACCACCTCAGAGCTCCCTAAAAACAAAAAGTATGACCTCGTTCATTTTAATGATAGTTTGTTATCTGAAAATGCCACTATGATTGCCAGTCTGGCCAGACTAAACACCGTTTCTGCCACCGACCAACCAACCGGCTTGCGTCTAGCTAGCAGTGATCGACCAGCTTGGTTGGCAATTGACGCTCGAATCCTTAAAAAGCATCGCACTAATCTTGAAGAAAGACTTAATGTCGTCCAAGAACAAATTACCAATCTTCAAAAACGACTCAGCAATCCAGCTTACCTAGACAAAGCTCCAGCTCATTTAGTGGCAGAAAGCAAAAAACTTCTTGATGAAGCCTTTGGTCTCCAAGAGAGATTAACTAACGAGCTAGCTAATATTAATAAAAAGATTTAGTGACAAACCTCCCCAGTCATAACTAAGCGGGGGATAATAGAACTAAAACAGAACTTGATTAATCTTCAAAATTTTAATTTTTCAGCTAGCTTGGCTAATTTTTGATGATCAGTCGGCGAAGCTTTAGCTTCTCTCAGCTTCATGCCTTTATAAAGTGGAATCAAGTGCAGATGCGCGTGTGGCACTTCCATACCCTCAACCATTAAAGCCACCCTTAGGCAGGGGAGGATAGTTTGTAGCCTCCTAGCCACCACCTGAGCTTGTTTAAGCAGGTGTTGGTAGTCATCAGCTGGCAAATCCCACAAAACATCAATTTGCTTCTTAGGAACGACGAGAGTGTGTCCTCTGCTTAAAGGCGAGATATCTAAAAATGCAATCACTTGCTCATCTTCATAAATTTTATGACAAGGTATCTCACCTCTAATAATCCGTGTAAAAATTGATGGTTCTTCTTCCATAAAACTATTTCCTTCCTCTGTTTTACTTTTTAGCCCGACAAACAAACAACCGACGCGAAAAGATTTCCTCGTCACTAATTTTTCGTCGTTCAAACTCTTCAACGACTTGCTCCAATTCTTTTAGTAAACCCTTTTGTGATTCTTCGTTAAGTAAATCTCCAATTCTTTCTTGCGCCCAAGCCACTTCCTCCAAAAAAGAACTCTTTAATTTTTCTGGTTTAACTAGGGTTTTAATTTCTATATTCCTAAAACCGGCCCTTCTTAGCCAAGACTCAACCCAACTAGAAGGGTAGTCAAAAGACCTTTCTTCTAACGATAATAGTTTTAACTCTCTTGCCGTCCTTGAAACTAGACCAACTATCTCATACAAATCTCGGTTTGAGCGACTGCTTAAATCTAGTCCGCCAGTAATTTTTCCCATAGCCTGATATTTGAATAACACCTCTTTCGGCTGATAAAACTCTCGGTCAACAAAAAACACCTGACCACCCGGCCGAAGCCAGTCAAACAGATTAGCGATCGTTTTCTCAACCTTCCCGGCTACCAATTCACCAAGCAATAGGTGGGCTAAAATATAATCAAAAGATTCAGCCAAGAACAAGCTTTTTTGGGCTAAATCTCCATATATAAGTTTGTATTTAGGATTCTTTGTGTCAGAAAGTATTGCCTCTACCTTTTCTCCTTTGCGGAGATCTCCTGGGTAAGCAACGCCAATCAATTCACACGGCCTCAACCCTGTTAAAAATTCAAAACTTTGACGACCTGTCCCAGCGTCTAAGATAGTAGCTTGGCTCAAGTCAATCTCTGAAAAAACTTTTTCTAAAAAATCCATTTTATTTCCCTCGTGGCGGAGAGGAAGAGATTCGAACTCTTGATACCTTACGGCATATCGCTTTTCGAGAGCGACCAGATCAACCACTCCTGCACCTCTCCAGCTCCTCTATTTTAGCAAACAAAAAGACCCCTGTAAAAGGGGACTTTAGTTTACTTGGTGAACCCGGCAGGATTCGAACCTGCGACTTCCAGCTCCGCAAGCTGACGCTCTATCCAGCTGAGCTACGGGTCCATGAGCAGAACTTATAAAAATAAGGCTCTGCTTTTTAAATAGAAAGTGCCTTCAACCCTTAAGAGCCGAACGAATTTTATTATAACACACCCTCTAAAAAAGAGTTACTCCTTTAAAGTTTTAGTTTTCTAGTGATAATATCAATAATATCTAACTTAACCTCTGTCATCGGTAAAAATTCACCGAAAACATCAACAATCTCTTCGCCCAACTCTTCTGGAAAATAAATACTTAAGCCCGTTCCAAAGCGCTTAATCGGAATTAGTTTTATAAAAGGTTGGTTATTCTCAGTAATAACACCAAACGATGAAAAATTTTCTAAGGAATAAAGCTGGTTGTTGATATATAAACCCTGTTCAGGACTAAGAGCATAGTTAAGCCGACGAGGTGGTCGGATAGCGTTAATAATTAAACTGACAAATACCACTAAGACCACAGCTGAGAAAGAATAGTATTTTAATAAGAAAATATCTAATAAAATCAAACTAATTGAAAACAACGCCAAAATAATAAACCAAGCTGACCCTCTATCATATTGAGTCGATTCACTCGCTACCCACCGGATTATCCCATCCGGACTCTGCAATGGAGCCTCTTCCTGTCTAAAAGGGGAAGGGCTGGGCGAAACAGGGTTAGGGGCAGGAGCAGGCGGGACCTGAAATGATGGGCTGGGCGAAACAGGACTGGAAATAAAAACAACCTAGGGTGTTGGTGGTAAAGGATTAACGGGGTTAGCTACCACTGGTTGTGGCTGAATCGGCACATTCGGCGTAAGATTCGGTACACCTGTTTGCGGTGGATTGACCACCGGTTGAGTTGTTCGATTACCAAAATAATCAGGTTGTTGGCTTGGTTCCATAGCTTCAGTATAACATAAAACAATTAATGCTAGTGCTTTTTTGAAAAACAGAAAAAGACCCCTATTTTAAATAAGCGTCTTTTTGGCGGAGGAGGGGAGATTCGAACTCCCGCTCCAGGTTTCCCCAGACTAACGATTTAGCAAACCGTCCCCTTCAGCCACTTGGGTACTCCTCCTTATCAACCATTAAAGTATAGCACAGTCCCCTCGTCTCAATCTAGACTTTTTAACCAATATTTGCTATAATATACATATATGTCTTAATAGATGTATGGAGTATATGGAGTTTTAAAGAATGAAAAAATATTTTAAGTTTATCAAAGGTCTAACCGGTTTTATCGGTAGCCTTGTTATACCAATGTTAATAAACCGCCCTGTAGAAGCTTTTAGTTACCTGCAAGCTGGTGCTTTGGCCGCCAAGACAACCGATCAACCTTTCTATTTGTTTGGAGCAACTGGAATCTTTAGCACGGTCGCTAGTTCAGCTATGTTTTTAATCGGCGCTCTCTGTGTCTTGATGGTTATCCTTGGCGGTTTCCGTTACGCTGTCTCGGGTGGAGAATCTGCTAAAGTTACCGATGCTAAAAACACCGTTCTTTACGCCATCATCGGTTTAGTCTTAGCTATGATGTCTTACGCTATTATCTCTTTTATTATCAACACCCTTGGTGGTAATAACAGCTCAACTTTCTTACCAGGCACTGATTTATAATTTCTGATAACAAACCATCAAAAAAATAGCTCTTTTCTTGAGCTATTTTGTTTTGGTAGAGAGAGTGAAACTCAAAAACACTTGATTATTTAGTAAAAAAATAGTACTGTAAAGATGTTCTACTTTACGTGTATAGATATTGGATAGAGATAAGCTATCCTTTGTTGCAGCACATTAATAGAATACCTTGAGGTGTTTTATTTTTTTATAGGTAGCACAATAACTATAGACTAAGTCTATCGAACATTAACAAGGAGGTGATAAAGTTGTCTGTGTTTTCACAAAATATTGGCTTGCAAATTAAACCAGTTGGCTCTTTCTGTAATATACAGTGCGATTATTGTTACGCAGAACCATTCAAACACCCTAACCGCACAGTCATGGGTGATGAGATTATTAAAAAGACACTAACTGATTTTGCAAAAACCGCAAATTCACCTGTTATTAGCTGGCATGGCGGCGAACCAACTGTAGCCGGAGTAGATTTTTTCCGAAACGCTATAGAAATAATGTCTACACTCAAATGGAAAGCCCCAGTCGTCAATCAAATTCAGACTAATGCCACATTAATAACTCCAGAATTTGCAAAGCTGTTTAAGGACAATGGCTTTCAAGTCGGTACAAGTTTAGACGGGAATGAATATATGCATAACTTATATCGGAAAGATAAAGCTGGAAATCCAACTTTTACAAAAGTTCTTGAAGGAATTAAAACTTTGCGCGAAGCTGGTCTTGATCCATGGGTTATAGTAACCGTAACAAAAGAAAATGCTTTATTTCCAAAAGAGGCATTTGAATCTCTACTTGAGTTTGGCTTTACAAATATTAGGTTTACTCCAGTGTTTGATGTTGCCGGTAACACTTTTGGTATTTCACCAGAACAATGGGGCGATTACCTTAATACTATTTTTGACTTATGGTTTGATTTAGAAAATCCAGATATCCACATAAGAGAACTGGAACAAATAATGGCCTGGTATGTCGATAAAGAAACAAGCTTATGTAACGGCATGAACAGATGCGCAAACTGGGTTTCTATCGATGAAAATGGTGATATGTACCCATGCGAATACTTTAAAGCAGATTTTCCCTATGGAAATATTTTAGAAATGTCATTTACTGATATCCCTAAGACAGCAGCATTCCAAAACTATTATCAACTATTTACAACTCCACCAACCAAATGCTTAGATTGCGAGTATCGCAAATATTGTGGCAATGGTTGTCCCGGGACAAGAGTCGTAGACGGCAATATGGATCCAACAGGTGTTGACTATTATTGCGAAGCTAAAAAGCTCGTTTATAATCATGTTGCATCTGTATTTGATCAATTTTATTGAGAGGAGTGAGAATAATGACAGCAAAAAAAGCCTTTATCGCCAGGGTCTTAAAAGACATCCTTAACTCCACCAGCGTGGCTAGCTGGATAAAGTGCTGAAAGCGCTTGAAAAAATAACCCCGAGTTGAGTCGATTTAATCGATTTCTTCTCGGGGTTTTTAAATGTTAACTATTCTCTGTTCAGACAACAGTAACACTTTATTAATATCAATTTCTGACATTAGGTCTTGATCATGTGAAACCACAATAATTGTTCCTTTATAAACTTTTAGGGCCGCAATAACTCTTTCTTTTGACAAAACATCCAAATGGTTTGTTGGTTCATCAAGTATTAAAAGGTTATGCCCGCCAGCAACCAAAGTTGCTATTTTAAGTCTACTCTTTTCACCAAAACTTAAACTATTAACTCGCGTATTTAACATATCACTGGTAAAAATAAAATGTGCCAAAATCGCACGAGCTAATCTGTTATCCCCACCGGTGGCTTGTCGCATTTCTTCAAGGACAGAGTTATTTGGGTTCAATGTTTCATGCTCTTGAGCATAATAACCATAATCTACCCGGTCACCGAATTCAAAAACTCCTTCAAAATCCTTAATATTACCAGTAATAATTTTAAGCAGTGTGCTTTTGCCAACGCCGTTTGCTCCAACTACCGCCATCTTGTCACCTCTCTCAACATCAAAGCTTAAACCCTCAAATAATGCTAAATTGCCATAGGATTTTCCAAGCTTTAACACCGAAAGAACAGAGTTGTATGATTGAACCTTGACTGGAAAATAAATATTAATCTTACGACCACTATCACTTACTTCAATTTTTTCTTGCTGTAATCTTGCTAGTTTTTTTTCCCTATCGCGAACCTGGTTGGCTTTTTTACCCCGCCATCTTTCAATAAAATCCTTAAGCGCTTTTTCTTCTTTAGATTGTTTCATGCTTAACTTAAGTCGGTGTTTTTGTAATTTATCTTTTTTACCATTCGCTATACTAGGGCTACCCTGAAAAACTGTTAAACGCCCATCAAAACTTAAATCAAAAGTTTTATTAGTCAACAAATCATTAAAACCTACATCATGCGACACCACAATCAGGGAACCTTTAAATCGTTTAAGGTGAGCAACAACAAACTCAAGTGCATTTTGATCAAGATGATTTGTGGGTTCATCTAAAATCATAATACTCTTGTTTGAAAGAAGCACCTTAGCAAAAGCTAGTTTTGTTTTCTGGCCACCACTTAATGTGCTAACTATTCGATCAAGGCTAATATTAGTTAATCCAATTCCATCCATCACCGACGCTATTTCGCCATCAATTACATTTCCACCTAATAAAAAATATTTTTCAAGTAAATCACCGTGTTCGATTGATAATTGCATGATTTCATCAGTATTATTTGTAGAAACTTCAAGAGCCTCTTGAACTTTTTCTATTAATAAATTAAGTTTATCGAGCCCTCTTGATGAAAGTAAAAAATCATACACTGATATAGTAGAATCAACACTAATCGAATTGATGTGTTGTGGCATATAGCTAAAATTTGGTGGATTTTTCTTTACACCAGTAAGCGTTCCGCTATTTTGTAATAACTCCCCGGTAATAATTTTAAGCAGTGTACTTTTGCCAGCCCCATTCGGACCAACAATAGCAATCCTATCACCGTCAGATACAGTAAAGCTAACTTCATTAAGAATTGTCCGCCCCCCAACTTCATAAACAAGATTATTAGCATTAATCAACTGGACCACTCCTTTTTCCCAAAAATTGATATAGATGTAAAAGAACACACCCACGACCACTCTACCAAAAACCTTGCTCTTTGTCTATAATTCTTGTATAACTTCTATATGACTAGCTATATTCTCATGGGTGGTTACCAAGCAAAAGCTGACAAGGTAAAACTTAGTCAAG
>CAZEWP010000011.1:0-21113 GCA_964516285.1 uncultured Saccharimonas sp. (SeqCode)
GTTTTTCGATTCTTGTTTGGACGGCAAATTTTAACTGGTTTTCCAGAATTAACTCTGCTAGTTGTTTTCTTAGGTGGGATTCAGCTTTTATCGGTTGGTATCCTGGGAGAATATATTGGTCGGATTTTAATGGAAGTTAAAAATCGTCCGCTTTATTTAGTTAAAGAGAGCAATTTAAAGACTAAGAAAAAAGACTAAGCTTCGTCGTCGTCAGCTTGGGTAATGGTAAGTTTACGATCTTTCCCCTCACCTTCAGAAAAAGTTTTAATCCCACCGTATTCACTGGCGACACGGTGGACAATCCGGCGGTCAGAAGCGTTGAGATCTAAAACTTTAGCTTGGCCAGTGGCTTGGACTTCCTCTACCCACTTTTTGGCTTGCTCGGCAATCCGATTGGCGCGTTGCTTTTTGTAATCAGCGATATCGATATTAACCCTAACTAGTTCTGCTTCTTTGTTGCGGAGAATGGTTGAGATTAGATATTGTAAGGCTCTTAGGTTTTCAGCATTGCGACCAATTAAAATGCTATTAAAGGGGTTAGACGGCACGGAAAGCTCAATGACATCTTCTTCGTAAGTGGAAGAGATAGCGAGATTAACCCCAAAGAAAGAGAGTAAGTCTTCTAAATATCTTTGGGCGAATTGGATTGATTCTTCTTTATTCATACATAACTCCTTTTACTTTTTAGCTTTCTTTTTGGCAGGTGTTTCTTTAGCCTTAATCCGGATAATAGTGGCTTCGGTTGAGTTTTTAGCTCTTTCTTTGGCGGTTGGTTTTTTATTAGCTGGCGTGACAGTTTCGGCTTCGGCTTCGGCTTCAAGTTGTTTAGCTAAGAATTTTTGTTGAATTACCGCAATTAAGTTGGAGGTGGTGTAATAAAGGGTTAAAGCGCCTTGAAGACGAACCATAATTAAGAACATCATGATTGGGAAAACTTTATTCATGTTTTTCATCATGGCAGTGTTAATTTCGGCTTGGTTTAAATCTTTACCATCGGCGGAACCTTTTAGGAGGTCTTTTAGTTTCTTGTCTGGTTGTTTTTGCTGATTAGTCTTAGCGATTTGCTGGGTCATGATGTATTGAGTAACCGAAGAAAAAATCGCTAAGGCTAAAAGAACAAAGTTGGCCTTAGTTAGATCAAAACCGGCTGGTAGGGCTACTTTGGTGATGTCTAGAAAGCCTAAGAATTTTACGTTAAAAAGGTCTGGGTGGTTGATAATATTTTTAACAGCTTCAAAACCCTTTAACCAGCCATAGGTCAGGCTAGCAATTTTATCTCGTTCAAAGGTGAAAATTCGAATAACTGAGAAAAGAGCGATGAAAACTGGGAACTGCACCAGCATGACACCGATTGAACCAAAGGGGTTAACTTGATGCTTTTTGTAAAGCTCCATTGTTAAGAGACCTTCCATTTGCTTGTTGCCTTTAGCTTCTTTTTTAATGTGTGGCAACTCAGCTTGAATCTTTTGCATGGCCCGAGCTTGTTTAAATTGTTTTTTAACCAAGGGCCACATCAAAAAACGAGTCGCTAAAGTAAAGATAATAATCGCGACACCTAAGTCCCCGCCTGGGACTAAGCTATAGATAACTACCAGTAGGTTTAAAATTGGTTGCACAAAAATAGTGTTAAACATAAAACTCCAGTTTTAAAATAATTAACTGGTTAATATTATACCACTATTTATTGGTTTTGGGATTTTTAATTAAGCCAGTTTCTTGAAGAGCTTGTTCTAGATAGGTTTTTAAATCCTGGTGAGATAAACTTAAAATCTCTTTAGTCGTAACTAAAATGATTAAATCGAAGGTTCCGGTAAAGTTTGGTAACTGAAAACGAATAATTTCATAGATCCGTCGGCGAATCGTGTTGCGACGAACAGCGCTTTTATAAATCTTTTTACTAACCACCACGGCAACTCGACTGTCTGTTCTGTTTTTGTTTATTACATACTTACAGTTAAAGTATTTCGTGCGAAAGGTTTCCCCTCTGCGATAGGTGTAATCTAAACTACCATGACCATGGAAGCGGTTTTTATGGGCTATCATTACTCTTGATTATAACAAAAAACCACTTCGCTTTTGAAGTGGTTTTAAATTAAACAGCTAAAACAACTAGACGGCTAGGCGCTTTCTGCCCTTCAACTGTCGGCGCTTTAAAACTTTCTGGCCATTCTTGGAAGAAATCCTGGCTCTAAAACCGTGAGTCCTGGCTCTTTTTCTTTTACTTGGTTGGTATGTTCTTTTCATAACTTTTAAAAGTATACTAAATCCTCCCCTTTTTAGCAAGTCAAGGCTTGCTAAAAAAATTTTTGATTGGCTAGCTATAAAATTTATCCACTAAAAAGTGCTTATTTTCCACAATTTCTAAGGTGTTAGCTGAAATTGTGTATAAAGGGTACCCCTAATTCAGTCTCTTTTTGATCCCTTCTTTTTTTCTAATCTTTTGTGGTTGTGGAAAACTATAAAATTACTTATACTGTAATAAAGGGTTTAAATGAAGGGGTAAAAAGATGCATCAGGCTTTATGGCAGAGTGTTTTAGGTGAGATAGAATTATCCGTTTCTCAAGCTATTTTTTCAACTTGGTTTAAAAATACGGAGTTAATTAATAAAACTGACGAAGAATTAACCGTGGCAGTGGCTAATATTTTTGCTAAAACACAATTTGAAGCCAAGTATGATTCCCAAATCAAAAAAATCTTAGCAAAAAACGGCGTAAAAAATATTAAGATTAATTATGTTGTTAACCCTGATAAAAAAACAAAAAACACCCGCGAAGAAACAACTAAAAAAGAAATTATCAATCAAACACCAGCTACGACGATCAATGAGACAAACTTAAATCCTCGTTATACTTTTGATAATTTTATCGTGGGATCGAGTAATGACTTAGCTTATACGGCTAGCCAAGCTGTGGCTTCTAATCCTGGAATAAAATACAATCCCCTTTATCTTTACGGTGGAGTTGGTTTAGGTAAAACCCATTTAATGCAGGCTGTTGGAAATGAAATTATTAAAAAGAATCCTGAAAAACGAGTGCTTTATATTAGTAGTGAAACTTTTGTCAATGAATTTTTAGATTATATTCGCTTTAAGAAAAAAGGTTTTTCCGAAAAATACCGTAATGTTGATGTCTTGATTATTGATGATATGCAATTTATTGCCGGGAAAGAAAAAACCCAAGAAGAATTTTTCCATACCTTTAATCATCTTCACCAAAACAATAAACAGATTATTATTGGGAGCGATAAACCACCAAAAAGTATTCCAACCCTAACTGAACGCTTGCGTAGTCGTTTTGAAATGGGTATGACAATTGATATTCAAATGCCTGATTTTGAAACTCGCTGTGCAATTTTAAATATTAAAGCTAGTCAATCTGGTATAACTCTAAAAAGAGAAACTATTGAATATTTAGCTAATAATATTAAGACTAATGTTCGAGAGTTAGAGGGTGCTTTAAACCAGCTTCTGGCTTATGCTGAAATGCGTAATATTGAACCAGATGTTTCCACCGCTGAAGGCCTGCTTGGTAATATTAGACAATCTCGACCGCGTCATTTGTCAGCTAAAAGAATTATTACTGAAACCGCTAAACATTTCCAGATTGGTTTAGATGAAATTTGTGGCTGTAAAAGGGATAAACATATTGTTACTCCCCGCCAGGTGGCGATGTATTTATTACGCAGTGAATTACATTTAAGTTTTCCGAAAATTTCAACAGAACTAGGCCGAAAAGATCACACCACAGCTATTCATTCCGTTGAAAAAATTGAAAAAGCTATAAAGTTAGATTATGTAATTCGAGAACAAGTCGCCTCTATTAGGGAGAAGATTTATGATTAATTTTTCTATTAAAAGTTGGGTAAGTTTTGTGAACAACCTGCGTATAAAACCTAGAAAAACTTGTTCACAAACATCCACAGCTTTAAGCCATTTATTTAATTATTTAAAAACTTGGTGTTCAAAACTTTCAATTATAAACTTTTTACTCCACCCTTTTCCAAAAGACAATCCACATTTACTAGAACATAAAAACTCTTTAAAAAATCTTTTATACACACAATCCACAAAGACTATATATTATGACTATTATATTTAATTAATAAAGAAAGGAAGAAGATGAAATTAATTGTTACACAAAAAAATCTAGAAAAAGCTTTAATAGCTGTTAGCCGAATCGCTAATATTAGGACACAATTACCAATTTTAAATAATATTTTATTAAAGACTGATGGGAGCCGTTTATTAATTGCTTCAACTAATTTAGAAGTAGCAATTACTCAATATATTGGCGCTAAAATTACTAAACAAGGAGCTATCACTGTTCCTGCTCGCTTGATCTCTGAGTTTATAGCGAATTTACCAAATGATAATATTGAACTAGAAGTTAAGAATGATAATCTCCATATTAAAAGTGGAACATATACTTCAATTATTAATGGTTTTATTGCTGATGATTTTCCAGAATTACCAACTATTAATGAACAATCTTCGATCCAATATAATTTAAAAACAAACGACTTAAAACAAGCTATTTCTCAAACTGTTTTTACAGCTAGTTCAGATAATACCAGGCCAATTTTAACTGGTATTTATTGGCATACTTATCAAAATTATCTTTATTTAGTCGGGACTGATGGTTACCGGTTAGCTGAAAAAAAATTAATTAAAACTGAAACAGAATTAAAAGCAATTATTCCAACCCAAACTCTTCAAGAAGTAGTCAGAAATATTAACGAAGAAGTTGAAAAGATTGATATTTTATTTGATGAAACTCAAGTTCGTTTTAGAATTGATAATACCGAAATTATTAGCCGATTAATTGATGGTAATTTTCCAGATTATAGGCAATTAATTCCAACTGAACTCCAAACCTTAGTTCAATTAAAAAAAGAAGACTTTATGCGAATTACTAAGATTGCTAATTTATTTGCGCGTGATTCTGGTGGTAGCGTCACCATCACTACTGAAAAAGAAAAAGAATTAATTTCACTTCATTCTATAGCTTCTCAATTAGGTGAAAACACTTCGGAAGCCCCAGCTAAGATTACTGAAGATGGACAAATTACCATTAATTCGCGTTATTTAATTGACGCTTTAGCGGTCATTAATAATGAAGAAATTGAATTTGGTTTTAATGGTAAGATGTCGCCTTGTTTAATTAGATCTGCCGAGAAAAATAGTGATTATTACCATATTATAATGCCTTTAAAGAGTTAAGTTTAAGGTTTAAGTTTGAATGGTGGCAATTACTAAAATTTTAGTGGAGAATTTTCGGTCGCATGGCCAGTATAAATTAGTTTTGTCGCCAACTATCACCGCTATTATTGGAATTAATGGAAGTGGTAAAACTTCCCTTTTAGAAGCTTTATATATTACTTTACAGGGTTCTTCTTTTAAGGCTTTAGACCGGGAAATTTTAAAAGAGGCTAAACCCTGGTGGCGAGTTGAAGTTGAACTTGATAATTGTTTAAAAAGAGTGGTGACTTACAATTCTGAAACCGAAACTAGTCGCAAAAAAATTACCATTAATAACAAAACTAGTTGTCGGATGGCTAACCAAGATAAGTTTCCAGTGGTTTTATTTGAGCCAGAACACTTACGGTTATTAAATGGCTCCCCGACTCGTCGTCGGCAGTTTATAGACCAGTTTATTAGTCAACTCGACCCACTTTACCTAAACGCCCTAAAAAAATATAACAGGGCCTTAAAACAGCGCAATAATTTATTAAAACAAGTTAATTTAGTGCAAGACGATTTATTTACCTGGGAAATGATACTAAGTGAATATGGGGCTTATTTAATTGAAAAAAGAAGTTTTTTTATTCAACAACTTGATCAAAAAATTAACCAAAAATATTACCAGATTGCCAAGAAAAAGGACCAGATTAAAATCCAGTATTCTCATCAATTCAAAGGAAATATTAAGCAAAACTTATTAAATCAATTAACCGAAAACAGGAGTAAAGACCAAGCCTTGCAATATACAAGTGTTGGACCCCATCGTCATGATGTGTTATTTAGTTTTAATCAAAAACCAGCTATTAGTGTGGCTTCAAGGGGTGAAATTAGGAGTTTAGTTTTAGCTTTAAAATTTTTAGAAATGGAAATTATTAGTCAAAAACTGGGCCAAAAACCGGTGGTTTTACTAGACGATGTGTTTAGTGAACTAGATGAGAAAAGACAAAAACACCTATTAGATATTGATTACCAAATTATTATTACCGCCACCAAGTTACCAGACAAGCTTAATAAAAAAATTAAAGTAATAAAAATTAATTAGAGGGATTTAACCAATAAACAGGCAAAACTTCGGCTTCTTTACCTAAGTTTTTAATATCTTGAGTGATATATTTTCTCTGAGTAGGGTTATCTAAAAATAATTCAACACATAAACCAAAGGGTTGTTGTTTATCTGGACCATAACAAGCGTCAATTGTATAAAACTTAGATGAAATTGGTAACTGGTTAATAAATGGGTAAGTTGTTTCGATTTCTTTTTGGGTTTGATCTAACAGAAGCCCACTAACACCTTCAATTCTTTGGCGATATATTTTATCTTGCAGAAGAGCTTCTCCTTGAGGGGTGCTAGGTTTCATAACTAGAGCCACCGGTGTTAACTGGTTTTGAATAATAGTAAAGTTGATAGTTTCAGTATTAAAATCAGGGTGGCTTAGGGTGGCTGAATATTCACCAGGTGATAATTTAAGGTGAGTTTTGTATTGAACAGTCTTTTTTATTATAGTATCTGGCTGATCTTTAGGGCTAATCTGAAGAGCTACTTTATCAGGGACAATATAAAAAGTGGCGCCGGTGGAAGGCACAATGTTTTTAATAGCTAAATAAATTAAGAAAGCTACCACAATCAGAGTCCCAATCCCAGCTAGTAAAATTATTCGTTTTTGCTTTTTGTTGTCTTCATACATAATAAGTTAACTCTCCTTTTTGATATTTTTATGACGATAAACTTCATATTTGTTACCACTTTCTTGGGATAAAATTGGAATTGACAGATTGCGGATATTAGGGGTTTGGTTGTTAAGACTGGCTTGTGCGGTATTCCTACTTTGACCATTTCTGTCAGTAATACTGCCAGTATAGAACAGGATATGGGCTGAATAAACAATAATATCACCGGGTTGGAGATTTTTTTCTGTTAAGCTAGAAAGGTCTCCGACCTTACTATAAAGAGTAGGGTTTTTCTTAAAATGTTCTAGGATGCTAGGCACCCAAACATTTGGAACATTAGAGTCTAGTCCAGTTTCTTTTAAAACAGTAGAAACAAATCGACCACAGTCGGTATAGGTTTCAAAAGATTTTGGAATATTATATTTAGTAAAAGCCTCAACGTAATCTGGCTTTACATAACTTTGAAAATTAGAAGAAGTAACATTGGTTTCAAGACGATAACTTAAAGCTAACTTTTGAATAGTGGTAATAATTGGAGCAGAGCTGATGCATTGAGAATTAATTTCCACCTCCCCATTTGTTAGGAAAACAAAAACCGTTAAAGCTCCATAATTAGCATCGTAACCAGTTTGACGACTCCAATTAGAGTAATTTTTAGGCATATTAGAGCTATCTTCATTCCATTTCATTTTATATTTAAACTCAGCTTCGTTGTAACCATTCATAACATAAGGACTCCAAGTGTAGTCTTTATTATTGCCTTTATAAATAGAGCCTCGATTGTAGGCTAAAAAAGCTTTCCCCCAATCAGAAACCGATAGGTTAGATTGGGTAACATCCACTCCATAAACTGATTGAGCCATAGTTTTAAAATGCCCAGCAGCTTCAATAGCATCTTGAGTAGCATCCGACTGGACTGTAATCCCATCAACATTAACATAAGTTTCACCTGGATTGGCTAGCTTTGAACCATTAGAAATACTATGCTCGGGAGACATGGAAGAGTTTTCTCGATAATGAAGAGTAGCAATGGCTTGCCAAGGAACGCCGGTGGCTTCTTGAGCTTTTGTATAGCGATTTCCGTTATTGGTAATTTTTCCAGCTAAATTGACAGGACCAGATAAAGCAGTAATAGTTGACTGCGGTAGAGGGGTTTCTCCGTTAATAGTGATTCCATCGACACAAATAGTATTTTCATCTCCAGATGAACCAGTATCTTTATCATCATAAAAAAAGACATCGTTTTCGGCAAAATAAGTGTTAAAGGCTAAAACTGGTCCGGGGCTAAAAGAGAGAGTTAAAACCAGAATAAACCAAAGAAATTTTTTCGTTTTCATCTAAATAAACTCCTCTTTAAAGTAATTAAAGTTTTGTCGAACTGATAGCCAGTCAAGGGCTAAGGAAAGAGTGTTTTTTTCTTGAGTATGTAAATCGCAAGGCTGGAAGACGGGTTTAGCTGATAGTTTTTCGAGAGTTTGGTCTTTAAGTTTTTCCCAATCTGAATCCTCTTCGGGGGTGACCTCAACCTCTTTAGTGGTAGGTTGATCAGCAACATTATCATAATCATCAACAGGGTCATAAAAACTAATAAAACCATAGTCAGTGGCAGAGTTTAAGGTTTCATCCTCACCACTCATACCCTTATCAATAGTTTCATCAATATGATAAAGGTAAAAATATTTTTGTTCTTCCCCACCTTTTCCAAAAACACATTTTTCACCAATGTCATCAGTTCCATTGTCACCACTGTAGCCGAGTGGCTGTTCTCGATTAATACAGTTCTCTAGGTATTTTTTATAGTCATCACTAACTATCTTGCCCTCAAGATCTATATGGTGGTTATTTACCATATACTCAGCTACTTTTATCGGAGAAAGATCTTTCCCGTCTAGTGTGTCTGGTGGAATACCGTAAACAACGTTACAAAAAGGATCAGTGGCAATATCCAAATCATTGTAGTCCTCGTCGTCACATTGTTTAAAGTCGTTTTCGCTAGCTGCTCGGGCAACAGTTAAACTAGAGGCAATCTTAAGGCTGTTAGTGGTGATGGCAGTTATCGAGCTAAGCACACCAGCCGGCGTTTTAGCTCTGACTAAATGTGGAGTAAGATTCAAAACTATTTTTCCCATAAAAGTATAGGGGCTAGTGATGTCAAAAGGACTGCGACCAATTCTTTCTTCGCGAGCGTACATTTCTTCAGTGGCAATCATTGATTGTTGGTAAGCTACAGCATCTTTAGGAGTTAAGGGAGCCAACCCTCTATATTTAGCGATTTTACCATTTAGGACACCAGCCCCTGAAGTAATAGCGTCACCGGCTAATTCACCAAAGGTTCCTTCCCCGACTACTTTCCCAGCCACAATATCAGCTAAAAGTGAAGGCAGAATCATTCTGACGGCTAACTTAACAGCACCCATAGCTAATCCTTTACCGAATTGTGCAGCTAATTTTCCCCAAGCAACTTGCTGAGCTCCCGGTGCAGGGATTAAAGCTAAAACAATAGTTCCGACTAGAGACCCGGCAGAAACCCAGGGGTTTGAAACTACTTTACACTGACTAAATAAAGCTTTGTCTTTGAGTAAGTCTGTAAAATAAATAATATCTCCAGCTAGCCCGCCCCCAGCCAAGAATTGGGAGGTTAAACCAGACATAAGACTTTTATGACTGTCTCCATAGGCAGCGTATTTATAACCAAAAGAATCGGTTGCTGACCGGATAGCAATTTTAGTAGTGGTGGCAACTACTTCTTTAGTTAGGATATTACCAAGATATTCAACATCATCAGGGTTGGGGTCTCCACCAGCTTTAATTTGATCGGCGACATTAAGAAAAAGCATAGCATATTTAGCTAATTGAATGGCTCGGACGGTTTTTGCAGCAAAGCCAATTGCTCGAAGAGTATTATAAACATCACAAACATCATCTATACCCCCAAAGATTTTTAATGCTTTTCCACCGACACTTTTTACGGTGCTACCAAAATCAGCTTCAGTTTTATTGCCCATTAAGACGTCTTTAAGGTCCTTTGAACCTAAAAGCTCATCTCCAGCTTTGGCGCCATCGTTAACTTCTAAGCCGTCGTTAAGCTTAGAAAGGTCTCCACCATTAGCATCAGCGTCACCTATAATATTTCCATCGCTGTCCTTTACAACTTTATGAATATTGCCGTCGGCGTCTGGCTCTTCACTTATTTCTCCTGGTTTAGCTTTTCCTTGAATAGAGTCATCGGCATCAAGTTTGGTTTGATCTTGCATAGATTTTAATTTAGCGTCATCACTATCACCGTCTAGTTTAACTTTGGCTTTTTTTAAGCCAAGCTTAGCTTTGGCCTTTCCCCAGATTTCGTCAGCAAAACTAGCAAACCGAGAGTTGTAGCCTTTCCTTAAGGTTTTACGAGCGACATCATTTTCTTTAATTATTTTATTTAGATCTTTCGCTTCAACTGACTTTCCTAGCTCTTTAAACTCAAACTCTGTGGGGTGCATTCTCTTAAAAGCTTTTACTTCACCTTTAACTTCAATACCAGCTTTGGCTAGTTTTTTCACCTGTTTATCCGACATACTATTAAACCGGCAAAGAACGTTGACACTGCCCGTACAAAAACCCCTAGTGACAGAAGTCTTCCCAGCCATTAATCTGATCGAGCGAATTTCCATGGTGCTAGACTGGTAATTAAACTTACCAACCATCATCTCTTTAATATTTATTAAGAGACTGGCTGGCGAAAAAAGCATTCCTATTAAAGAAGTAATACCCAATCCCCCTCCAACAATAAGAACCAGTGGTCCTTTTGCCTTTAAAGATCCCGAACCTTTTTTCTTTTTTTTATCATCAACATCAGTTTCTTCTCTAGTCTTGTCTTTCCAGGAGCTTTCTTCACCAGTTTTTTCGCGTTCTTTTGGGTCTTTCTTGGGAGTATCTTGAGGGTTTTCTTCAGCTTGGTTTAATCGGCTGGCTGGGTTTGGGGCATAAGTGTTTTGTGGCTGAAAGTCAGTTTTGTTTTGGCTACTATTTGGATTGTCGCCAGAGTCAACGGAAAGTTTACGCTTTTGGTTATCCATAGCTTTATTTTACCACAAAATTAACCCTTTGGTTATTCGGCGGGTTCATCGTTTTGTTCTGTTTTTTGGTTAAAAACACGAGGGTCAGTGGTGATTAAATCTTTTTCAGTTTGACTGGCAATAATTTGAATATGAACATGATTGGGTCCAGCAAAAAACAAACCTTGTCCAATCGGGAAGTTGGCCAACCTTCGTTTTTCTTCCTCGGTTAATTTAAAAACATCACCCAAAAGATCAACAGCACTTGGAGCTTGTTTTAAGAGAATTTGCATAGAGCTATTGTTGACAACCGCTCGCCCCATTTTACTACTGGTGAAATCTTCAACATCTTGGGTGACGGTAGTCAGGCCGAGGTAATATTTACGAGCTCTTTTAGCAAGACTTAACATAAAGCTAGCAGAGTCATCATATTTCATTAATTGCCAAGCCTCGTCAACGATTAGGATACGCTTTTTCTGTTCATTACGGACGATATTCCAGATATGGCTAAGAATAATATACATCGCTACCGGACGAAGCTCTTCTTCTAGGTCACGAATATTAAAGACCACCATGGAGTTGTTAATATCAATATTAGATTGTTGGCTAAAGATACCGGCAAAAGTTCCGGTAGTGTAACGGCGTAAGCGTTGGGCTAATTGAGGTCCAGAACCACCCATGTGTAGCAAGGTGTCATAGAGATCACTAATAACCGGTGGTTCGGTAGTGTGGGTTAAGGGGTCGCTGGTGATACCAGCTCGGGCATAGGTGTCAATTAAAGCTTGGTCTAAATCAGCCTCTTCAATCGGTGTGAGGGGCGATAAGGGTGCTCCAGTGGTGGGAGAAACCTGCATGTTGCCAAGCATTAGTTTCATTAAGCCATGGAGATTAATAAGGTTAGCGCGCAAGGCATTATCAGCTTCATCGCTATCAATAGATTTAGGTAAGTCAAAAGGATTAATACGCGTATTAGAGTTTAAGCTAAGTCTGATGTAGCTACCGCCAACCGCATCGCAGAGTTTTTGGTATTCATTTTCTGGATCAATAATTAAAATTTCGGCCCCAAGCATCATACTCCTGAGAGCCTCAAGTTTAACCGTAAAGGACTTTCCAGCACCAGCTTTAGCAAAAACAACTAGGTTAGCGTTTTCTAAACTAAAGCGATCAAAAATAACTAAACCGTTATTGTGCATATTAATGCCATAAAGGATACCGTTTTCCTGACTTAGGTCGGCGCTAGTGAAAGGGAAACTTGTGCTAAGAGCCCCAGTGTTCATATTGCGACGAATTTGGAGTTGATCCATCATCTGAGGAATGGAACTATTAAAGCCTTGCTCTTGTTGGGCACTGGCCACCTTACTGTAAAGCATTTGTTGCCCAAAGAGATTTTCAACCTTACCTTGAATAAAAGCCAATTCTTCTAGGCTTTCACCATAAAGAGTGACATATAAACCAAAGCGGAAGAAGCGTTGGGCTCCAACTTGAAGCATACTTCTTAACTCTTCAGCGTCTTGGATAGCCGCCTCAAGAGCGGGGTCTCTAACTAAGCCCTTTTCAGTGTTGATAGAAATTGAGGCTTCAAGTTGAGTTACTTTTTTTCTAAGGTTTTTTAAGATAACTTGGCTATCGACAGGGTAAAGATACATACTAATATCTAAGACCTCATCAATATTAATCAGGGGGCTAATCCAACCAGTGTAGATTTCGCGGGGATAACCATAAATGTAAAGCGTTCGGCCATAGCGGTTACCAATGCGGAAATAAGAAGAGTGGATCTGGAAACTACTAGGAGCAACATAATCCCTTAAGGTTCTAATACCGGTTAAAAACTGTTGCTCTTGGTTAGCTTCTTCCAGAGCGACTTGTTCAGCGACGATTTGTTCAGTCTTTCGTTTGCCCATTATTGTAAGTCTCCCGTTGGGTTAGTTACGGCTTCCCCGCCCCTTTTAACATAAGTGGAGGTGACTTGAGTAAAATCAACCAGAGGTTGGTTAAAAGCAATGTCAGGGTTATAGAAACTATAAAAAACTTCACCAAGTTCCCGAGTATTTAATTGACGAGCTCGAACTCCAACTTGAGAAAGGCCAGATAGAATTCCATCTATGCGACTCTTAAGCTCAGTTTTAGATTTTATATAAGTATCTTGATCTATTTTAGTGATAGGGTCGGCTTTACCAAAGAGTTTAGAAAAGAAGCCCTTACTCTGCTCAAGGACATTAGAGAGGTCTCCTTGTGGGTAATAAGGCACCACAATAAAGAAGGTTTTATCCATAACATTTGCCTCTTGAGCTAAAATATCGACAAAGTTTATATAGTCATCCATCAAAACGCCAAGGAGCATGTTATCTTGCGACTGGCGAATATTAGACAGTTTTTCAAGATAAGGACCAATATCGACACGTTGAGAGCGAACTAAAATTTGGATAGGATGTGTCAAAGAGTTAATAAAATTTTGGTAGCTGAATTCGACTCCGTCTCTTTCTCTTTCACTCATAAGGTCAAAATTAATCGACTTACAAATAATAAGCGCTCGAAACGAGCCGTCTGACATGACGACTAAGTTGTCACGAATTTCAGAAAACAAAAGAGTGTTTTGAGTGGAGTTCGGGTTTTTAGGCGGGGTGTGCTTGGCTGGTGTGGCTTGCTCCCCTGAACCAGCAACAGACCCTAGTGGTTGGCTAGAGCCAGGATTTGGTAGCTGATTGTTTGGTGGCATAAAAGTTCTACCCTCCCCTTATCTTAATGAAATAATAACTTCTTCTTCTAAGTTTTGCTTTTCTCTAATGCGGTTAGCCTCACGAGCAATAGCCGCGACAGACAGATCGTCATTAGTTGCTAACCTGATTATATCAGCTGGCGGTGGTGTTTGGCTAGTTTCCTTTTTTTCAGGTAAATGATCTTTTTTATCCAAGGGTTGAATAACGGTTTGTTGCATGGTGTCTGGGTAAGGGTTAAAGTTAACTGTCTCTTTTGATGGAGTTTTTTCTTTAAGATCTTCGTCTTCACTATTTTTTTGTTCCTTTTCAACAGTAGTTAGCGGTTCAACTTCACCGGTAATAATTTTTGTCATAAGTTCTTTTTGTTCGGTTTTGTGGGTTTCTAGCTTTTGGTCCAGTCTTGTGGCTGTCTCTGAATCTTCAAAAGGGTCTTCATCTGGAGTTGTCTCGTTTGTGATTTCATCTTGGTAAACCTGAACATTAAAAGCTGGAGTTAGAGCGCTGTTTTGGTCTGGTTTTGGGTCAGTGTCCACGATATCGGCGAGATAGCTGAGTTTGCGACGAACTTCATCTTGAGAAGCGTCCTTAATAGCAACACTGTCGGGTGTTTTCGGAACAGTGATCTCAATCAAAGTTTCAATTCCATCTGGGTCCCAATAGCGTTTTCTAGGTTTTAAAAAATAAACTGCCAGCGCCGCCATATAGGTTTCCATCGGTTGGTCTCGGCGTAAAGGCAGAGCTAGGGCCCCAAAAAAAAGAGCAATTGGTAGAGGAATGACAGCTAGGCCGATAAACAAGCGACCAAGTAAATAAGCTAAACCCAAAGCTAAAGCTACAACAATCAAATAGATAAATTGCCGAAAAGTAAAAGGCCCAAGAATTCTATCATCAGCCTCAACATCTTGTGGAACGGTATAAACACCCATACTGCTTATAGTATAACAAAAAACCAGACTTTAAAACAACGGACTCTACTAAGTACAGCTAACAAACAAGCAGTTTATGGTGCTGGTGGTGGATATATCCGCCTAGCAAAGTTATCAATCGCTTCTTTGTTTTTGCTAATCTTAACACTAGTATTTGGATTAGTTTGTGCTTGGTGTGCCGCGACCACCATTTGTCTTTTCATGCTTTCTTGTCGAGTTGTCTGCTCCTCAGTTAACGGCGCTCCACCGCGATCTTCAAATTGTATAGCTTGTCGGACTTTTTTTAGCATATCTTTATCTTCGCTTACAAGCTTATCAGGAGAGAAAGCTCCGGCTGATACAGCTTGTCTTAGTGTTCCATGGAAGGTGTCTTCATTTCTGTCTAGTGTTCCACTTTCAAGCTTGGCTATTGCCCCAGCCCCTAACCCAGCCGATCGAGAAGATGAGGACATAAGGCTATTAGCAAAAGCACTGCGAATCATTTTTGCCTTCGGGTCTTTTTCATTATCTCCTAACTCTAGTGACTGATCCCAGAGAGCTTCTATGCCATCTATATTACCAGTTTCAACCACAGACTTAATGGCAGCTTGGCGTAGAGCAATATTATTTTTACCATCACCCTCACCCATTGCAATTTTTAATGTGTCATCAGGAGATAGGTTTTTGTTTTTGAGTTGAATAGCTGCCATTTCAACATCTTCTTTATTTTGTTTTTCTGCCATAGTTTCTCCGGTGGCCGACCTACGGTACCCATAACTACTAGGAATTTTATTAACCCAACGATTAGCCCCACTCCGGACCTTATTAAAAGGATTCTTCCCTTGGTACGTTCCTCCATGAATGGTAGCCCTGTTTTGAGCTTTATTTTTTTCCATATTTTTAGCTAAATCAGAATTTGTCCATTTATTTTTAGCGCTACCCTGAAGCTTACCTGACAAGCCACTAATAGTAGCCCCCACTTTACCAAGACTGTCTAGTGATTTTTTGAGCATACCTGGGATAAGAAATAGTGGCAGAACACCAACACCAGCAGCAATAATCTGACCAAGATTGTAAGGGTCTTGTTTTTCTTCGTGACCGACTTTGGTCTCTTTATAGGCATCCGTTAATACTTGTGAGGTTAATTTTGACCCAGAATATACAAAAGAGATAATTGGATAAAGCATTAGTAAACTAACAAAGATTTTTTGCCATTTACCAAATAGAGCATTGACACTTTTATTAGGAAACAAATAGGCAATAATCGCCAGGGGGGATATAACAACTAGCATAACTATTAATGCTTTTCTGGCAGCGAGCATTAATAAGATTCCCAGAGCCGCTATAACAGCCCCGAGTAGAATAGGTATTAAAGCACCTAAACTAGCGTATAGTAAAATTCCACCACCAACTACAGCTAATGTTCCTCCAGCTAAGTTGCCCCATGTATTTCCACCTGAGCCAATTTTATCCTTGAAATCCAGATTTGGTACCGATAAAAGCTCATCGTCTTGTATAGTTTCAGCTATACCCGCAAATAAACCAGCGACACCGTTGCCGACAACATTAGACAGATCTACGGCTAGCTGGCAGATTATAAAAGAAAGATTAACTAGTATAGCTCCAATAATTAACCTAGGAAGCATAGTTTTGATACCGTAGTTAGAAATACCAAAACTAGTTAATTGTGAAAAAATTACGATTAAGAAAATGATTATAAAAAAGACATTAGCTATATTTCTGATTTTTTCCCAAGCTTTTTGAGCTGCCTTTCCTTCTTCAAGTAAGCTAGCTTCTATTTTTAGAAAGTTTTTTTCCAAAAAATTCATTGCTCCATCTGTGACTTTAGCTAAAAATTTAACAACAGGACAAATAATCCAACCAACACCTTCAATATTACAACTCGACTGCACATCTCCCCCCTCGCCACTATTGCCTCCTCCAACTCCTCCAGTCAAATCTCCTATGATTGGTAAAGCACTTGGGTTTGATTCACTTGGACCGCTACCAGGATTAGTAATTCGTATATTCGCAACTTGTCCAATAGCCTCCGCGCAAGTTATGCTGGCTGGCTGCCAGTTGTTGCTAGGATTATAATAATAAAATTGAGTGTCACCTTTTTCACCAGTAAAGAATTTCTCTTCGATTTTATAAACACCTTGTTCTGGTTGAGATTGGGTGTATGCCGTGGTCGTAGATTCTTTTAATTTACAAGAATCAACAAAAGTTCGATCTAAATAGAGATTACTCCAACCAGAGCCGTTATTGACAGTAGTGTTTTGCGAAAGATTAAAGGTTTTTCCTGAAGAGGCAGACTCTAAAGCGCTGTATTTTAAGTGTCGCGAAGGAGCATCATAAAAATCAACACCATCCAATGCACAATCCTCAAGTTTTGTTGTGCTAAGCCAACCGGTTTTTTTATAAGCTTCTCCGCCACTATTACAAAATACGTCTATAGGCTTTTCCCAGTTTGGTTTATGGTGCTCAATAAAGAGATTGATTAATGTTGAGTCACATTCAATTAGCCCAGCTTTTTTCTGTGATGTATTTAAGTTAGCGTTGACACCAAGATGCTTTAATATGGCATAAATCGGCGGAAGCATAGGTGCATACGTCACTCCAGATCCAAGGCCTAATGCGCTACCTTGCAAGACATATTTTTGATCAAAAAAGTTACCTTTCTGAATTTCACTGACTTGTCCTTCTGAGTTTGATTGGATGTAGTGCCCAGTATAGCAAGTTTCTAGTGCTTTTCGTAATAAGAATCTTATAAATTGATCTTGATTATTGTCAGAAACATTGGTGGTTGATCTCGGTGGGGCTGCGAGGGCGGTTTGTATGGGAACTATAGTGAGGACTGTGAGAAAAATCGCTACGATGCTAAAAAAGATACCTAAGCGCTTATTGACATTATTCATACTATATATAATTAAACCACAAGTAGTTTAATTGAGCAATAAATAAACTTTAATTACTTGCTTGTTGTAGGGTTTTTTAATACTATAAATATAGTTATGAATATTAAACACCTGTTATTATTTGCGGCTACTAAGTATACAAATATTTTACCAGAGACTATGGAGATTGAAGATATTCTAAAGTTAGTTTTTGCCATAATTAATGGTTTAGTAGGGATTGCTGCAGTGGGAGGTTTAATTTACGGGGGTGTGCTATATATGACTGCTGGTGGGAGTCCTGAAAATACTAAAAAAGCGATGGGGGTAATTACTAATACGGTGATTGGTATAGTGGTTTATGCGGCGTTATATTTAATAATGGGATGGCTCTTACCTGGTTTTAATAAGAGTAACCCAACGAGTTTTTAAAATGATTAGACAAGAAAAGTTTTTACTCAAAAAGATTTTTTTAATAGTTTTTACTATCATTTGTTTTAGCTTGTCACCATTAGTGGCGCCTAATGCGCAAGCGGCTAGCCCATTAACGCTTACGCCTTGGTATGAGGGGCTACTTAGTGGTGATGCCATAATGACAGTCAAAGAGTTTGGTCAAAAAAAGGGAAAAGATGAAGAAGAAGCACTAACACTATATGTTACACAGATTATCTTAAATATAATTGCTAGTGCCTTGACGGTTATCGGCTATATTACTTTAGCTTTTGTGCTTTATGGTGGTTTTCAGTTTATTACTGGGGCTGGGGCTCCAGAAAAAATGGTTAGTGCTCGCAAAACAATTATGAACGCGTCCATTGGAACAGTTATAGTCTTGTCTTCTTCGGCTATTATACAATTACTAAACAACAACAATATCTTTTCGCCAAGTCAACATGCTGATGTTAACAGTATCTATAATGTTGTGTTAGGGATTTTTTCTTATGCTATGGGGGCGGCGGCGGTGATTGTTATTATTCTGTCTGGTTTTACGATGGTGACTTCTGGTGATAAACCAGATTCTGTTAAAAAGGCTCGTAATGGTATTATGTTTGCTTCGATTGGTTTAGTGGTGATATTTTTTGCTAATGTCTTTGTAAAATGGTTAATAGAAAGGATCAATTAAACATGAAAAACAAGAGAAATAAAGTAATAACAACTTTAGTTTTATCTTTTGGGATTAACTTGGTTTTACCAGCGACAATTGTTTTTGGAGCGAATTTACTTTGTCCCCCAGGCGCAACTAGTCCTTTTTGTCCAGGTGGGTTGTCGAGCACAACCACAGTTGGCGATGTTATTAAAACAGTGGTAAGTGTTTTGATGTATCTGTTGGGCGCAGTTTCTGTAATTGTGTTGATTATTAGCGGTATAAGGTTGGCTCTTTCTGGTGGAAAATCTGATTCAGTGGCTAATTCTAGAAATGCCATTATTTATGCTGTGGCGGGGCTTTTAGTGGCGATAGCGGCCTACGCAATTGTTAACTTTGTATTAACAGAAGCGGGAGCTTAAATTAAGCGCTTGCATTTTAGCAACAGGTTGATATATTATTAGGATAGATAATTGTTAAAAGAAAGGTAAAAAACATTTATGGTTGAAAAAATTAAAAAAGTAGCAATTGGTCTGATTTTGCCAGCTTTGTTGGTGGGGGTGGGCTTAGCTACAGTTGTTGCCCCAAGGGCTTCTTCTCTTGACTTAACGTTAAGAGGTGGCGCAGGCGAAAGTAAATCTGATGATCAGGCCAACAGTCTTTTTGGTACCGATGGTATCTTCAAAAAAATTACTACCGTAGCTCTCTTTTTGATCGGGGCTTTAAGTGTTTTGATGCTCATTTACGGTGGTGTTCGCTATACTATTTCTGGTGGCGACAAAGAAGCTGTTACTAATGCTAAAAATACTATTCTTTATGCCGTAGTTGGTATTATTGTTGCAATCTTATCTTACGCTGCAATTGAGTTTGTGATTGGTCAATTTGTTGGCAGTGGTGCCCCATAAAATAGAAATAAGTTTTTAATAATAAACCCGCTAGAATTTTAGCGGGTTTATTGTTGGGTGTTAACTATTTATTGAATTTGGATTTTACGGGCAGCTTCTTGTTTAACTTTATTAAAACGGATAGTTAAGACACCATCTTTTAGAACAGCTTCGACTTCGTCTTCCTTAACACTAACTGGTAGAGCTAGAGTTCGGCTGAATTCACCCCAGTAGCATTCTTGGATGTGCCAATTAGTTGCACCGGTGTCATCACCACTGTTTAAGGTGCCACTAATGGTTAAAATACCATCGCTGATACTGACATCAAGCTCTTCTTTGTTAACACCAGCGGTGCGGGCTTTAATAACTAATTGATCTTCAGTTTCATAGACATCAACCGCTAGTTGTCCAGGAAAATCTTCTTCAGATTCTTCCCAGGAATCTCCTTCGCTCGAGGCGTTATTATCTTGCGCTAGTTCAGTGCTGTCATCACTCAAAAAGGCTGCTGCCAGCTCATCTTCTAGTAACAAATCGTCATCTTGTCTTTTTGCCATAATTCCTCCACTTCTTATGGGTTACACACATATATTAATTAGTATTATAACTAACAAATTCAGTATAATCAACTATAGGTGGAATGTAAAAGTAAAAAATACAATGCTTGATCGATTGGTCGGTTTGCTTGCCCCTCATCACTGTTACCACTGCGGACAAGTTGGTGGAGTTTTGTGTGGTAATTGTAAATATGACATCGTTTCAGAAAAAAGACTAGTTTGTATTAAGTGTGGTAGACCGACAAAACAGGATAATTTGTGTCAGTTCTGCCCTGCTCCTTACCAGCGAGCTTGGTTTGTGACTGAACGGACGGGGGTTGTGTCTAAGATTATTAATGATTACAAGTTTAATCATGTCAAAGAAGCTCACCGGTCTTTAGCTGAGCTGTTAGCTGAAACTTTACCAGCTTTGCCAGAAGAGACAGTTATTGTGCCTGTTCCAACCGTTTCATCGCATATTCGGGAGCGAGGTTATGATCATTTATTATTGATTGCTAGACGACTGGCTTATCTCAAGAAAAGACCCTTGCAAAAAGTTTTAATGCGAGTGACAAAAACGAAACAACGCCAGGCGGGAGCTAGGCAACGCCAAAAGCAAGCCAGTCAAGCTTTCATGGTCTTTAAAAAATTAGATAAAGACAAGATCTATTTAATAATTGATGATGTTAAGACGACTGGGGCAACTTTAGATTATGCTACGCTTGCTTTAAAAAAAGCCGGAGCTAAGCAAATCTGGGTAGCGGTGGTGGCTTGTTCTAAGTAAAATCATTCTAAAAAAGCGCTAAGGTGTGTTAAAATAGGGGTTGTTTTGGAGAGGTGCCCGAGTGGTTTAAGGGAACGGTCTTGAAAACCGTCGTGCCGGAAACGGTACCGCGAGTTCGAATCTCGCCCTCTCCGCCAAAACAAAATAGCTCAAGAAAAGAGCTATTTTTTAATTGTTTGTTATCAGAACTATAAATTAGTGCTAAGTAAAAAAGGTTGAACTGTTATTATCACTAAAGATATTAACTAAAAGAAATAATATAAGATTTCATAACAAACCCTTAAACCAAAATCTTAACAAACTCACCCTCTCTAAGAGCGTAAATGGGGAGTTTTTCACCATATTCATCGAGTAGTTGTTTTGCTTT
>CAZEWP010000012.1:0-12149 GCA_964516285.1 uncultured Saccharimonas sp. (SeqCode)
AAGCACCTTCTAATTTTATCTTATTGACTGAATACTGGAGCACTATCAAAGCATCGAGAGTGTTTATTAGACCATCCCCACTGGCATCACCCTTAACTACCACGTCATAACTTCGCGGATAAATATTGCCATCATAGGCTGCCGGATCCGCAATTAATAATTTAGTACCCGTGCCAACAGTATTTGATTGTCTCAAGGTCTTACCATCTTTTTTGAGTTCTATAAAATTATAATACTCACTTGGTTTTTCTTTTATACCCTTTAAAAATGTTCTTACTGTTGTTTGTTTAGGAATATCACGCACTAAATTATTAATCTGATCAAAAGAGAAAATATCTGAAGTTAATTCAGCTGGAACAGCTTTCTTGACACGAATTTCAAAAGATGCAGATTTATCCGCCACTTCAGCCTCACTGTAATAAATATTTATCCGATTAATCCGAGGGGTGTCATCGCCGTCTTTCTTTTCCTTTTTAAGTAGCTCCTCAGCCCAATCCTCATCGAGAGTATAATGAGTAATCGCTCGGCTACTGCCATCATCATAATTAGCTGTTACAACTAAACCAGTGGGATCAAAAGTATCGCCATAATAATAATCAGTTTTAGTAGGAGGAGAAGTCACAACAATGTCAGTTAAGGCTGGGGCTATTTCTTTAACAAAAATCTTCTGAGACGACACCTGTCCAAGATAAGGACCGGTCCCCGTAGCGGTCACCTGAAGATAATAGCCAATATCCTCCTCCTCAACAGTATATTGATTATTCCAAGAGTCTAAAACAGAACCAATCGGCGTAAAAACACCATCTATAGTTTCTGAACGAGACCACTGCCAGCTTAATTCTGAATGCAAATAAAAATCTTTAGGTGTAATTCCATATGAATTTGGTGCCAACACTTTACCAGGAGCAGTCACTGCAACATTACTCCACATAGTCACTTCACCGGCTATCCCAACTCTTTCATCAGAAACCGTAAGAATTAAAAGTGGGTCTATCCCGTTACCACCACCACCAACCATATCAAAAGTAATCTGATGAGCGCCAAGAGAAAGAGACTGTAAAAAAGATTCTTTAAAAAAATATGGATGGGTAGTACCATAGACCATGCCCAAGGTATAATCTACCCCTTCCTCTAAAATCCTTGGCCCTGAAGGGGTGTCAATTGTAATCTGATTTAATTCATAATCACCCCAACGAACGGAAATTGCGACATCACCTCCAACCGACGGAATAAAAGTGGCACTAGTTACTGCGCCCCCATTATAGGTTTCAAAATCTGACTGCCAAAAATAAGTTACTTTAGTAACTTCACTAGCAACACTGTCTACAACAACTCCATCTTGTTCAGCACTAATCTCACAGTAATAATAATTAACACCCTTACTGTACCAAGTATCATAACTCAAAGAGCTTGAAGTCTCACCGGTAATCGGCGTTCCCCCTGAATTTGTTGGGGTGGTGTTTTTAAACCACTGGTATTTTAGATTTAGACCCTTTTTGCCTACCGCTGATACATATGGCAGGTATAAACTTTTCTGTGGTGGCACTCCTTCATTAGAATATTCCGCCGTTGGCTGTTTTAAGATTAAAATTAAACCTTTACTGTAAAGAAAGGTTTTTCCTAAAACTAATTCATGTGCCTGCCAACCAATAACATCGTCAGTGGAAGGAATGTTGTTTAATCTGACATCTAGCTTCACAAGGGCAGTGTTATTTGAGACATCTAAAGTAGATAACTCATTATCAGGAAGAATAAGATACTCAAGGTTTCGACTATTAGGAACATTAACTGATGTTAACTTATTACCGCTACAAACCACTCCTAAAAGAGCTGGGTTATGGCTTAAATCAAGTGTCGTTAAATCGTTCATCGAACAAGATAGTAACTGGAGATTTGGTAGATATTTAATACCGGTAAGACTTTTAATGCCCCTAAACTCTAATATTAATTCTCGTTCAGCCTTTAACTTCACAATATCTGACTGAGAAATAATATCTAGATCATTAGCTGCGCTGACTTTATTCATAATATACTTACGGAAAATCTCATCTGGGAACTCCCTAAGCCATGTACCACTGGCAAGTTCAACCGTCCCTTCGTAGAGAGAAGTATTTTCTTCTATTATCGTTGAAAAATCAAACAATAAGGTTCGGGCAACATCCCTATACCAGCTCTTGTAACTCGTGCCACCGGCATCCACCTGCACTTTGGGCCTAATTAAAGCGCTCCCGGGAGCAACTTTAACTATAATTGGGTCTTTACCTTCATCTATAAAATATAGGTAGCATCTAATAACTCACTTCTGTCTAGCAGAGAAGCATAGGCGCTAACAACACCATGACCATAATAGTCATCCCGACCCAAATCACCTGCATCTTGAGCCGATTCGAGCAAAGCCGACCTCACTTGGGCTGGTGTATATTCAGGATTTTGCGCTTTAATCAAAGTGGCTACCCCGGCAACATTTGGCGAAGCCATCGAAGTACCACTAATAGTCATATATCCTTTTCCGTCACCGAATTCGTTATCTAAGAAAGTTCCAATCGCACTAGCCGAATAGATATTTGTCCCCGGTGCAGCCACATCAATTTCTGGACCATAATTAGAATAACCTAAATCAAACTGGTTACCTGGGCTAGTCGCCGAAACAGCAATAACTTCCTCGTAAGCGGCCGGATAACCAGCATGCCCTAATCTTTCGTTACCGACAGCAGCCACAATCGTCACCCCAGCATTAACAGCATTAGCAACAGCCGTTTGTTCTAAAGGATCTGGGCCATCAAAATATACTCGCCCAAGACTCATATTAATAACATCAACACCTTTTTCGACAGCATAATTAATACCCCGAATTATACTGCTACCCTCAAAAAACCCTGGAGCTTCCGGTATATTTGCTTTAACCATTAAAATTTCAGCGGACGGCGCCACACCAGAAACAATCACTCCATCAACATCCGTGCTCGCTGAAGCCGCAATTCCACTAACATGAGTGCCATGACCGAAATCATCAGCCACATACTCCACACCAACCTGATCAGTGTGAGAATTATATGACAACGCTGAAATCCTTCCAGTAAAGGTCGGGTGATTAATAGCAATACCGGTGTCTATAATAGCAATCGTGACTCCTTCTCCTCTGGTGTATTCCCAGGCCTTTTCAGTATAGATTTCTTTGTGATACCAACCGAGCCCAGACTGACTTTCAGGTTGGCTCTGAGCTTTAAATTTTAGATTACTTAGTCTTGGTGTATTAGCTTGGTGAATATCATCCTTTGGCACATCATCAAACTGGTAAGTTTTATACAGCCAGTTTAAGCTAAGTTGTGGCGCCCCATCTTTTTGTGTCTTTTTGCTAAATTCCACTAATTTCTCTGGATCAGATGTCGTAAAAACCGCCACTCCATAAGCATAGGATTTAAGCTTTATGCCATGACTATCAGCCACCTCTTGCGCCTTTTCTTTAGAATTAACCAAAGCCACGACCTCTTCGGAAACAAAATCCTTACCGGCAACTGGAGGTGGAGTAGCTGAGTCCCTTGGATTTAGTTTGTTATAGATAAATAATGAAATTACCCCAAACGCAAAAACCAGCACAAAGGCCGGCAACAATTTAAAAATTAGCTTAAGTGTTTTCATATATCTATCTTACTCTATGCAAGATAGAGCGTCAATTAACCAACACAGTAGATAAAATTATAAATATTTCAGCCACAAACACAACCGCAACAATACTACTAGTAAAAATGGGCTTGTAATTTTTGTCACAAGCCCAAGGTAATAAGATTTAGCCGGCTCCAAAAATGTGTATTTTTATAAAACTTCGTGTATCTTAAAATAAAGCTAGCTAATTCTGTGTATTAATAGTACTAGTATTCTCTAATGGTTGGGCCCGATTAGAAGGTTTTGATTTTAAGAAAAATTGCGAAAGGAAAAATGTTAAAATAAAAAGATCCATAGCCGAAAGTTGAAGTGACATAGCTAGCCTATAAAAACTAAAATCACCAGATATAATTACTACTAATAAGCTCATCGGTAAAACTGATACAGCTGCTAGCATCATTGAGCCCATAATTGACAATCCCTCAAGGTTAAGCACAGAAGAACTAGTAGAAGGACATAAAGTTACTTTTATAGATGAGTAGGTAGCAAGAGAAATAGCTAAAAGAAAAATAATCCAACCAGAAAATCCCAAAAACGACCGCTCAATATCATTAAAAGGTATCTTATTTTTTCGAGCAACCCGAAGTATAACAATAGTTAAAATAAGATAAACTAATACTGTACCAACAACAAGCGCAACCGTCACTAAATCTGAGGCGTCTGCTGAAAGACTCATTTTTGGCAAAATAACAAAACGAGAAAATAAATAAACCAAAAAAAGTATTAACCAGCTAAAAATTAATGCCATAGCAATTTTATTAGTTTTCTTTTTAGTAAACACTCCTAATAAAATAATTAGACTTATAACTGAAACACCGCCAGCAAAATAATTAAGATACTGGCAATAAAAAGGATTTTCTTTAGTAATTTCTGAAGAAGTTAACTCAAAATCAGATCTATAAATATCCAGCACTTCATCTCCATAAATTACAGCTTGACGATATCCCGTAGCCGGACAAACAGCTGAACCACAATATGCCTCATCGGAATCTTCTTCATACCAATTCATGTAGACCTCCACCTTATCACCAATTTTTGGAGCGTCAGCAATACACTCTTCTTCTGGAACCATAAAATGCATCTCAGAAAAAGCATTACAATCATGAGACATTCTAATTTTCTGGCCAACCTCTATGTGTGCCCCTCTTTCAACCTCAGTTACTACTACATCATAATCCACATACCGACCAGTCTTTTTTTCAACAGCCACTACTTCACCAAAAATATGCGCTTCAGCCTCAGTCTGCTCAACCTTAACAGTTTCATCATAATCAGCAATAATTGCTGATACCCCCACCGGTAAAGTTAACGACAGAAAAAAACTTGTTAATATTAATACTACGCTAATAAGACTTATTCTTTTATTCATAGGTTAATTATACTATAAGCATTAATGACTAAACCTAGCAACCACGCTTATTATTTTCTGTTTCTTATTCATAACTTAATAATAGTAAATGGTGTGATGAAGAACAGAAAATAATTCAATCTGAAAAAGCTGTAAGCTAAACAAACATAAACCTACCTCCATTAGCTGTTTTATCTCTATCTTTGCGCTATAATAGAAATAATATGGAAGGTGATTTTAATTTAAACAATAAGCAAAACTTAACAACTCCAGATATAAAAACTATAAAATTAGTTTATCCTCAAATATATTCCTATATCTTACCAGATATAGGAGCTAATAAAGGTTCGCAAAAAATTGGCTATACTGAACGCGAAAATGTTGACGACAGAATTCGTGAACAAACTCACACTGCCGCCTTGCAATTAAACTATAGAAAACTATGGAGTGCACCTTCTTTCTTTGCCAACTCCAATAAAGATTTTAATGATAAAACCTTCCATAAATTTCTAATTAAAAATGGTATTGAAAATCAAAAGAATCTAGGCAGTGAGTGGTTTTATTTCAATGGTTTTCCAGAAAGGTCAAAAGAACTATTTGATATTTTTCGCGAAAAAGGTTTTGCTGCCCTCCAAAATAATAACAATAAAATACCCTACACCTTAAGGGCAGAACAAGAAGATGCTGTTAGTTCCGCTAAAGAATACTTTGAAGAAAATGAAAATGGAGAATTTTTATGGAACGCTAAACCGCGTTTTGGCAAAACTTTATCAGCTTACGATCTGGCTATTCGACTAAATGCTACAAAAGTTTTAATTGTGACTAATCGACCAGCTATTGCCAACTCTTGGTTTGATGACTTTGAAAAATTCATCAGTGATTATTACTTTATCTCCGAAACAGATTCTTTAAAAAACAAAAAAACAATAACAAGGTCTCAATTTAATAGCCTACAAGATATAGACAAAAAACAAATTACTTTTTTGTCTCTTCAGGATCTTAAGGGGTCTAAATATTTTGGTGGCGACTACAATAAATTAGAGTGGATTGCTAATCTTGAATGGGATTTATTAATTGTTGATGAAGCCCATGAAGCAATTGACACTACTAGAACTGATGTAGCTTTCGATAATATTAAAAGAAAATATACCCTCCATCTTTCCGGTACACCTTTTAAAGCACTAGCCAATAATAAATTTCCTCAAGAAGCCATTTTTAACTGGACCTATCTAGATGAACAAAAAATTAAACAACTAGAAATTAAAGAAAGTGAAACTGGCGACCATACTGATTTACCAGACTTAAAGCTATACACCTACCGTATATCACAAATGACCGCCAGCGAAATCAACAAAGGTATTGACGTGGAAGGCGAGAATCATGATTTTGCTTTTGACTTAAACGAATTCTTTTCCACAGAAAATCAAAAATTTATTTATGAAAATGATGTTCGAGCTTTTCTTGAGAACTTAACCGCCAACACTAAATACCCTTTCTCTACCCCAGAACTTCGGGAAGAGCTAAAGCATACTTTTTGGTATGTCGGTAACCGAGTCGATTCCGTTAAAGCACTTGAGCAACTTTTAAAACAAAATGAAATTTTTAAAGATTATAAAATTATTGTAGCAGCAGGAGATGGTAAGTCCTTTGACGAAGAAAGCCAAGATTATAGCGGTAATGAAAAATCTTTTGATAAGGTTATTAAAGCTATTAAAGAAAACGATAAAACCATCACTCTTTCCTGTGGGCAATTAACCACCGGAGTAACCATTAAAGAATGGTCAGCTGTCTTGATGTTAACTGACATAAAATCTCCCGCACAATACATGCAAGCCGCTTTCCGAGCTCAAAACCCCCACAAATTTTTTGAAAACAATGAATTAAAAATGAAAAAAACGTCTTACTTGTTTGACTTTGCTCCTATTAGAGTGTTAAAAACCTACGACCAATTTGCCAATGGCCTCAACCCCAAAGCTGTGGATGGTGGAATAACCGAAAAAGAACGCAAAGAAAACATTAAAGAACTGTTAAATTTCTTCCCTGTAATATCTGAAGATACCGCTGGACGAATGGTTGAACTTGATGCTGAGAAAGTCTTAACCTTTCCTAATGCTTTGGCGGCTAGCGAAATTGTTAAGGCTCGCTTTATGTCTAATTTGCTCTTTAGCGATAATATCAAAAATGTCTTTCATATTCCTAAAGAAGCTGAAGCTATTTTAAATAAACTACCAAATGAGAAAAATAAACGAGTAGAACCTTCCAAAAAAGATCTTGATTTAGATAAAGCTCGCGAAATAAAAAAAGAGAAAGAAACAAAAATTAACGATAACACCGATATTATTCTCGGTAAAAAAATCTATAGATCTCACATTGAAGATATCATAGATAATATTGTAAATACTGAAACACCAGAAGAAATTATCGAATCTCTACCTAATAAAGCCATGTCAATAGCTGAACCAGTTATTGCAAAATATAAAGAAACCTATAAACCAACCAACGCAGAAGTTTCTGAAGTTGAAGAAAAAATTGAAGAAAAAATTAAAATGGCCGCAGCCGAATATGCTAACCAAGAAACAAAAGACCCAATAGCCTTAAAAGAAAAATTAATTGAAGCTATTGAACTTAATATTGAAGATAAGGTTGAACAGAAAGAATCTGCTAAGGTTGAAACTGCCCGAAAAACAAAAGAAGAAGAAATCCGATCTCACTTACGAGCCTTTACTCGTACCATCCCTATGTTTATTATGGCTAACCCAGCCAGAGAAAATATCACAATTGATAACTTTGATGAACAAATTAGCGATACAGACTTTTTAGACTTAACCAATATCACTAAAGACGAGTTCCATATGTTACGCGATGGTTTCAACTATACAACTGAAGATGGCCAACGCGAAACCTTTGGAGGTATGTTTGATCGCTATCGATTTAATGCCTCTATCGCTGAATTTATGGCTGAAAAAGAAAAACGATCTAATTACTTCACAACCGATAATGATATCTTTGAATTAATACCCAACCAAAAGAATAACCAAATCTTTACACCTAAAAATGTTGTCAAAATGATGATTGACAACTTAGAAACTGAGACTCCAGAATTATTTACTAGAACCGATAGCACTTTTATTGATCTTTATATGAAATCTGGTCTCTATATAACTGAAATTGTTAAAAAACTCTTTAAAAACACTCGGTATCAATATAGTAATGACTCCGATTGCTTAAAACACATTTTAGAAAATCAAGTTTATGGTCTAGCCCCAACTAATATTCTTCATAATATCACAAATACTTTTATCTTTGGTTTTGATTATAAACACCAAATCAGCACAAAAAACTTTATTGAACATGATTTAATCCCAGATGCAAAAAATGGAACTGCTAAAGAAACTATCGCAAAGTTGTATAATAAGGAGATGAATATGATGAAATTTGACGCAGTTGTAGGGAACCCACCATATCAAATAATAAACGAAAACAATAAAATGTCACGCAGTATTTACCCTAATTTTGTGGACGAGTCAGTAAAAATTGCGAATACGGTGTCAATCGTTATGCCAGCACGTTGGATGAGTGGAGAAGACGGTCCATATAAAGAAACAAGTGGCTTTGTCAAACGTATGAAAAACTACGGCATTAAAAAATTTACTCTCTACCCAAACTCGCAAGATTTATTTACTGGAGTTGACATCAAAGGAGGGGTTTGCTACTTTATTTTAAATAAAAATTACACAGACTCAACTAGCTATTCACTCGTTGAACATGGAAAATCTAACGAACGCAATATAACATTTGAAAATAAACTCGATGAAAATATTATTATTCGCTTCCCAGAACTAAGTAGTATCGTCAGAAAAATAGACTTTCGTGCTAGAGATGCGGAACTCAAGGAATCATTGACTTCCATGAAGACATTAGTGTCTTCAAGGAATCCTTACGGATTCATCTCTGATCTTTTTGTTAAAAATAACGAAAAAGTACAAAGAATCAGTGAAAACCGCGAACACAATAATGATTGGGAAGTAGTTGGATTACTTAAAGCAAAGCGAGTTCGTCGTTTTATCCCACATAATACATTAAAGAAAAATATTGAAGGAGCTATGTCTTATAAGGTGCTAATTCCCCGAGCAAATGGTAGTGGCGTTTTCGGCGAAGTGTTCAGCACACCGATGCTCGGTGAACCGATGCTTATAAGCACCGATACATTTCTAGAAGTTGGTAAATTTAATAATAAATATGAAGCTGCAAGTTTATTAAAATATGTCAAGACAAAATTTTTTCGCGCGATGGTCGGAGTTAAAAAAACTGCCGTATTTAATTACAAAGATGCATTTACATTTGTCCCACTCCAAGACTTCACGCCTAATTCCGATATTGATTGGTCAAAATCAATTCCCGAAATCGACCAGCAGCTCTATCGTAAATATAATTTAAATTCTGAAGAAATTGCCTTTATCGAAACTCGTGTAAAACCCATGGACTAATCTATGGCTCCTAAGAAATCCCAAATTGATATTTATGAAAATGTCCTGCGTAATCGCGGTAAAATTTTAGATATCCTATTAACTGATAGAACCACCTCTAACAAGCTTAAGGTTCATAATATTATTTGGGCCACAGATTCTTACTATAAACCGGGACGGGCCTATACTTCTTATGCGCCCAAGAAACCTATCTTAAAAGAACAAATAACCGGAAAATATGGACAAGTTATCCAACCCCGGGCTGCTAAAAGCAAACAAGAACAAATTACTCGAACTAAGGATAAAGCTGAAGTTTTTACACCACTATCGATTGTCAAACAAATGAATATGTTAATTAACGAAGAGAGTAAAAATTGGCCGGTTAATAAAAAAAATTGGCTAGATTATATTAAAGAAATTAAGCTAGAAATTACTTGTGGAGAAGCACCTTTTATCACTAGTCGATATAACCCAACCATTAATATAGATAAATTAATTGATCCAGCTAAGCGGGTTGGATTTTTAGATAATAAGCTACAGGTAATTAATAGGTTTGTCAGTAACAAAAAAGATTGGCTTCACTATGCTGAAATAGCCCTAAAAGCTTGTTATGGTTATGAGTGGCAAGGAGATAATCTTTTAATCGCTCGAGAGAATATCTTACAAACTTTAGATGATTTTTTTATAGATTTTTGCAAAACGAAGCTAAATAAAAAAACCAAACTGACCATTAAACAGCTTGAGAAATTTGCTGAAATTATTTCTTGGAATATCTTCCAAATGGATGGGCTCCGTTATGTTGTGCCTATGAGTTGTAAACACAAAGAAACTATCAACACAGCTCCTCCAATGCTCAAAGAATTAGGAGAAGCTGAAGATATCGTTAGTAAAGAAGAATGTGAAGGTTGCAAATTTAATCGTCCTAAGAAACATAATGGTAAATATGTAAAAATCATGGATTGGGAAAGAAATAAACCTATTCGCTTTGTTGATATTTTAAAAGATAAATAATTATGTTATATTTAACCATCATACTATTATCTACTCTAGGTCTCATAGCCAGCCAATGTATTATAAAATGCATCTTAAAAAATCTTAATAAAAAAACTAAAGATTCACTAGAATCGATACGGTGCTCAGATGAAAAACTAAATCAATCTATTACTTCTTTTTCATTTAGTAAAGAAGTGAGTGACAAAACAAATTTTTTAACCTGTCTTGTTTCTTTTATAGAAGCTTTATTTTATTTTGGTTTAACTATTTTATTCTTTAAAGAATTTAATTTTTCTACTGAAAATATTATTCACTTTTTGCAAATAATTGGTGGTTGGCTTGGTATCAAAACTCTTGGTAATTTCGGGCAGTGGGCTGATGAACATTTAGGTCGAGCCAGTTTTTATTTATATCTAATTGGATCTCTTTTAAACCTTTTGTTTTCTTTTTTTATTGGTCTAGCTGTTTGTTATTTATTATTTAAACATAATTTTATCATCTATTTAATATCTTGTTTACTCAGTTTAATCATTCAAATAATATTAAGTTATCTGGACTCAGGTGCTTGCTAGGTTTAATTATAAATCTACTAATAAAATGGGCCTGCAACTTTTGTTGCAAGCCCAAAAGGAGTAGCTAATGTCCGTCAATTTGATTCTGTTGATAGGCCATGTAGATTTCTTGGCGATATCTAATGGTTAATTCTTCAACTTCTCGACGAACAGCCGGACTAACATTCGACTTACCAACCCAAACTCCATAAATAGAGATTTGACCAATTTGCGAACCACGATGACATAGATGCCAGTGAGGCGGTTCACTGTTGCAATCAGCTTGAGAAGTGTCAACTTCTAACTGATACGAGTCGACTGTTTGCAATTTAACTGTTAAGATTTCCGGGTTACCCATCGGTAACGCCTCCTCCAAAAAAATAGTAGCGCATAAATACGCCCTGTTAATAGAATACTATATTTTAGGTTTAATACTAGTCGTTTGTGTCAAAATGTCAATAAAATGGGCTTGTAACTTTCATTACAAGCCCGGTGGGAGAGTGTTAGTTAAATCCATTAGACTTATTATAAATATAAGTCTCATAGATAGCTTCCTCATAGGCACTGGTGAGCTTTTCAGCTTGCTCAAGAACGGAAGTGCTAATACTTGGTTTAATTTCATTCCAAATACCGCTAGGAGTAATGCTCCCAATCCGATCTTCGTGGTAGCATAAATGCCAGTGGGCTGGCTCGCGGTTACAATCGGCTTTTTGGGTGTCAATTTCCATAGAGTAACCTGGGGTTTCCAGCGCTATTTTTAATGTTCTAGGGTGAGCCATAACAACACCTCTTTTTTAAAAAAGTAGCGTAGAGTCTGCACCCTACGCCCTATGGTTATATTAACATAATCTATGTTTTTAGCAAGGAAACTAATTTATCAGTCGGTAAAGAGTCACGTGGGCACCACCGTAATCTACTTTTTGGCTATGACTTTGAATCCACTGCCAAATTGCCTGATTAGCTTGTGGCATACCTCCAAAGCTAAAAGAGGCATAATATTTTAATTTACCTTGAGCGACCAAATCTTTAAACTGATCGAGTGTTAGTGGAGTATCGGTGCCACTAAAACCACCAATCGCCATTACTGGTTGTTTAGTGGCTAGTTGGATAGACGAAGCGTCAGCGGTA
>CAZEWP010000012.1:12163-19257 GCA_964516285.1 uncultured Saccharimonas sp. (SeqCode)
CCCTGATTGTGAAGTAGATATTGGAGTAAACTATCGTTAATAAATAGGGTATAGTCAATATTATTAACTGGTGATGGGGTAGGGCCAGCTGAGAGAATACTTCCATGGTGAGCTACTTGAGTGGTTACTAAAGTATAGCTTAGGGGACTAATAAAAAGGGTAAGGAAAGAACCAATAGCTCCAATTGTAAATAATATTTTTCGAGAAGTTGTAAGGTAAATTATTAAAACGACTAGACTAAAGAAACCTAAAAAGATTAAAGCTGTTTTTAGCCAAGTCATTGCTTCTGGGAGATTTAAAATATAAAAAGTTGGGATTAAAGTAATAGCCATAGCTACGGGTAAAAGAATTGCTCCAAGCCGACGATAACTATATTTTTGCCAGAAAGTGACTAGGCTAACACCTATTAGCAAGGCAGTGGCTGGGGCCATGACAACCACATAATAAGGGTGAATAATACCTTGGACATAACTAAAAATTACTTGATGGAGAGCCAGCCAAGCTAACCAAAAAAGAAGTAACCGGCGCTGAGATTTCTTTAAACCTTTTACAAATAACATTACCATACCACCCAGATAAGCTAACGGTAAAAACCAGCCAATATTGGGTCCAAAATCTAAGTTAAATATTCGCCATAAACCACGCTGACCACCAAAACCAGGCTGACCTTCGAACTTTTGGAAGCCTTTAGTAATAGAGCTGGAAGTTGCTTGTTGGCCACCAGAGAAACGATCTAGACCATTATAGCCAAAAATTAAACTCCAGATGCTATTATCGGTAGTGCCACCAACCCAAGGTCGTTTATTAATCGGTGTAAGAGCTACAATAGCAGACCAACCTAAGGCTACTACTAGTGTTGTTATGCCAACGATAAAAAATTGTTTAATTTTAAATCGAAAAGACTGCTTAAAGAAAAACCAAAAAAAGCTAACAAAAAGTGGTAGTAGCACTAATCCTTGCGCCATTTTTAGATTAAAAGCTAAACCCGTTAAAACTGCTGTGACAACCAACCAAGACAAAGAAGAAGTCTCTAGAGCTCGCCAAAAAGTGAAAGCACTAGCTACTAGAAAAAAGGTAAGTAAGCTATCGGGATTGTTGTAACTAAAAACTAAAGCCGTAACTGGTGTAATAAGAAAAAGAACTGCTGTTAATAAGGCTTCCTTAAAACCAAAGTAGCGTTTTACGAGATTAAACAATAACCAGACTGTCCCAACCCCTGCCAAAATACTAGGAAGCATCATGGCTAATGGGGAAAAACCAAAAAACCGAGTAGATAAACCCATTAGCATTGAAGCTAGGGGTGTCTTATCTATAGAAATATAATTGGCTGAATCAAAAGAGCCAAAAAACCAAGCGCGCCAATTCTGACTAGCTGACTGCACGGCTGAACTATAATATTCATTAGCTAAGCCATTTTTAATAGCGCCTAAAGTATAGGTGGTTGTAGCCAAAAATAATAGAATAGGTAAAGTGCTTTTTTCTAAAAAGGAACGCTGGTCAAATTCTCTCCGTAAACGGTAAAGTCCCTTGATGTCATCAAGAGCTGTTTGAATAATTTTAACGCGACTATCTCGTCGATCCACGAAAGTAACTGGTTGTTCATGGATCTTAAAACCAGCTTTTTCAGCTCGCACCAATAGCTCGGTATCGAAAAACCACTTATTATCTTTAACTTGGGGCAAGAGTTTTTGAGCTACTTCCCGACGAAGGGCTTTACAGCCACATTGAAGATCACTTAGCTTTGTTTTTAAAAATAATTTAGCTAAAAAATTATAAGACCGAGAAATTAGACTTCGTTTTAAGCTTCGCTGTGTTTTAGCCTGGGGATGTAAACGCGAAGCAATCGCAATATCGGCTTCTTGTCTAATTAAGGATTTCAGCATTAATAAAAAGTCATTTAAGTTGACCGATAGATCGATATCCATATAGCTAATAATGTCGGCTGAAGATTTGAGCCAAACTTGGCGCAAAGCTTTGCCCCGACCAGGCAAAGGTAACTTTACAACCTGCACAGTTTTTAACTGACGCGCTAAAGATTGAGCCAATTGATAGGTTTGATCAGTGCTACCATTGTCAGCGATGGTGATTTGGTAACGATAGGGGAGTTTTTTAGCTAAGAATTGATCAACCGTGCGAACTGATTTCTCTAAAATCTGTTCTTCGTTCAAAACCGGCAAAACAACCTCAATAAACAAGTTATTTTTCGTAATAGACATTACCTTAAATAATAACCGAGAAACCAAGCAAAAACAAATGCTGTTGATTTGAAAAACATATTATACCATAAAACCTTAATTTACAAGGACTGTCCTTGTAAAGCTTGTAAAGCTTGTAAAGCCTACTTTTCAGACCCTTGCTATGTTAAACTATGGCTAGAGGTTAAAATGCCAATTTCAATTTGCGCTCAATGTAGTGAACAAGACCTAGATAATAAGTGGTTGCCCCAATCAATCGATTTTTGGCGAGAGATTATTTCGCTAAAAATCTATAATCAGCCGATGGGAAAAAGTGACCCTAATTATCCAATTCTTTCTAACCTGGCTTATAACTTACAATATTTAGAATACCTTAACCAATGCTTTCAAACACTCTATTTGACTTCTGTGATTCGAGCGCAAAATGTTAAGACTTTTACGATTACTACCTCCCAAATTATTGAATGTTTAATTCATTTGCGTCTTTTGGGTTTTGGCTTTAGTAAAGAAGAGATTCGTGAATCTTCTAAAGCTCTCTTTTTAGCTCAAAAGAATAATCTTTTTGGCTTGGGCTATGACTTCTATAAGAATGACCTACGAGATTTACGAGATCTGCGTAACACCATCCATCTCCAGCTATCTGATAGCACTAACGAATCAGATTATATGATTTTTAATGATATCAACTTGTTAAACGATGTCAAACAAACTCTCTTTTATTTTATGCAAAAAGCTTTATCGCTACCAACCGAAGAAATGAAAGAAATTTTTGCTTGGCTAGAACCACTCGAAGATTTTATTCATTCTAAACAGCCGTAGGTTGATGAACTGGCTTTTTGGTTGCTATTTATTATAAATATGTTAGAATATATTTGGTGTTCGCACTAATTTAAAAAAGGAGGTGATGGGGATGAGCCACCCCATCAAAAAAATTATCAATAAAACCAAAGAATTTGTTTTATTGGTAGGTGATCTTTATGGGAGCAACGGTTGGACTTTTTCGGCAGAAATGTTTGAAAAAGTCGAAGAGCAAACTAATATTATCTTTAAAGTTAGTCTTAACTACAACCAAAACTCTAGAAGCCAAAAAAATCACGATCAGATAGACAGGGAGCTGTCAGAAGATCCAACCAAGGCAGTTAGCACTATCCCAGGTGGTTGTGCAGTGCCTTACCACAGGATAAACCATAAGACAAAAGAAAAAACTTATGGTTACCTAAAAGTTATTTTCTCAGGGTTTTTGCTACAGACACTCGACCAGGAAGCTTGTATTCGCATTGTCGAATATATAATGCAACTAATTACAGCTTCTGGTAAAGACACTTTTAGTTTCTATGATTATAAGCTCTGTCAGAATTACTTCTGCGCTTATATTCTGTTTAAGCTAAGGTCTTACGAGGAGTACCAGAAAAATAACCTACGGTATCCCTCTGATTAGCCCTTCTTTCCCTAGAGCTGTCCGATAACAAGGACAGCTCTTTTATTTATAGTCTTGATAGATTTTTTCGAACTGACTATAGCCACTAGCTTCTAACTGTTTAATCTGCCAGCCTAAGTTTTTACTCATTAGTAAAACTGACACAACAGCTCCTGATTGGCGAAGCTCTTCGGCTTGAGCCATGATGGCTTGGTAGTTTTTAGTTGCTACTTTTGGACTGACTAGAAGCGCAATCTTTTGACGATTATCTGGTATTTTAAACTTCAAATCATCCAAGATGGTCATAATTCTTTCAAAACCAATTGAGAAACCACAAGCGCCAACCTCAGCTCCACCACTAATTTGACCAACCATTTTATCGTAACGACCACCGCCAGCGACTGATGAAGCTAAGCCGTCAATCGTGCACTCAAAAACTGGACCAGTGTAATAGCCCATCCCCCGCACAAGGGTAGGATCAAAAAGAACTTTTAGACTGTTTTTCTGGCTAGCTCCTAAGGTTGAAATAATGGTTTCTAAATCATCAATAACTGGCTGATCAGGAGCAAAGGCGCCAAGCAGGGAGCTAAACTCTTGAACAGAAACAGCTTCAGATAATTGACCAAAGAGTGTCACCAGCTTTTCGACAGCCGAAGTAGACAAGCCGTTAGCCAGCAACTCTTGCTTAACACCAGGTAGGCCAATTTTATCTCTTTTATCGAGCGTAATAAGCACTGACTCACAAGCTTCCTCTGAAAAGCCAGCGTACTTGGCAACTGCTATGAGTAGTCGACGGTCATTTAAGCGCAGTGTTAAACCAGACAATTTAGCTTGTCGACAAATTTCAGATAAAATTTCTGTAACAGTGGTTAGAATATCAATTTCAGCTAAGATAGAAGTATCACCCAAAATATCCATATCACACTGCACAAACTGACGAAAGCGTCCTTTTTGTGGAGCATCAGCTCGCCAAACTGGACCAATCTGCAAAGCTTTGAAGGGTAGGACTAAATCACTATTATTGGCGACAAAATACCTAGCTAAAGGCACAGTTAGGTCATAACGTAAAGCACTGTCGGATAATTCAGTTTGAGAAGCCAAGGCTTTTTTAAAAGACTCACCTCGTTTTAGAATTTTAAAAATAAGTTTTTCATTTTCACCACCATTGTTACTAGTTAAATTTTCTAAATGCTCAACTGCTGGTGTCTCAATCTTTTGATAGCCGGCTTCAAAAGCCATTTTTTCTATTAACTGCATAAAATAATCTCGAATCAGCATATCAGCCACCGAAATATCTCGCATACCACGCACTGGACTTTTTATCATAATAGCTTCCTTTCTTATGGTAATTATACCTTATCTTGTGTGAGACCGTAAATAATCTGTTATAATAAAGACCACTTATTAAAAAGTAGGGGGTTAAGATGGATTACAAAAAATATAATAAGACTTCCAAGCAACCATTTCGCTTGAGTCGTTCTAAGATTGAAAACTTTGTAAGATGTCCTCGCTGTTTTTATTTAGATGTCGCTAGGGGAGTGCCACAGCCACCCGGTTTTCCGTTCACTCTTAATTCAGCTGTTGATCATCTTCTAAAAAAGGAGTTTGATATTTACCGCCAAAAACAAGAACCCCATCCCTTGATGACTAAGAACCATATCGTGGCGGTGCCTTTTAAGCATCCTAAGCTAGAAACTTGGCGTGACAGCCGACAAGGACTAAGTTATCTAGACCCAACAACCAACTTTATGGTCTTTGGAGCGCTTGATGACATTTGGGTTAATGAGCAACAAGAGCTGATTGTGGTCGATTATAAAGCTACTAGCAAAAGCTCACCGATTACGCTTGATGCTGATTGGCAGATGAGCTACAAGCGCCAAGTTGAAGTCTACCAGTGGCTCCTCCGCCAGAACGGCTTCAAGGTTTCGAAAACTAGCTATTTTGTTTATTGCAATGGCCTTAAGGATCGTAAGACTTTTGATGGTAAGTTAGAATTTGCTATTAAAGTTATCCCTTATGTGGGGGATGACGCTTGGATAGAACCAAAATTACAAGAAATTAAAGCTAATTTAATGAGCGAGCAAATACCGGGTCCAACCAGCACTTGTGATTTTTGTAACTATCAAAAACAACTAGTCAAGCAAAAATAAACACCTCTGTCTTGACAAAAATATCTTTTAATAGTAGAATATAGAAACTCTGGAGCTACCCTGGCTTTAGAGAATATTTTTCTAGGAGGTGTTTGAAGATGGTAGTTAGAAATCTTCAGACTAGAGTAAGGGGAGGAAAAATGGGATTCTTATTGGCCGAAGCCTTAGAAGAGTCCTGTAAGGACTGTCAGACGTATGACTTGATTAATGATTCATGGGAATTATTAATCAAGTGTTGCGAAAAGCAGTTCTTATTGGATGATAAGGAGGTTTGCTTTTTAAACCTACGATTAAAAAGCGAAAAAGCGGTCAATCAGGACAAAGAAACCGGCATTATCATCCCCTACCAGCGAATCGACGAATACGGCGATCACTGGTTTGGACGGCTCGAGATCACCCATAAGGGATGTATATTGAGTGTCTTAGATAGAGAGACCGAGTTAGCGGTCTTCTATCGGATAGTGGAGACTATTCAAGAAAACTCAAAGGACTACTGGTCCTTCGAGGAGCACACGCTCCTAGAGGACCCCTTAAATAGCTATATCGCCTATCAGTTGGGCGAGCTAGCTATATTCTAACTCAGCACTTTGCCTGCCCCTTAACCGGGGTGGGCATTTTCATTACCACAGAAAGAACCATAGAAAAAACCACCGTTTTTAGCGGTGGTTTAATGGTAATTACTAAGAGGAGAAATAAAAAACGAGGTTGCCTCTTAATAACCAGAGTCTTAAAACCCTGGAGTCGATCCTAACGCCGGGGAGACGAAGGCCGTGCTCGTGAAACACGGCATAAAAAAAATCCCGGCTAATCATCAAGCTCGCTATCGCCTCTAAGCCAAGGTTCTGCTTCGAATCCTGACCACCAGAGGACGCTGACTCTAGAAGAGATTTAATATCTACTGCCACAACCGGGCTAAACCCATCAATAAGCAGTGGTGCTTTTAGATCTATCTCTCCTAAAGACTGCCCGTACCTATACGTATAGGCACATCCTATAGCGACAGCTAAGGCCCGCATATAAAACAAGCAAACCTTTTCTGTGCTTTCCCCATAAAAAGGGAAAAAGACAACCGGCACACTTTCCAATGTTCCAACCGGAAAAGCGCTCGGGTTAATCAATTCTAACTCTTTTCGAGCTAGATTGATTAACCCCCGGTGTTCTGAGTGTCGCTCATCCATAATATCCAGAACAGCACTCCAGATATTTTTTTGAGCAGATATACTATTTAGGCTAGCTAAGGTAATCAAATCTAACACCTCCTTAGATATTTTGTACCACCTCCGAACCTAATGTCTTTATTATACTATAATATCTAAAAAAAGCTAGTTTTAG
>CAZEWP010000013.1:0-17080 GCA_964516285.1 uncultured Saccharimonas sp. (SeqCode)
ATAGAGAGCCTGATCTGGAATTTTTTTTAGTATTCTTGTTTCAGCTAAGCCCGCAAGATTGGCGTCATTTTCTATAAAAACAGGACTATTACCAAGCACCCCAGTTAATTCTTTTTTAACATTAAAATTTTTCCAACCGAGGTTGTTACACCAAACAGCCACCCCGTCTTTAATAATGCCAGGAATAGCGACAATAATACTTTCAACTTTTTGGCCACCAAACATTTCTTCTAGCTTTTCTCGCAACTCAACGACATAGCGGAAAGGGTCTTTTGGGGTGGGGAATTTAAATCGTTCTCCCATTTTGCCATTTTTATCAAAACTTGATATTAAAGTTTTTGTTCCACCGGTATCAACTGCTATTATCATGCATCTAGTTTAGCATAATATTCATGTTTTCAATATCTTTGACTAAGTGGACAAGATAGAGTACAATAAATATTAGGTTTTTCAGGTAGTGGTACCTGTAATTCGAAATATATTAACTTTAAGAAAGAGAGGTCTAGTTAGACTTATGGCAAAAAAAGCCGTTACAATGGACGAATTGCTCGCTAGTGAAAATAGTGCTAAGCAATTAAACCCCAGTGATTCTATAGCTGGGAAAATTTTATCAGTTAAAAAACATGAAGTGTTGGTTGATTTGGGTGTTTATGGGGTTGGTATTATTCCACGCCGAGAGGTGGGGTTATACCGGTCATTAAATACAGGGGAAGAAATCTTAGTTAGTGTGGTGGATAATGATTTAGATAATGGATATTATCTTTTATCTTTAAGAAAAGCTGTTAAGGATAAAGGCTGGGATGACATTTTAGATTTAATGAAAAATGAAACCATCGTAGAGGTTTCTCCCTATGATGCTAATAGGGGTGGTCTGCTAGTTGAGTACGATGGCGTAAGAGGGTTTTTACCAGTTTCTCAGTTGTCTGCAGAACATTATCCAAGAGTTGGGAGTAGTGATAAGGATGAGATTTTACAAAGATTAAATTCTCTTATCGGCCAAAAGATATCTGTTCGGATTTTGGACTGTGACCGAAAAGCTAACAAGCTGATTTTTAGTGAAAAAGAAGCTATTAAAGATGGGCTTTTAGAGAGATTTGAGCAACTAAAGGTTGGTGATGAAATCAATGGAGTAGTCACTGGTGTTGTTGATTTTGGTGTCTTTGTTAATATCGATGGAATCGAGGGGTTAATTCATATTAGTGAAATTAGCTGGGAGCGCGTGAACGATCCCAATAACTACGTTAAGATTGGTGACAATGTTGTGGCTAAGATTATAGCAATTGATAAAGAAAGATTGAGTCTGAGTATTAAACAATTGAGCGAAGACCCTTGGTTGAACGAGGTGGAGAAACTAAAAATAGGTGATAAGGTTGAAGGGACGGTGACACGCATCACGCCTTTTGGAGCTTTTGTCCAAATTAGTCCAGCTGTTGAAGCATTAGTCCATGTTAGTGAGCTAGGTGGTGGAGATGATATAAACCCAGAAAAAATCTTTACTCTAAATGAGAAAAAGGAATTCACGGTTTTGGATATAGAAAAAGAGAATCGTAAAATTTCTTTAAGTTTAATAACGAAAAAGACTAAAGCAAAAAAATAATAAATAAAAAAGGCAGCGTTTTGTTGCTTGGAAGGTTCAGGTAATATGGCCGAAAAAATCATTACAATCGCTGAAACAATCACAGTTGGAGAGCTGGCTGACAAGTTAAATTTATCGGTTAGCGTTTTAGTTGGGGAGTTATTTAAGAACGGTATTGTTGCAACAATTAATCAGAAAATTGATATCGAAACGGCCACGATTATTTTAGAAGAACTAGGTATAGAAAACGTTCAAATCAAAAAAAAGACAGTCAAAGAAGTTATTAAAGGATGCCGATCGAACCGGCAACTGTCGGATGCTTGTCAGCCACGGCCACCAATTGTGGCTATGATGGGGCATGTTGATCACGGTAAAACTAGTTTGTTAGACGCAGTGCTTGGAACAAAGGTGACTGATGCTGAGGCTGGTGGTATCACGCAACACATTAGTGCTTATCAGACTACCTTAGACAAGCGAACGATTACTTTTTTGGACACGCCGGGACACGAGGCTTTTGCAAGTTTGCGTCAACATGGTGCTATCTTGACAGACGCAGTAGTAATCGTGGTGGCAGCTGATGATGGGGTTAAACCTCAAACGGTTGAAGCAATTAAATTTGCTCGGTCTGCTAAGGCGAGAATTATTGTTGCTATCAATAAGGTTGACAAAGATACGGCAGATGTACCTCGAGTTAAAACTCAACTAGCTGACAGCTGTGGCCTTAACCCAGAGGAATGGGGTGGCGATACGGTGATGGTAGAAGTTAGCGCTAAGACCGGTCAAGGGATTGATAAGTTGCTAGAAATGATTTTATTAGTGACAGATCTAGATGAACTAAAAGCGGATGTTGATGTCCCGGCAGAGGGTTTAGTTATTGAGGCTCACATGAGCAAAGGAAGAGGGGCTGTTGTTAAATTGTTGATAGAAAATGGAACCCTAAAAACAGGTGATTTCTTAGTGGCTGGGAGTTCTTATGGAAAAGTTAAGACTCTACAGGATTTCTTAAAGAATAAAATCTCACAAGCTGGACCTTCTACACCAGTGACTATCACTGGGTTTAAGCATTTACCTTATTTTGGGGATGTTTTTTCTGTGGTTGCTAGCGAGAAAGAAGCTAAGAAAAAATCCCTTCAAGCCAAGATTGATGAAGAGAAAAATTTAGCGAGTACCAATATAACAAGTGATGATATGCTGAAGTTAATGTCTCGCAAAGATTCTTTGACAGATTTTAATGTTATTGTGAAGGCTGATGTACAAGGTTCGTTGACATCTGTTATTGATTGTTTGCGTTTAATAGACACTAAAGATGAGGTGGCCGTTCAGGTTGTTGGTAGTGGAGTGGGAGATGTGACGGAGAATGATATTATGTTGGCGAGTGATAAAAAGACAGTAATTTATGGTTTTAATGTTAAGATTTCCAATCAAGTTAGACAGTTAGCTGATAGACACAATATTCAGGTTCGTCTTTTTGATGTTATTTATCAATTATTGGACGATGCAACACAGTCTATTGAGGATTTGTTAGAGCCAGAGATTGTTGAGACAGCAGTGGGAGAATTAGATATAAAAGCTGTTTTTAGAATTACTCGTGATGAGGCAATTGTTGGCGGTCTAGTTAAAACTGGCAAAATTTTTTCTGGGCTAAATGCCCGGGTTTATCGTAAGAAAGAAAAAATAGCTGACGTAGTTGTAACTAATGTTCAAAAAGAAAAGAATGAAGTTAAAGAGGTTTTTGAGAATGATCTTTGTGGGCTTGGCTTAAAGACTCGCGGAAAAATTTCTCTAGAAGAAGGTGATCGGCTAGAAATATTTAGTCGTGAAGTTATTAGGAAAAAGTTATAAGAATCGAAAATTACTTAAGGCCATTTAAAAAGCTTTGGTAATTCATTGGCCGACTGTTTTCTGGAATCAACTCATCTATCATTAACCAGGTTTTGTCTCCACAGGGGATAGCCAAGGGGCTGTCTTCGGGTGAAGTGATAGTGTGAGCTTTTGTGATAGTAACTTTTTTATCGAACAGGGTGGTGTAGCTTTTAGGCCAACCTAGAAAAGCTCTGATTTCTCTTTCTATTGTTGGAGCATCTTTTTGCCAATTTATTTCTCCATCTGATTTGGTTATTTTTTTAGAGTAAGTGGCAGTAGTTGGTGGTTGTTTAAAGGGTTTAATAGTATTGGTTAAATAAGATGGTATTGTCTTAATAAGTAGTTGGTTACTGAGATCGATTAGCTTTTTGGTCAAAGTCTGGGTTGTTTCTTTCTTGTCGATATTTAATTTTTCTTGGGCGATTAAATTACCAGTATCAAGGCCTTCGTCGACCAACATTAGACTAACTCCAGTTGTTGTTTGGCCACTTAAAATAGAAAAAGTTATAGGGTCGGCCCCGCGCCATTCTGGCAATAGGCTAAAATGGCTGTTAATAATACCAGCCGAAAAGTGGGTGATAGTTTTTTTACTAACAATCACGCCATAATCAACCAAAACACCTAATCGGCTAGTTAGTTTATTATTAGTCACAGCTTGCTCAACTTCATTAGCGTTGTCGGCGTAAAAAATTGTTAGGTTATTTTCTTGAGCGATTTTTTCTACAGGAGGAATATCTCGGTAGGATGGCTTTTTGGTCTTAGTTATAACAGATTCAACTTTAAAATAGGTTAATAAAAAAGCTAATGATTGGGCGGCGACTGGGCCACTACCAAAGAAGACGATTGTTTCTGATTTTTTTGTCATAATTAATTTTTTTTAGTTTACCTTTTGGGGTTAATTTAAAAAAAGCATCAGGGTCTTCTTTTATGCGGTCAATAAAAACAATTCCATTAAGATGATCTATCTCGTGTTGCAAGGTTCTAGCTAAAAATCCATCTACATCTAGAGAGATTTTTTTGCCTTTAATGTTGATAGCTTCAACTTTAATCTTTTCGTGTCTAGGGACGAGACCATATATTTCAGGAACACTTAGGCATCCTTCGAAATCAGACGAAACAAACTCAGAGCGTTTAACAATAGAAGGGTTAATAAGTGCCGTAAAGGTTGGGTTAGGTGTTTCTTCGAGTTGGTCTCTCAGGATAATAATTTGTTGTAGAATGTTAACTTGGTTGGCGGCTAGAGCCACGCTTATTTCGTGGGGTCTATTCTTTTCCCAATCTAAAGCTAGTTTTGTCATATCGCTAACTATTTCTTTAACAGCCGGAGTAATAGAAGAGACTTTTTTTGCTTTCTGTCTAAGTGTTTTGTTGGGTAGAGTTATGATTTCCATTAGTATGTATATTATACACTAAAACAGATTAATTTACAGAAGACTGATGGGGTCAATGTCAGTTTGCCAGTGATTATCAGGAACTTCTTCTAGGATACGCAACAGTCTATCGCGACGGGTGCTTTTTATTAGAATCTGCCAATAAAACCTCCCGTCTTGCCGTTCGTGAAAGGCTGGTGTGGGATTGAGTATGACGACTTGTTTGTCATTTTTAAACTTTTCTACCAGTAAGTTCTTAAAACCAACCGTAGCTTTAATAGTGGAGTTTTCGTTTTTGTAGCTACAAGTTAGTTTTAACAAATAGCTAAAAGGCGGGAGTAGATTTTTTTGGCGTTTTTTAATTAGGTAGTTGTAAAATTTCTTGTAATTACGAGTTAGGCTATAGGAAATAACGGGGTCGTCGGGCTGGTATGTTTGTAGTATGACAGAGCTTTGTTTGTTGTCTCGCCCAACTCTACCAGTTGCTTGGGTTATTAATTGAAAGATTCTTTCATCAGAATTAAAGTCGGGAAGAGTCAGGTTGACATCTGCCTGAATAATGCCAACAGTTTGTAGCTTTGGCAAGTCTAATCCTTTAGCTATGGTTTGCGTGCCAATAATAATATTAATTTTTCCAGAATAGAGCTCGTCATAGCTGTTTACTAGTTTTTCGGTTAATTTGTTGTCACTATCAAATCGCCTAATTATAGCTTCAGGAAATATTTTTTTTATTTCTTGCTCGATGGTTTTAGTACCAATGCCACGATAGGTAATATTAGAGTTGTGGCAATTTGGGCAACTGGGTAATATTTTTTGTTTATGTCCGCAGATATGACAGAGTAAAAGGTCTCGATCTGCATGTAGACGCAATGGAATAAAACAATTTGGGCAAAGGCTTGTCCATCCACATTGCCCACAAAGGGCAATACTGGCGCTTCCACGGCGGTTATGAAAAATGAGAGTCTGTCGATTGTTTTTTAGATTTTCGGTTATTTGCTGGAGTAAGATGTCTGATAAGAAATAATGTTGCTTAAAGTTTGCCCTGTCTTTCAGGTCAACGATTTTAGTGGTTGGAGTGGTGGTGTTTTTTCTTGCAGGGGTTAACATTTCAATCAGGTGTTCGGTTTTTTGAGCCAAATAGTAATCGGTTGCATCCGGCGTGGCGCTTCCCAGAAGAACAGTAGCATTATGATATCGTCCGAGCATCGTAGCGACTCTTATAGCGGAATATTTTGGGTTTTTTTCTTGTTTATAGCTAGGCTCGTGTGATTCGTCAATAATAATTAGCCCGATATTTTTTAATGGCAAAAAAAGAGCTGATCTAGGTCCAATCACAATATGTGGAATATCTGTTTGAGCTTCTTTCCAGGCTAGAAAACGGTCGGCTTCAGTCATTTCTGAGTGATTGATGATTATGTTATTAAAATGATGAGCAAAATCAGCAAAGATTTGAGGAGTTAAAGATATTTCAGGTGTTAGGACGATAACAGAACGATTGTTTTGAAGGGTTTGTTTAGCGAGACGGATATAGACTTCTGTTTTACCAGAGCCAGTAACGCCGTGAAGCAGAAAGGTTCCACTTGGGGCATTAGTGACAGCTTCGAGAGCGGAGCGCTGATTATTATTGAGCACAATTTTTGTTCGTTTACGGGTACCCAGCACTTGTTGGGTGTATTTCTTTTGCCTCTTTTTAAAGGGGTTTTTAGGTAGAAACAAAGAAAGTGCTTGTGAGTAGTGGCAAAAATAATAGTCAGAAATCCAGTGAGCTAGTTTTAGGCTGTGAGTAGGAATAATTATATTCAAAGCAATATCACTTAGAGGTTTAGTTTTATAAGCTGGTTTTGTGGTTTTTTTTAAGATAACGCCGATTGTTTGGCGGTTACCAATGTTTATGGAAACAACTTGGCCGACGGTGAGCGCTTCATGATAATGATAAGTAAAGAACCAATTAGCTTTTCGGATAATTACTGTCGGAGCAACTTCGTAATAAAACATACTATAAGTATAGTCTATTTTAAAGGTGTTTGTTTCTTTTTACTTGTCTAGTGTTGTAATATTTGTTATTATATCTAAAGAATAGTTATGGAAAATATGTTAAATGTTTTAATTACTTCCCGGGTTAGGCGTAAGATAGTAGTTGTCTACGCTAAATATCCGGATTTTCGCACGCATGTTCGAGGTCTAGCTAAGTTAATTAAGGAAGACCCCGGTAATATTCAAAGAGAACTAAAAAGACTAGAGAAGCTAGGCTTCTTAAAGAGTGAAAAAGTTGGTAATACAAAAAACTATTGCACTAATAAACAATTCCCAATTTTTAAAGAATTACAGAGTATTGTCATTAAATCTCAGCAACAAGCCACCCGAGCAAAGCGAGCAGTAACTGATTTTTAAAAATCAGTTGCGACAAGACCTCTCTTTTGGTATAATTAAACGCTATGATACAAGTAACAAGAAAAGATGAGAGAGAAGCAAACGAGAATATTATTCGTCGTTTTAATAGAAAAGTTTTACAAAGTGGGATTCTAGCGGATGCTAAGTCCAGATTGCGTTTTGAAAAGCCAATCTCCAAAAGGGATCGTAGGATTAAAGCGATCATTCGCAAAGAGCGTCGGGCAGACAAGCTAGACCGGCTTCGTATGGGAATAAAATAGTGGTTGACCTTAAAGCAAAAATAGACAAGGATTTTAAACTTGCCCTATTAGAGCGTGATCAATTAAGGATAAATGTTTTAAGTGGGCTTCGGGCAACTATTCTAGATGAAGAGATTGCCCAACATAAAAGACAAGAAGGCCTAGCGGACCAGTCTATTGAAGGATTGATTATAAAAGAAATCAAGAAACGAAAAGAGAGCGGAGATATTTATGAAAAAGCAAATCGTTTAGAGCTAGCTAAAGTGGAGAGAGCAGAAGCTAGCTTTCTAGAAAAATATTTACCAGAACAGTTGGATGATGTTGCTTTAGAAAAAATAATTAATGAAATTATAAATAGTTTTAATGATGTCACCCTAAAAAATATGGGGCAGATTATTTCTATAGTTAAAACTAGGGTTGGAAATTCGGTTGAACCGCAAAGATTAGCGCAGTTAGTTAAAAATAAGATTAATAAATAAAAAAGGAGAAGGGGTTATGATATTACTTTTTGGTCCAGCTGGTTCAGGTAAGAGCGCTCAAGCTGAGCTACTTATTAACAACTATGGTTGGTGTTGGTTGTCGGTTGGCCAGCTATTAAGGGACACAGATGACGAAGAAATTCATGAATACCAGCGTAAAGGAGTTTTAGTCCCAGCCGAAAAAATGAACAGAATTTTAGGTGAAGCTCTTCAGAAAGAACAAAGCACCAAGAAATTAATACTTGACGGTTACCCAAGAAATATCGAACAGGCTGAGTGGTTGATAGACAGGTGCCAGGAATTGGATATTAAAATTGACTGTATCATTGATTTGAATGTTCATATAGAAGAGCTACTAAAGAGAATGGAATTAAGAGGCCGAGATGATGACAACCCAGAAGCTATCAAGGAAAGGTTGGCTATTTATAATCGAGAATCATCCTCAATTTTTAGATTGCTTGAAAAATCGGTGGGGGTAAAAACATCTCAGATTGATGGCGTTGGGACATTTGAAGAGGTCCATGAGAGAATCGTTAAAGAGCTGAAAAGATGTCGGCTCGAATAAAAACTGCTGAAGAAATAGAAATTATGCGCCAAGCTGGAAAAATTCTAGCTAGTGTTTTAATTAATTTAAAGAAGTATGTTGCCGTGGGGATGACGGGGAAAGATGTTGATAGATGGGTTGAAGAGCAAGTTGTTTTAAGAGGGGGCGAGATTACATATCGCACTGATGAGGTTAATTTTCCGGGGTCTATTTGTATTTCTGTTAACAACGAGATTGTTCATGGTATACCAAATCATCGGTCTTTTAAGGACGGTGATGTGGTCAGTTTTGATTTAGTTATTGGCTATAAGGGGATGAAGGTTGATAGTGCTTTTACGATGTTAGTAGGCAAAAGAGATAATGAAGATGTAAAAAGATTACTAAAGGTTACCGAACAAAGCCTCTATGATGGAATTAGCGTGGTCAGAGCGGGCGTCCATTTGGGCGATGTTGGTAATCGTATTGAAAAAACACTGTTGGCTGGTGGTCTTGGTGTCGTCAGGGGATTGGTGGGGCATGGTATTGGCCATAAAATGCAAGAACCACCGGAAGTTCCTAATTACGGTAAAAAAGGACAAGGTCCAGTTTTAAAGGTGGGAGACACAATTGCCATCGAGCCAATGGCGACACTTGGCCGGGAAGACATTATGGTTAACAGGGACGGATGGACGATTACAACGCTTGATAATAGTTTAGCTGCTCATTTCGAACACACTGTTTTAGTAACAGAGTCGGGCGCTGAAATCTTAACTTTAAACTAGATATTTTTATCCATAAGCGCTATAATTTAGGCATGCAAGAGTCTTCTAAGTATGCAGTTGGGCTAGATATAGGTAGTAAAAATGTTCGCTGTGTAATTGGTCGGACAGATGAAACCACTGGTGCCCCGGTGATTGTTGGGGTGGGGACGGTTTCTAGCAGTGGAATGAGAAAAGGTTCTGTGATAACGCTAAACGGTCCTGCTCAAGCGGTTGACGAGGCTATTGGGGAAGCAGAGCGAATGAGTGGTTATCAAACAGAATCGGCAACAATTAATATTAATGGTTCTCATATTATTAGCACAAAGATTGATGGGATGATTGCTGTTTCTGCTACTAATAGCGAAATAACAATTAGTGATTTGCAACGCATCGAAGAAGTGGCTGTTCTAGGAAAGTTGCCAGCTAACCGTAAAGTGTTAGAGGTGGTTCCACACCAATATAAAGTTGACGGTCAAACTGGTATTAAAGATCCAGTCGGAATGACAGGTAGTCGCTTAGAGCTAGAGGCTAGTGTTGTTTCTGTTTTGACACCACATTTAAATAATCTTTATAAGATGGCAGAAATGGCTAGGGTTAACCCTAATCTCGTTACACTCTCAGGGATAGCAAGCGCTAAAGCCGTTTTAACTGAGCAACAATATGAAAATGGCGTTTTGCTACTTGATTTAGGTGCCGGGACAACCAATATTGCTATTTATGAGGAGGGAGACTTACTTTATACGGCGGTTTTACCAGTTGGTGGGAATAACATTACTAACGATTTAGCAATTGGCTTAAGAGTAGATCCAGAAGTTGCAGAGATTGTTAAAACTCAACAAGCTTCATTAATTCCAGAAAAAGAAACGGCAGGTTTTAGTGTTGAGTTTGATAAAAAAATTTACGATTTTAACTCAGGAGATGTCAGAGACATTATTGAAGCCAGGCTAGAAGAAATATTGGACATGGTTGTATTACATATTAAAAAAGCCGGCAAATTCAGAAAACTACCAAGTGGCGTGGTTCTAACTGGTGGGACAGCCCAGCTTAAGGGGATAGACCGGTTTATTAGTAATTATTTAGATATGGCGGTTCGAATCGGATATCCTGGGGGGTATAATAGCGTGGAGAATGGGGTTGACAAGCCTGAGTTTGCCACAGCGGTTGGTTTAATGCTTTTGGATCTAGGGTCTACTATTAAGGGTGCCGAGAAGAAATCTCAACTGTTTAACAAAAAAGAGACAGGCTTGCTGAAGAACTTAATTAATCGTTTTAAAATCTAGTTTTGTTTATAAAGTCAAAATAAATAACTACATGGTATAATATAATTACCAATAATGAAACAGGGAGAGAATAAAGTATATGCCTGAAATAAAACCAAGTGAAATACAAACATTTGCTAGCATAAAAGTTGTTGGCGTTGGTGGGGCTGGTGGATCTGCCGTTAACCGAATGAAGGAAGCTGGCTTAACTGGTGTGCAGTTTATAGCCATGAATACCGATGCACAGGCGTTACATAACAGTAAAGCTGATATTAAAGTTCATTTAGGAAATAATATAACTGGTGGACTTGGAGCAGGGGCCGACCCTTCAGTTGGTGAAGCTGCTGCTAATGAATCCAGAGAAGAGATAAAGGAAGCCTTAGTTGGAGCTGATATGGTTTTCATTACGATTGGTGCTGGTGGTGGGACTGGTAGTGGAGCCGGCTATATCGTAGCTGAAATTGCGAAAGACTTGGGTATCCTGGCAGTGGGAATTGCCACAAGACCATTTGGTTTTGAAGGAGAGAGACGACGCCAAAATGCTGAGTGGGCCATTGAAAGACTTAGCCATAATGTTGATACATTGATTACCATTCCTAACGACAGGCTACTCCAAACAATTGACAGACGAACACCGTTGCTAGAAACCTTTAAGATTGCAGACGATATCTTGAGGCAGGGTGTCCAAGGAATATCTGAATTGATAACCGAACATGGATTAATTAATCTCGATTTTGCCGATATTAAAGCTATCATGAGCAATGCTGGTTCAGCTTTGATGGGTATTGGCCGAGCCAGTGGCGATAATCGAGCTGTCCAGGCAGCCAGGCAAGCTGTTGAATCGCCTCTACTAGAAGTTTCTATTGATGGGGCTAAGGGTGTGTTATTCAGTGTTACAGGTGGTTATGATATGAGTATGAGTGAAGTAGAGGAAGCTGCAGAAGTTATTACTAGCTCAGTTTCACCCGACGCCAATATTATTTTTGGGACAACTATTAAACCTGAATTGGAAGATGAATTAGTAATCACGGTCATTGCTACTGGTTTTGATTCGGCTTATTTTACTGATCAGCCACAAGGGCTTAATGATACCGATGATGCTGGTGTGGAAAATAATGAAATTCAAAACATTGAGCAATCAGTTGAGGATATTGATGTTGACCTCGAGAAAGAACAGGCCAGTGAAGAGTTTAACAAGGAGTATACTCACGATATTTGGTCTCAACCAGATAATGATGACGAAGAACTAGAAGCCCCTTCTTTCTTGCGTCGTCGATTTAAGAAAAAGTCAAAAAAAGAGGAAAAATAGGTGGCCTCATGGCACAATGTAACATTAGTGACAGCCGGGTTTTAGAATCAAGAGAAGTTGGCGGTGGTATAGCAATTCGTCGAAGGAGAGAGTCAACTGACGGGAAGCGATTTACTACCTATGAAAGAATTGAAAAGCCGGACCTAGTGGTTATAAAGAGAGATGGATCTAGAGAGCTATTTGATAGAAATAAACTAAAAGTTGCCTTGCAAAAATCTGTTGGGAAATTTTTTGATTCAGAAATTGATATGGATAAAATGATAGACAGTATTGAAAATTTTTTATACGACCTGGCTGGCAATGAGATTACATCAAAACAAATTGGCGATCAGGTTTTAAAAGAACTTTCTCTGTATAACGAAGTTGCTTATGTGCGCTTTGCGAGTGTTTATTATGAGTTCAAGACTCTAGATGATTTTGTTAAAATTCTAAAAGAAAGAGCAGTGGAGAATTGATTAGTGAGGGCAGTGATAGTTTATCGTGATAATACAGATGAAGCGAGAACAGCGCTTAGTTATCAGCAAGACTATAAAAGATTAACCGGACGAGACTTAGAGAGGGTTAATCCAGACGATAGAGAGGGGTCTTTTTTTTGTCAGACGTATGATATTACGAGACACCCTAGTGTTTTAGTTTTGGATTATAGAGGGGCAGTTTTAGCCAGTTGGTTTGGTGAGCCTTTGCCGGTGGTTAGTGAGGTTAGTTTTTACCTATCTTTATGATTATCTCAGTGTTTTTCTTGCGCCTATTCTTAGTCTGATATATAATATATTAAAGCACCCAATAAAGGTTAGTGGTTATCAGCCATGAATGCTTCCGGAAGAAATCGTAAGAGAGTAGAACCGGACGGAGATGGCCCGTAAGTCCAAAATTAAGTAAAAAAGAAACAATCTCTTTTTAGAAGTCGGATGGTACCGCCTAAATAATAAAGGCTCCGACAACTGAAGAGATTTTTATTTGGAGGAAAAATGGAAATTATAAAAGTAAACGATTATAACGAAATGAGTCAAAAAGCTTTTTCTTTTTTTAAAGAACAATTAAAAAAGAATCCAGCTAGTGTTCTTGGACTGGCAACAGGAAGCACGCCGTTAGGTCTTTATGGTCTTTTAATTAAAGAACTTAAGGGTCGTCAAGATCTATCCTTTAAAACAGTTAATTTAGATGAGTACATCGGTTTAGGAAAAGATGATGAACAAAGTTATTATAATTTTATGTTTAAAAATTTATTCTCTGAATTGAGTCTTCCATCAGCAAATTGGCATGTTCCAGAGGGTCGGGGGAGAAATAATTTATCTAGATTTATCAAATTGCTACAAGATATTGGCCAGCGGGATATTCAATTATTGGGGATTGGCGCCAATGGTCATATTGGTTTTGTTGAGCCTAGTCATAAGTTTCCCGAGCAGGAAGCCATGATTATCAATCTAACCCAGCAAACAATTCAAGATAATTCTCGTTTTTTTGAAGATGATATGATAAAGGTTCCAACTCAAGCTATCACTATGGGTGTACCGCAAATATTAAACGCTAAAAAAATTATCATTTTAGCTTCGGGGGAGAATAAGGCTGAAGCTGTTAAAAAAGCTATTCAAGGTCCGGTTACACCTCAATGTCCAGCTTCTATTCTTCAGGAACACCCTAATGTAACCTGGATTATTGATGAATTAGCGGGAAGTAAACTATAAAGAAGAGGAGAAACTATGGAGTATAAAAGCAACAGCCGTCGTCGTGCCATAGAGTATGAAAAAGATTTGGTCCAAGAATGGAAAAAGCAAAAGGTTTTTGAAGAGTCTATTCAGTTTCGTCCATTAAGTAAATCCTATGTTTTTTATGATGGCCCGCCTTTTATTACCGGTGTTCCGCATCACGGAACACTACTTAGTAGTATTGTTAAAGACGCTATTCCTAGATATCAAACGATGAAAGGAAATCGAGTTGAGCGAGTTTGGGGCTGGGATTGTCATGGGTTACCAGCTGAGAATTTTGTCGAGAAAAAATTAGGAATTGCTAGTCGCCAAGAAATTGGCAAAAAAGTTAGTTTAGAAAAATATATTCAAACAGCTCGAGAAAGTATGGTTGAGACCGGTAATTTATGGGAAGACACAATCGATCGGATTGGTCGTTGGGTTGATTTTAAGGGTGCCTACCGGACAATGGATAAGAACTATATGGAGTCTGTGTGGTGGGCTTTTAAAACTTTGTATGAAAAAGGAAAAATTTACGAAGGCGAAAAAGTTTTACTTTATGATACGCAATGGGCGACACCGCTCTCTAAAGCTGAAGTAACTCAAGATTCTGACGCTTATGTGGAAGTTACAGACCCAAGTGTTTATGTAAAATTTCAATTACTGGGCGGTGAACAAAAACAGTATTTGTTGGCGTGGACGACAACTCCATGGACATTGCCAGCTAATGTGGCCTTAGCGATTAACCCAAATTTTATTTATACTGAGGTGGAAGTGGCTGGTGAAAGGCTTATTTTAGCCCAAGATACACTGGATAAGGTGTTGGTAGATAATAAACACCAACCACTTCAATATAAAGTTTTGCAAACAATTAAAGGTAAGGATTTAGTAGGCAGGTCTTACGTGCCTTTGTTCGCAAATCATGGGGAGAGGGCTCATCGAGTTTGGGGAGCTGATTATGTCACTATAGAAGATGGTACAGGTATAGTTCATACCGCTCCGGCTTATGGCGAAGATGATTTTTCTTTAAGCCAAAAGAATAAAATTCCAGTTGTCCATGTAATTGATGAATACGGCAATTTTACTGAAACTGAATGGCAAGGGCAAAATATTTGGGATGTTAATAAATTAATTGCTAAAACTTTGTTAGAGCGTGGGGTAGTTTGGAAAATAGATTATATTCGTCATGAATATCCGCATAACCCTCGGACTGGGAAACGCTTAATTTATCGAGCTCATCCAAGTTGGTTTTATGATATTGATAGTCAGAGAGCTGAGATGATTGAGTTTAATAAAAAAATTAATTGGTTTCCAAAACATATTAAAGAAGGCAGATTTAAAAAAACGATAGAGACAGCTCCAGATTGGAACTTATCTCGTGATCGCTTTTGGGCAACTGCTATGCCGGTATGGAAAGGAGTTGATGATAAAGGTCAAGAAAAAATAAAGGTCGTAGGGTCTTATGCTGAACTAAAAGAATTAAGTGGAATTGAACTAGATGATTACCATCGGCCGTGGGTTGACGAGATTGAATTTGATTTAGATGGCGTCCATTATAAGCGAGTGGACAAGGTGCTTGATTGTTGGTTTGAGTCTGGTAGTATGCCTTTTGCACAATTTCATTATCCATTTGAGAATGTTGAAAAATTTGAAGCTAATTTTCCAGGAGATTTTATTGTTGAATATGTGGGACAGGTCCGGGCTTGGTTTTATTATATGCATGCTATCAGTGTTGGGTTATTTGGTAGCCAGGCTTTTAAAAATGTAATTGTAACAGGCACAATATCTGGTAACGATGGTCGAAAGATGAGTAAGAGTTTAAAAAACTACACTGATCCAAATGAGTTAATGGATAAGTTTAGTGCTGATAGTTATCGTTTCTTATTATTATCGTGTCCATTATTAAATGGTGAGGATTTTAGCCTCCAAGATAAAGATGTGGGGGATATAGCCCGTAAATTATCTATGATTTGGAACATTTATGATTTCTTTACGATGTATGCAGAAGTTGATAACTGGACTTTTAACGGTGCCCTAGAGGATCCCGTTAAAATTTCTCAGAATCCATTAGATCGTTGGATAGCTAGCCGATTACACCAATTAATTAAAGAGATGACAGTATATTTGGATGGCTATGATTTACCAAATGCCTTAAGGTTAGTTTTGCCTTTTATCGAAGATGCTAGTAATTGGTATGTGCGTCGTTCTCGCCGTCGTTTTTGGAAATCAGATGATGATAACGATAAAGAAATGGCTTATAAGACATTGCATTATGTTTTGACTCAATTTTCTAAAATCATGGCTCCTTTTACACCATTTTTAGCTGAAGAGTTGTATCAAAAAATGACTGGTCAAAAAAGTGTTCATTTAGTGGATTGGCCAAAACCAGGCGTGATTGACCAAGCGGTGTTAGACGACATGGCTTTAGTGAGAGGGTATGTGACAGAAGGACTAAATATTAGAGCCACGCAAGGCCAAAGGGTTCGTCAGCCACTAGCCAGCGTAACGGTGCCAGCTTTGAGTAAAATATTTAATGCCGAAGATATTTTAAAGGATGAATTGAATGTCAAAAAAGTTATAGTAGGCGAGAATTTAGCTCTTGATTTAGAACTGACACCAGAGTTAGTAAGTGAGGGTAATTCTCGCGAAATCATTCGGCACATTCAAGCTTTACGCAAGCAAGCAGGATTTAATGTTGATGATCGAATTAACCTTGCCTTAATAACAAAAGATAAGGCGTTAATAAAAACTATTGAAGATTATGAAAAAAATATTTGCCAAGAAACACTTTCTCTTAGTCTCTCTCGAGATGCTATTGATGGGGCGAGCAGTACAGTGTCTATAGAAAAAGCAGAGCTAGTAATTATTGTTGTTAAAGCCTAACCAAACAATAGTTTTACAACTAGAAATAAAGTGCTTGTGGTGATAACATAAGTATTATGAAGACGGGTGATAACCAGAAAAATATTCCTAGCGGAAATGATACTTGGGAACCAACTCCAGAGTGGATGCTAAATCCGATACCACCAACCCCAGAAACATCACCACTTGTTGTTAATAAAGAAAACCCTCCTAGAGAAGAGCTAAGCAAGAGCGATTTAGAGGAACCTAAAGAAGAGGCGACTCAAAAGCCAGATCAATTAGTTAGTGGCGCTCCAAATAAGGAAGAGGTCGAAGTAGAGACTATTGTTACTGAAAAACCGACTACTCCTTTGGTGGAGGCGCAGATAGAAAAGCAAGTTAAAGCTGATGTTGTTTCCACAAAACTTGGCCGGTTAGATGGTCGACCACAGGTTGAGATCGATTATATAATTAAACCCGCTAAAAAACATAAACACATCAAGTCTTTGTTGTGGTTGATGCTTTTTTGTTTGATGGTTCTAGGGTTTGTAACTTTTTATTTTGTGCAAGAAGATAAATGGGGGCAACAGAGCGTTAGGGATCGAGCTAAGATGAAATTACTAGAAAGTGAAACTAATGACATGGAGGACGCGGAAGAGCCTTCTGGGGACGACGGGGGTGTTTATAGTGATTTAGAGCAAGAAGAGATCTTTCCTGACGAGCCGGATGCGCCTAAATTCTAACTCCAAATGCAACTTTCTTTAATTGTAATGGTTTTTTAGGA
>CAZEWP010000014.1:0-15860 GCA_964516285.1 uncultured Saccharimonas sp. (SeqCode)
TAAGAAAGATTATATATGATAAAACTTACGGTTGCATTTGATTTTAGAATGTAGGGCGTATTGATATTCTTTACAAAATATGATATTATTGTAAGTGTTAAAACATTATAAAAACAAACATCATGACACCATTTAATCATTTAGAAATGCAACCAATCGAAAGAGATTTCGATGAATCTTGTGGGTTAGCCGAGGAGAGTGACAATTTTTTTTCGTTGGAGGAATTAGTTGACACAACCGATGACGAGTCTAATGCCCCAAATGTTAGCTGGGAAGATGTTTTAGTGGATGAGTAATTGTTTAGGATAGATTTTTAAGTCAATTTAGTCTAAAATATTAAATATGGTTATGCTTAGAGGCGGTTTTAGGACTTTTTTAAAGAAGTACTTTTTCTTGGGGTTAATAACATTAATGGCTGTTTTTTATTTCTTGCATGTTTCGGGGGCTTGGCAGGAGCTTGTAAAAGCTAAAAAACCTTTAAGTGAACAAAATCTTTTAGCCGGCACTAACCAGATAAGGGATGACTATGGTTTAGCAATTTTAAAAATAAACCCTAAATTAAACAAAGCAGCAGAATTAAAAGCAAAAGACATGTTTGATTATCAATATTGGGACCATGTTTCACCCAAAGGGGTTCAGCCATGGCATTGGTTCAAGCAAGTTGGTTATCAATATAGTGATGCTGGAGAAAATCTAGCTAAAAATTTTTTGAATACAGATGACGCAATGCTGGCTTGGATGAATTCGATTGGCCATCGAGAGAATGTTCTCTATGAAAGATATCGTGAAGTAGGTTTTGCTATTAGAGAAGGCCAGCTTAACGGAAAAAAAAGTATAATTGTTGTGGCTTTATATGGTTTGGCTTCTGATAGCCTTGACGGAGAAGGGATATTCTTACATTCCTCAGGCAAAAAACAACCAGACGGCTGGTTGGATCGACTGCATAATATTTCTCGGTCCTTAACTTTATTTGTCGTTATCGGTTTAATTATTCTTCTATCAATAACATCAATAGTTATGGAAACAAAAAAAGGACTTCAACAAACAACGAGTGGTAAAGGGAAGGCCTACTGTTTGAGTAAGGGCTTCTTGAAGCTTTTTGTTACAGTATTGTTCGTTGGAGCTTTAGTTTGGTTTTATAGGAGTGGGCAAATCATCTAGTTTTTACTCTTTACTGGTTATAAGCTATCTGTTATAATCAACAAGAACTAAATAAGATTTAAGAAGGAATAGATAATGACAAAAGCAGTTATTGAAGTCGGTGGCCATCAGTATTTTGTTGCCGAAAAAGAAATTATTCGAGTGGATCTTTTACCAGAAGAGACGAAAGAGCTTGAGCTAGAGGCTCTTTTATTGGTTGATGGCGAGAATGTTAAAGTCGGCGACCCGATTGTCAAAGGAGTGAAGGTTACGGCTAAAGTTGTAAACCCTCTTATTAAGGGCGATAAACTAAGAGTTATACGCTACAAGGCTAAAAAGCGTGTTCATAAAGAAATGGGCCATCGCCAGAAATATTCTACCATTGAGATCATCTCAATTAAGTAGTTAACAAGAATAAGCTGTGGTTAACTTAAAAACAAGTTTTTTACTTAGTTAATTTTATGCTATAATAAAATAAAACATAAGGTTCTTGGAAGGGGTTAAGTGGCAACAGTTGTATCAATAACAAACCAAAAAGGTGGCGTCGGAAAGACGACTACTTCTATAAATTTATCTTATTATTTAGCTAAGCAAAATAAAAAAGTCTTACTGGTTGATTTTGATCCTCAAGGCAACGCCACCAGTGGATTAGGTATTGATAAGCTGAATTTAGGCCTGTCGATGGTTGATGTAGTGGTCGGTGGAGTGGCTCTAGAAAAGGTTTTAGTGGCTACGGATTACCCTAACTTTTTTGTGGCTCCGTCTATTCCCGCCTTGGCTGATGCCGAAGCTAGATTGTCTCAGCTAGAAGGGCGATTTACAAAACTAAAAACAGCAATTGATAGTTTGGCGTCCAAATTTGATTATATTATCATTGATTGTCCGCCAAGCCTCAACTTATTAACTGTGAACGGTCTCGTAGTGGCACAATATGTTTTACTGCCAGTCCAGGCGGAGTTTTATGCTCTAGAAGGTTTAGGGCAACTCTTAGAGACAATGAAGCTTATCCGGAAACGGATGAATCCAACTCTAAATCTGTTGGGTGTTTTAGTGACTATGATGGATTTTAGGACAACACTTAGTAATCAGGTTCATGAAGAAATAAAAAAACACTTTCCTGGAAAAGTTTTTGAGACAGTTATCCCAAGGAATGTTCGTTTAGCAGAGGCGCCTAGCCACGGATTACCGATAGGTGTTTATGATAAGTTTTCAAAAGGAGCTAGGGCATACAAAGCGCTAGCTAAGGAGATAATTGATCGTGTTGGCTAAAAAGAATAGAGGATTAGGAAGAGATTTTGGATCCTTAATACCAGTTGATTTACTAGATGAAACTTTTGACCCAACAGCCGAACAAGACCATCGGGTTAGTGAATTACGCTATCTAAAATTGGAAGACATTAACCCTGACTTTGATCAACCCAGAAAAAATTTTGATAAAGATGAGCTACAAGCTTTGGCGGAATCGATTCGTGAACACGGTGTTTTACAGCCTATTATAGTGACACAGGGGAAAGAAGGGTATCAGATAGTGGCCGGTGAGCGACGATATCGCGCTAGTAAGCTAGTTGGGTTGACTAAGATACCAGCCATCGTTAGGACGCTATCGGCTCAGAACAAGTTAGAGTTGTCCTTGATAGAGAATCTACAAAGGCAAGACTTGAATCCACTAGAAACAGCAACCGCTTATTTGAAATTAAGGGATCAATTTAATCTGTCGTTATCTCAGATAGGTGAACGGCTAGGTTTGTCTCTAGCTGCAGTTAGTAATCGCCTAAGGCTATTAAGACTACCAGAGCAAGTCAAGAGTTTGGTGGTTGACGGAAAGCTAAGTGAGGGTCAAGCTAGGAACTTAATCGGTCTAGACCAAGAGATACTTGATGCGGTTTTGCCAAAAATCTTAAAGGAGGGGTGGAGTGTTCGAAGAATAGAGCAATTGATAGTTGATTTGAAGAAAAATCAAGCTGAAGGAATTACCACTGTTAAGGAGAAAATCAAAAATCCGTATCAAGATAAGGTAGATTTTTTTCAGAAAAAATTAAAAATGAATGTAAAAATTCAAACTAATACCCGCGGCGCTGGTTATGTAATGATTAGATTTAAAGACCCAGGTGAGTTTGAGAAAATAGAAACACTACTTCGAAAATAAGAAAGACAGGGAAGGTCAGTAGTTAAAAGCTGGCTAGCCTATCAAATGGATAGATTCTGAATTTAACTGGTCCTGTAATATTTTCAAGAGGCACCATACCGAGACCATTACGAGAATCAAAAGATTCTTGCCTGTTATCTCCAGAGACAAAAATGTGACCTTTTGGAATAACTTCGTCAACGCTATCCCCAAAAGAAGCTATCACAAGTTGATTTCTTGGCGATTCGTCTGGGTTAAAGCCACGAGGATGTTGCTGATTGTAAACGGTTATTTTACCATTCTTAACCACAACTCTTTCACCAGCAAAAGCAACTACTCTTTTTACTAGGTATTCATTAGAGTCGCCCCGTATAGAATTTGGGTTTTTAAAAACAATAATTTGGCCTCGATCTGGGGAGTAGAGTTGTTTCTTTAGAGTTTGAACGGTAACGGCTAATCGATTAATAATTAAACGATCATTGGTGTATAGAGTTCTTTCCATGCTTGGCCCCACCACATTGAAGCTACGGAACAAAAAAGTGTTGATTAGCAAAGTGCCAGCTACAATATATAAAATAAAGAGAGCTATATTAAAGATGTCTTTTATAGTTTGGTGTTTTTTTGTGATAATTTTTTCCATCTATTGAATTATTATACTCTCTTTTTTGGTATATTTAAAATAATTATGCTTTATGTTGGTCTTTAAAATATAATGGGAATCGGTTATATTAGTTAAGGTAATGAATAATAGAAAAAGAACATCTCTTGATGGAATTATTAAAAAAAACCAAAAATCTTCAGTGGTGGAAGGTGTCTCTCTCGAGAACAATTTTAAGAATAAGAAAAGCCAAAAAAACATCTTACCGTTTACCAAGATGACAAGACAAGATGTCGTCGAAGATAGATTAGATGATAGGTTTTTTTCTTCCTCAAGTTCAAATAGTCAACCGTACGAGCTTACCGAAGAGGCTAAACTAAATCTTGAAGAAGACAATGGTTATCCAGTCAAACGGTCTTTTTGGGAGCGACGAAAGCTTAGACGAGAAAACAAAGCGGTTGATAAAAAAACTTATCGGAAAATAAAATTAAAATTTGTAGTTTTGTTTTTTTTAATAGCGTTGCTATTAGTCGGTGGGGTTGTAATATATAGGATTTTTCAGGCGAGCGGAAATGTTTTTCAGGGTGGTTTCTTTCAGGTCTTTCAAAAAGTTCCTTTAAAACAGGATGAAAACGGTCGAAGCAACTTCTTAATTTTAGGAACATCTGAGGATGATCCAGGGCACGAGGGGGCAAACTTAACAGACAGTATGATGATTGTTTCGGTTGATCAAAAGAAAAAAGATGTTTACCTTTTTTCGATTCCCCGAGATCTATATGTTAAATATGATCGGCTGTGTTTCTCTGGCCAGTCGGGCAAAATAAATGCATATCTTTACTGTGTGAATGACGAAGAGACAGCAACGGCGGAGCAAGAGCGCTTAACGATGAGTATGAGGTTCATTAGTGATATATTTGGGCTGGAATTGCATTATGCAGTGCGGGTTAACTATACGGTTCTAAGAGAGGCTGTTGATGCTGTGGGAGGGGTTGACGTTGATATCCAAGGAAGTGGTGGGGCCCCAGGTATCCTAGATCGACACTTTGATCATGTCTGCGATTATAAATGTTATCTAGTAAAGTACGATAATGGAGTTCATCACTTGGATGGTTCTCAGGCTTTAAACCTAGCCAGGGTGCGGGGTGAGTCAGCACCTACCTATGGATTAGTAAGATCTAATTTTGATCGAGAGATAAATCAACAGAAAATTCTTGTAGCCTTAAAGGATAAAGCTGTAAAAACAAGCACTATTATGGATTTCAATAAAGTTTTACAACTAGTTGATGCGTTGGGTAATAATTTGAGAACAAATATTCAAACCAAGGAGCTAAGAACGCTCTTAGAATTAAGTGGCGACATTGAGTCTAGTAAGATACATAGGATTAGCCTGATTGGAGATGGAGATGATCTTGCAGTTTTAAAAACCGATGGTGGTAATGTCGTGCCAATTGAGGGTTACTTTAACTATGATGGAGTCAAGAAGTTCATTCAGAAAAAGATGGGTCCAAAATCAATAGAAACAGAAGAGCCAATTGTTGATATTTTTAATAATAGTGCTGAAAATGGTTTAGCTCAGGCTGAAGCCGATAAGCTGACGGGGCTTGGTTTTACAGTGGGACGGATTGATAATTTACCAGAACGAGCCAAACATCAACCAGAGGGTTCTATTCAAGTTTATTCTTTTAACCCAGAGAAGAGCTTTTCTGCTGAAAAGCTAAAAAAAATGTATAGCGTTAAAGTAATTAATTCTCGACCAGAATTTTTTAAAGACAGCACGGCCGATTTCGTGGTTATCATCAATCAGCGGGCAGAAGATTAGACCGTCTGTTTTGTGGTATAATAACATAAGCTATGGAATTTTTAAAAATTAGTAACAAACAGCGTTCTTTCTTAAGCGAGGCTGTTTATGTAATCTTAAATATACTTTTATCGGTAGCGCTACTTTTAATTATTAGATATACAAGTTCTTTACTCTTAGCGTTAGTTTTGGTCATATTAAGTAAGTGGCGAGTTTTTGCGGTTAGATCTCGTTTTTGGTGGGCAAATATCCAAGCTAATGCAGTATGCTTTGTTGTTAGCCTTAGTTATGTTTTTTTATTATTTAGTCTTAACTTGGCGATACCGGGTTCACAGGGTGGTTCTTTCATTGTTCAAGCAGTTTTAGCCAGCTTATATGCTAGTTGGCTAATTTTTTTAAAGCCACAATCTAAGCAAGTCTTTGTTGTGACTCAATCCGCGGTGGCTTTATTTTTAGGGCTAACAGTGGTTTATATGTTGAGTTATCAACTAGACTTAGTCGTAGTAACTGTTTTAACAGGTGTTATTGGCTATATATCAGCTAGACATGCTCTATCAACCTATGAAGAAGACAGAGTGGCGACGCTAAGTTTAGCGTATAGTTTTCTGGTTGCTGAGATTAGCTGGGTGGCGTATCACTGGATGATTGCCTATAAACTTCCGGGCTTGTCATTTGTTAATATCCCACAGGCTTCCCTAATAGTCTTACTGGTAAGTTTTATATTTTATAAAGTTTATGACGCACTATCTCGCTCTCAAAAAAATAAAATGAACGACATTGCCATTCACATTTTATTTTCAGTCATTTTGATTGTTATTCTATTGATTTTTGGTGACAACACAATCTTTCATAAAAGCTAAGACATAGTCTAATTGTTTATATGGTCGGAGAGACTGTTCCTTGGCAAAATCAATAATGGCTTGATGTTGACGAGGATCAGCTTCAATTACAACCAAACAATTTTTTGGTGTTTTTTGAGGAATTTGCGACAGTAAATTAAAGATAATAGCTAACCCATTATTTTTAGCAAAAAGAGCCAGTGGTGGTTCGCGGAATATTTCAGGAGACAGGTGGGTCCAGGAACGGTCAACATAGGGTAGATTAGCAAAGATGATGTCGGGTTTTATCTCTATTTTTTTTAATAAGTTACTCTTCACTGTTTGAGTCTTAGCTTGAAGTTTTTGGCTATTTTTCTTGGCCACTTGGAGAGATTTTTGGCTGATGTCAGATAAATAGACATCAAGCTGGGGAATTTCTAGCTTAGCTGTTATACCTAGGCAACCACTTCCAGTCCCAACATCCAAAAGGGTTAATTGGTTTTTAGACAAGAAAGGTTCTCTTTGGAGACTGTTTTTAAGTATTTCAATCATATTTTCTGACTCCGGCCTAGGGACGAGAGTGTGGCGATTAACTAAAAAAGATCTTCCGTAAAACTCTCGGTAGCCTAGTATGTATGCTAGGGGGATTCGTTTTTGGCGTTGTTTTATTTTTTTAAGATAATTTTGCTGGTCTTTTTTAGCTAGAGTTCTTTCTGGGTGAGTGTGCAAGAACACTCTATCAACCCCTAGCGTTGTTGCCAGAATAAGTTCAGCATCTAGTCGAGGGCTAGTGATTTGTTTTTCTCTAAGAAGTTGATCAGCTAGAGAAAGTAGATCTTTAATTGTTGAGCTGTTCGATTTGGAGTTTTTGTTCATAGTTATGTAATTCTTCTATTAAATCAGAAATCTCTCCATTTAAAGCTCCAGGAATGTTGCCTCTAGAGTAGTTGATTCGGTGGTCAGTTATTCGGTCTTGTGGAAAATTATAGGTTCGAATTTTTTCGCTCCTAGCCCCGGATCCAATTAAGCTTCGTCGTTGGCTACTCAGCTTTGATTCTTCCTCATCAATTTTTTGTTGCAACAGACGACTTCTTAGAATACTAAGAGCTTTTAGTCTATTTTTAATTTGTGACTTTTCGTCTTGATTTGAAACAACAATCCCTGTCGGTAGGTGAGTGATTCTAACGGCGCTATCAGTAGTGTTAACGCTTTGCCCACCGCAACCACTTGATCGATAAACATCAACTCTGATATCGTTAGGATTGATTTCGACATCAGCCTCTTCGGCTTCCGGTAAAACGGCGACGGTAGCTGTGCTGGTATGAATCCTGCCCTGTGATTCAGTGCTAGGGATGCGTTGAACGCGATGGACGCCGGATTCAAATTTTAGTAGTCCATAAGAATTTTCTCCTTTAACAACAAAGACTACCTCTTTGTATCCGTTGCTATCATTTTGGCTGTCACTTAGTAGCTCTGTCTTTAGAGATTTAAGCTCACAGAACCGAAGGTACATACGAAGCAAATCACCAGCAAAAAGACTAGCTTCATCACCACCAACGCCAGCCCTGATCTCAATAATGGCATTTTTAGCGTCATTAGGATTTTTAGGAATTAATTCTTTAGAAATTTGTTGGTTTATGTTTTCGAGTTTCTCTTGAATACTATTAATCTCTTCTTGGGCGATCATTCCCAGTTCCGGATCGACTAAAAGGCTATTGGCTTCTTGAAGCTGAGATAGGAGTAGCGCTTGTTGTTCTGCTAGTATTAAGATGCCGTCCAGTTCTTTAAGTCGTCGATGCTTAGTATTAAAAGAAGGATCAGTATAAGAATTAGGCTCTGCTAAAAAGTCGAGAATAGCTTGCTTTTCTTTAATTAGATCTTTATGGTTTAGGTTGATTATGTTCATATTAAGTTTCTCAAATTTATTTTAACAAAAAACCACCAATATCAATATAGACAGGTGGTTTTATTGGTGCATTTAAGCAGTAGCTTTTGGTTTGGCTGTAGTTTTATTTGCCGATGCCTTAGCTTTAGCAGTATTTTTTTCAATTAATTGTTTCTTATGAGCTTCAGCGGCAGCGAATTTAGCCTTAAAGCGATCAACTCGTCCTTCGGTGTCAATAATTTTCTCTTCGCCAGTGAAGAAGGGGTGTGAGGCCGAGCTGATGTGGATTTTTATTAAGGGGTATTCTTTACCATCCTCCCACTTAATGGTTTCAGCTGACTGAGCGGTTGATTGGGTTAAAAACTTAAAACCAACAGCTTCATCACTGAACACAACAGGCCTATAATTGTCAGGGTGTATATCTTTTTTCATAGAGTATTATTATATCTTATCAGTAGTGTAAAGTCAAAAGTATTTTAGTTGGATTTTATCTTTATTTTAAACTTTTCCCCAAAGACCGTGTAGGTTGCAATAAGCATAGACGCCGATAACATTATGATTAGTGACATCAAGGCTAATAATAGGTTCTGCTTCTCTTTCTAATTTTATTAAAATTCCACCGTTAGTATATTCTACATAAATAAAATCGATATAGTGTTCGTTTGTCATTGGGTGGGGGATAGCGCCAATTTTTATTTCTAGAATATTTCTATTTTCATTTACGATTTCTTCAACGACAGGGATATGTTTTTCGTAATCAGCATCAACAGTGTTAATTTCTAAATATTGCATTGGTTCACCACAACAAACAAGTGTGCCACCGCCCTTATTAATTAAGTCGACCAGATTTCCACAGTGTTTACATAAGTAAAAATTTTTTTTCATTAGGTACCTCTTTTTTAACTTTCTTTTTTCTATTAATACTAATGAATACAATAACTAACTCGCTTTATGGTATTTTTTCTTTCACTTGACTACCTTAAGCTACCCATAGGATATTTTATTCTATCTCTGTTAGTGTATTTCTCTATTTAAATTTTACTGCAGTTCCATAAACTATTACTTCTGCTGCACCTTGGGCAATCGTAGATGTGGCGTATCTTATATTTACTACTGCATCAGCGTTTAGTTTTTTTGCCTCTTCTGTCATTCTCTCTGTAGCTATTTCTCGGGCTTCATCCATCATTTTGTTGTAAGACTTAAGTTCACCACCAACCAAATGCTTAAATGATTGACTGATATCCTTTCCAATATGTTTTGTTTGGATTGTACTTCCTTTTACTAGATTTAGTGTTTTTAGATTTTTCCCAGATATATAATCTGTGTTCACTAAAATCATATTATCTCCTTTTGCTTACCTTAAAAATTATTTTTTTCTTTTTAGAGTCGCTTGGGCGGCAGCTAGGCGAGCAATAGGAACTCGGAAGGGGCTACAACTAACATAGTCTAGACCAATCTCATGACAGAAGTTTATAGAGTTGACTTCGCCACCGTGTTCTCCGCAAATTCCCATTTTTAGATCTTTTTTAGTGGATCTTCCTTTTTCAACGGCAATTTTCATTAATTGACCAACACCCTCAATATCAATGGATTCAAATGGATCTTGGGGTAGTATTTTTTCGTCAACATAGGTTTTTATAAATTTATCGGAATCATCTCGACTGTAACCAAAAGTCATTTGAGTTAGGTCATTTGTGCCAAAAGAGAAGAATTCTGATTCTTTAGCTATCTCATCGGCAGTAAGGGCAGCTCGCGGGATTTCAATCATAGTGCCAAATTTATAATCAAGCTTGGCTTTGGATTTTTTGATAACATCTCTTGCGCAAGTATCTAGCCTAGCACGAATCCATTTTAACTCATTAACATGACCAATAAGTGGAATCATGATTTCTGGCAAAGCTCTAATTCCAGCTTTTTCAGCTTCAATAGCGCCTTCGATGATAGCTCTAGTTTGCATTTCCACGATTTGAGGATAAACGATTGATAAACGGCAACCTCGTAAGCCCATCATAGGGTTAATTTCATGCATAGCTTTAACTTTTTCGAGCATTTCTTCATCAGCTGGGTTAACTTTCCCTGATGCTTTTTGGTGGGCTACTTTTTCAGTTAGCTCTTCGGCGTTTGGCAAGAATTCGTGGAGCGGTGGATCAAGCAGGCGGATAGTAGCTGGTCTTCCTTCTAAGGCTTTAAAGATTTCTAGAAAATCGTTTTTTTGGAAAACTAAAAGTTTATCAAGCTCTTTTTGTCGATCTTGATCGTTCTCAGCTAAAATCATAGCTTGAACAATTGGTCGGCGTTCATCACCGAAGAACATGTGTTCTGTTCGACAGAGCCCAAGTCCTTCCGCGCCAAATTTAACAGCCAACTTAACATCTTCTGGGGTGTCAGCGTTAGCTCGAACCGAGAGTTGTCTTTCTTGGTCTGCCCAAGCTAATAGTTGTCCAAATTCTCCAGTTAGTTCTGGCGGAGTAACTTCAACTCTACCTTTAATAACTTCACCAGTGCTACCATTGATAGATATGGCGTCACCTTCTTTAATGGTTGTGCCGTTGACGGTAAATTGTTTATTTTTAGCGTCAACATGGACTTCAGAACAACCAGCTACGGTTGGGATACCAAAACCACGCGCCACAAGCGCAGCGTGGGAGGTCATACCACCTCTTTCAGTTAGAACACCATTGGAAGCCAGCATACCAGCTAAGTCATCGGGGCTAGTGTCAGAGCGAACCAAAATAATATCTTGACCTTCGCCTCCCTTACCTAGTTTTGCGGCTCGGTTGGAGTCGAAAACGGCCACACCAGTGGCAGCGCCTGGCCCAGCAGGCAATCCTTTGGCTAAAGTTTCGTATTTTACACCTGGTTTAATGACGGGGTGTAAACACTGGTCAAGCTGTTCAGCAGTGACACGACTTAGAGCTGTTTTAATATCAATCAAACCTTCTCCCACCATATCGACGGCTGTTCGGACAGCAGCTGCGCCGGAGCGTTTACCGCTTCGACATTGAAGAATATAAAGCTTTCCGTTCTCAATAGTGAATTCAATATCTTGCATGTCGTGGTAATGGTTTTCTAGAATTTGACAAATATTTTGGAATTCTTGATAAATAGCAGGGTTTTGCTTGCCTAGCTCAGCAATAGGCATAGGAGTGCGAACCCCAGCTACAACATCTTCTCCTTGAGCATTCATTAAATATTCACCAAAAACTTTATTTTCGCCAGTGGCTGGATCACGAGTAAAAGCAACACCTGTCCCACAATTATCATTCATATTCCCAAAGACCATGGCTTGGATATTAACGGCGGTGCCTAAATCATCAGATATTTTTTCTTTTCGACGATAAATAATGGCACGTTCATTATTCCATGACTTAAAGACGGCTTCAATAGCAACTTCGAGTTGTTCTGTGGCATCTTGTGGGAAATCACGGCCTAACTCTTTTTTGATATGTTTTTTATAAAGATCAATTAATTTTTTTAGCCCGTCAGCGTCAACATCGGTATCTTCTTTTACGCCTAACTCTTTCTTGAGATTGTAAAAAATATTTTCAAAATCGTGTTTAGCTAATTTGTTCTTACCATCAAAAAAGGCTACATCGGATAGCATCATTAAGAAGCGTCGGTAAGAATCATAAATAAAACGAGCATTGCCGGTTTGTTTGATTAAGGCTTCAGCAATTTCATCATTTAAGCCGAGGTTTAAAACAGTATCCATCATACCAGGCATAGAAAACTTAGCGCCAGACCGGACAGAAACTAAGAGAGGGTTGTTTTTGTCACCCAGTTTTTTACCAATTTCTTTTTCAACATCAGCTAAAGTTTTTTTAACTTCTTCCATTAGTCCTTTAGGCATCTTGCCACCATTTTTAGTGTATTCGTTACATGTTGCAGTGGTGATTGTAAAACCAGGTGGGACTGGTAGATTGATATTAGTCATTTCGGCTAGATTTGCCCCTTTTCCGCCAAGTTCATCTCGCATATTTGCGTTACCCTCACGGAAAAGCCAAGTTCTTTTTGTCATAAAACCTCCTTAAAATGAATATTATTTAGTATTATAACAAAAAAAGGAACTTAGATATAGATTTTATTGCCCAATGTTTAAAAAGTTGATAATAGGTAACTACCTTGAAAAAGATAAATGAATGTTATATGATTAATGGCGTAATAAAAAATATTTAAACAATCCATAAGAACGCTCCTGAGGAACAGCTTGTGGATGAAGATAAAGGAGTTAGAAAATGACAATAAATGTCGACATTAAAGATCTTTTTGAGGCTGGGGCTCATTTTGGCCATAAAACTAGCCGTTGGCATCCAAAAATGGCGCCATATATTCACAGTAAGAAACAAGATAGCCATATTATAGATTTAGAAAAAACTGTTGCTAGTCTCGAAGAGGCTTTGGTCTTTTTAACCAAGGTTGTATCTAGTGGTAAAAAGGTTTTGTTTGTGGGTACTAAAAAACATGTGAAGGAATTTTTGCAAGAATCAGCCGAAAGTGTCAAGCAACCATATGTTGTAGAGCGTTGGATTGGTGGGATGTTAACTAACAGCACAACAATTGGCCAGCAAATTAAAAAACTCAAAGATTTAGAAAAAAAGATGACCGTTGGTGATTTAGAAAAGCGATCAACCAAACTCGAAATGCAACACTTTCAAGAAGAGATTGATCTATTAAACCTCAGATACGGAGGGATTAAAGATTTAGAAAACCAACCTGGTGCTGTTTTTGTAATTGATGCAATCGGAGATATAAATGCCATTAAAGAAGCCAACAAGTTAAATATTCCTGTTGTAGCTATCGTTGACACTAACGCCGACCCAAGCCTAGTGGATTATGCTATACCAGCCAACGATGATGCTATAAAAGCAACACAACTGATTATTGGTTATGTAACTGAGGCAGTAAAACAAGGTTTAGCTTCAGTGAAGAATGAAAACGAAAAGGGGGATAAGTAAGATGGCAATTTCAATAGAAGATATTAAAAAATTAAAAGAACTTTCTGGCATTGGGTTGACCGATGCTAAAGTTGCTTTAGTTGAAGCCAAGGGTGACTTTGAGAAAGCTTTGGCTACTCTTCGCAAGAAAGGTTTGACTAAAGCCGAGAAGAGAGGTGATCGAGAGGCCCGTTTTGGAATTGTTGATGGCTATCTACACGGTGGTCGAATTGGCGTGGTTGTAGAAGTAAATTGTGAAACAGAATTTGTGGCTAAAACAGATGTCTTTAAAGAATTTGCTCATGAGATTGCTTTACAAGTTGCCTCCATGTCTCCAAGATATATTAGTGAAAAAGATATTCCAGAAAAAGAAATTAAAAGAGTTAAAGACGAAATGATGGTAGCTCAAAAAGAGAGCGGTAAGCCAGCTGAAATGATTGAAAAAATTGTGGCTGGTCAAGTTAAAAAACATTTTACTGATCAGGTTTTATTGGCTCAACCTTACATTAAAGATGAGAAAAAAACAGTTGAAGATTTCTTAAAAGAAACAATTGCCAAAACAGGCGAAAACCTAATTATTAGACAATTTAAGCGTCTTGAGCTGGGCGTCAGCGAAGACTAAATTAGATATTCTTAACCTTTTAGCTTATTGCATCTAAACCATAAACACTATAGAATAAAATCAAGTATGGTGACGGCTAATAACTTTAAGCAAAAAACCAAAGGCTTTACTATCATTGAGCTTGTAATTGTTATAGTTATTATTGGTATCTTAGGAGCAATTAGCTTTGTGGTTTATAACGGAATAACCAATAGAGCTAAGCGAGTAGCGATGGAAGCTGAAGCCGATAAGCTAACCAAAAAACTAGCTATCTATCGAGCAGATAACGATACTTACCCTAAGAGCTTAAAAACAAAAGAGTGTAATGACTTAAATGAATCTGAACTTTGTTTTAACTCTGATTATTTTATTGACTACGGCATCTTCGATCACGGCAATGATGACCCCACAGATGATGGGTACTGGTTTGAGATTTGGCCAACTGACGAAGATGGCGAATTTTGCAAAGAAGAGCATTGTGGTGGCGGAATAATAGGGTGGGATGATGGTGATGGTGATGGCGGTGGTAATGATGGTGGTGGTGATGCAGTGCCTGGCTTGCCCGAACACTGTCCAGAAGGTTTTATTCCTGTTCCAGGTAGTGCTTTCTATAAACAGCCTGGTTTTTGTGTCATGAAATATGAAGCTAGTAACTTAAATGGTAAAGCTGTCAGTCGTTATGATCTTCCGTCTTGGGGCTCAGTTACCAATAACCAGGCTCGCACTTCTGCTACTACAGCTTGTAGTGGTTGTAAGCTCATGACCCTTTCCCAATGGATGACCCTAGCTAGAGACATTATTCAAGTTGATGAAAATTGGACGAGCGAAGAAGCATTCAAGGATAATTTATATGTAGGTTTTTCAACAATATCTTATATAAATGGTCATATTACTCCTCCATTATTAAAAAGTAAGGATGATGAAAATGGTTATTTTGGGATTTTTAATTCTGGTGAGGAAGAAGTTTTTGCACTTCAAAGAAGAACTTTGTTTTTAAGTAATGGTAAAGTAATTTGGGATTTAGCGGGTCATTTTGCCGAGCAGATTGATTATACTATTTCTTTATCTACAGATAAACCTTATTGTTTAAATAGTAATAACAAACCAATATTTTGTTTATGGGTTGATGTCCAACCTTTAGAAAAAAGAGAAAGCTATCCTTTTTCTCCACTAAGTATGGATGTTTTTAAAGATAAAAATGGATTAGAGGAGGGTGTGCTAAGTGGCGTTCTAGGGCTAGAAAATGATAATAAAAATAGGGGTTTGATTACAGGAGCAATTCCATTCGCTGGTGGGGGGAATCTTTTTGGGGTTTTTACATCAGTGGACCCCGATTCTTTAGATATTGATGAAAAATATAACTACTCTTTATTTAAACTTGGGTCATGGGATGCAACTAGTGTTTTAGATGGGGTTGCTCCAATTGGCTTTCGAGCAACTTGGCAACCACAATAATTTTTATTAATTACTGTGTTATAATATAAAATATGTTTGATATAAAGTTATATGATAAAAAAATTAATGAGGCGCTTGAGCATTTTGTTCAAGAACTGAAAAGTATTCGGACGGGACGGGCTCATCCAGGACAATTAGACGGTGTAAAGGTAGAAGCCTATGGCGAGATTCTACCACTTAATCAGGTGGCTAATATTACAGCTCCGGAAGGTCAACTTCTTCAAGTGACGCCGTTTGATCCAGCTAATTTAAATCAGATTGTGACGGCTATTCGCAATAATTCAGATTTAGGATTAAATCCTAGTGATGATGGGCGAGTAATACGAGTTCCAATTCCTCCGTTAACCGAAGAAAGACGAAGATTAATTGTTAAACAAGTGGCTGAAAAATTAGAAGACACCAAGATAGCCGTGCGAAATATTCGTCAAGAGGCTATTAAGGAGTTGCGCCAGCAAAAGGATAATAAAGAACTATCTGAAGATGAAGAAAAAAGATTTATTAAAGAA
>CAZEWP010000015.1:0-15046 GCA_964516285.1 uncultured Saccharimonas sp. (SeqCode)
GATAAACACCAAGATGTCTTTTTTGTTAACTAGTTTTGCTATTTGAATTGGAATGCAAGTGTAACAGCTTGACGAAAAGCCTTCTTTTTAGTAGACTGTCTAGTAGACATTACCAAAGACCGTAGTTGTCAAAATGACTTAATTTACTCTTCGTAAGACTACCTAGGATGATGTATTTATCTTTGAAGTCTTTGGCAGTGCGAGAACCAAAGACTTTTTTGTTTCTCTTTTGCCGAATCGTGATGTCTGTTCTTTCACAATCTGGTCTTATATCAAACAACAGAAAGGATTTTTTATGGCAATTTCACGCGATAAGAAAAATACTTTGGTTGCAGAATTAATTGACTTATTCGCCACTGCAAAAGGTGTCGTTTGTGCCTCCTATACAGGGCTTAACGTCGCCAAAATGCAAACGCTCAGAAAAGAAGCTCGTGATAATAAGATAACTATTAAGGTTGTAAAAAACCGTCTTGTTAGAGTTGCTTTAAGAAATAGCGAAAAATTCAAAGACATTGACTCGACTGACCTAAACGGACAATTAGTTTACGCTTTCTCTAGCGAAGATGAGATTTTACCAGCTCAAATTTTGGCAAAATTTCAAAAAACCAATCCCGAACTCCAACTATTAGTTGGTTTTGATGGGGGTGGTCGTTTCCTAGATAAAGAAACTGTTAAGGCTATGTCAACTCTCCCAACAAAGGATCAGTTGCGTGGCCAATTAGTCAGCGTCATAGCCGGCCCATTAAGTGGCTTCTTGAATGTAGCTAATGGCAACCAACGAGGGTTAGTCCAAGTCTTAAGCAAGCGATCCGAGTTAATCTAATTTTTGCAAACAATCATTTAAAAGGAGAAAACTATGTCAGATACAGAAATTAAACTATCGGCTACTCAAAACAAAATTGTTGATGAACTTAACAAATTATCAGCTCTTGAGTTAAGCCAAATTGTTAAACACCTAGAGAACGAATGGGGGGTCAGCGCTGCTGCTCCAGCCGTAGCTGTCGCTACTGTCGCTAGCGAAGGTGGCGAAGCTAGTGCCACAGAAGAAAAGAACGAATTCACCATCAAGCTCGCTGATGCCGGTGCTCAAAAAGTAGCCGCCATTAAAGCCGTTAAAGAAATTACCGGTCTTGGGCTAGGTGAAGCTAAAGCTATCGTAGATAGCGCCCCTTCAGTAGTGAAAGAAAAAGCTACCAAAGAAGAAGCCGACAACGCCAAGAAACTTCTTGAAGAAGCCGGCGCCACTGTCGAATTAGTCTAATTATTTTTGACCAGATCTGTGATTAAACCACTAAACACCATTATTTTATAGTGGTGTTTTTTGGTTGGGTTGATTAGGTATTTACTACAACACTTTCATTTTGACAGATTATTCTTTGTGGAAAAGCTCTAGGGTTTGACAACTAATCTTAAACCTGATATATATAAAGTATTACTATTACAAAAATAGACAAAGACTGCGAGATTATGATGTCTGAATTACCAGAAAAACAAGTTAAACGCTTACACAGCTTAATTCAAGAAGCTGAAACCAACTTAGCTGCCGCCAAGGAACTTTTGGTTAGTATTACTGGTGACGAGGGATTATTAGTCGCCCCCAAAACTAGCTCTCTTGATGATATTGTCGGTGGTAAAGTGGTTGAGGGAGTCTTTGATGGTCAGAAGATGATTAGCGCTGATGGCAAGGAATATCCTGTGCCAGCAAATTATGCCAGCAAGTCTAAGCTAGTTGAAGGCGATATTTTAAAACTAACTATTACCGATGAAGGTAGCTTTATCTACAAACAAATTAGCCCCGTAGAACGACGCCAGATTATTGGTACGCTCGTCCAACATGACGGCTCCTACTTCGTCGAAACTAACGGTAAAGAATACCGCATCCTACTAGCCAGCGTCACTTATTTTAAGATTAGCCCTAATGATCAAGTCACAATTATTATTCCAGCTGATAACCCTGATGCCACCTGGGCAGCAGTTGAAGCTTCTTTGTAAAACTAGTCCATTCACTCCTTTCAGTTATTGATGTATAATAGGTCAAAGAAAGGGGAGTGTTAGAGGGATGTCAAAAGCGCTTTATCGTCAGTATCGACCCAAAAAACTAACTGAAGTTGTTGGGCAAGAACATATTACTGATATTCTAGCCAAAGCTATTAAACAAAATAGCCTTTCTCACGCTTATCTTTTAACTGGGCCACGAGGAGTTGGTAAAACTTCAATCGCTCGCATTATGGCCCATGAAATTAATAAATTACCATACCAAGATGAAGGGTCTGGCCATCTAGATATTATTGAAATTGACGCTGCTAGCAATAATGGGGTGGAAGATATTCGTGACTTAAGGGAAAAAGCTAAAATAGCCCCTGTTTCAGCCCCCAAAAAAATTTATATTATTGATGAAGTCCACATGCTCTCCAAGGCCGCCTTCAACGCTCTCCTAAAAACACTCGAGGAACCACCAGCTCATGTTATTTTTATCCTAGCCACAACTAGCGCCGAAAAGCTACCAATCACTATCCTAAGTCGCGTCCAACGATTTAATTTCCGCCTAATTAAACCCTCTGCTGTAGTCAATCATCTTAAAAAAATTGCTAAACAAGAAAAAATTAAAATTTCTGAAGAGGCTCTTCAATTAATCGCTCAAAGAGGAGAGGGTAGTTTTCGAGACAGTATTAATCTCTTAGACCAGTTATCTAACCTCACTAGCACTAGTCAACCAGACAAAACTATCTCAGCTGAAGACATAGAAAATGTTTTAGGATTGGCTCCGCAAAAAATAATTCAAGAAATTATTGACGCCCTGGATCAGCATGACCCGGCTAAGATAATCGAAATCTTAAATAACAGTAACGAACAAGGACTTCCTGTTAATCTGCTAATAAAACAATTAACTGAGTCAATTTACCAACTAATCCCTGAAAGATTTGATTTATTAGATATTGTTAATGAACTAATTAATATTGATTTAAAAAACAACCCAGAGATTAAGTTACTTTATATTCTCTGTAAAAATGCTCTACCTAAAACGCCTTCCAAGACGGCTGCTTTAAAAGTTTCAACCGAAACTATCAGCGTCCCAATTGCCAAAAAAACATATAAGACCATAAAAAGCGACAAAACAAGGACAGTCCTTGTTAAACAGGTTGATTTTAACGCCGACAAACTAATTGATTACGCCCGCCAAAATCATGTCGCTATTTATAGTGTCTTGGCAAAATGTCATTATCGCCAAACTAAAGACACTTTATTTATTTATACTGGCAACCAATTTTACAAAAAGAAGTTAGATGATAGCAAGTATCGACCCATCATCAATCAGTGTTTAGAAGCAACTGGCGGACAAAACCTAAATATTAACACCGTGCCAACAGCTCCGCCACCAAAGAGTAGCCAAATTGCTACAGTTGTTGCTATTATGGGTGGAGGAGAGGAAGTTCCTTTGGAATCATTATAGTTATGCCAACACCTGAAACCAACTTAGTAAAAGTCCCACCCCAAAACCTAGATGCCGAAAAGAGCTTACTGGGAGCAATCTTAATTAACGAAGATGCCTTAGCTGATGTCTCGGAAATTATTACTGCTAAAGACTTTTACGAGAAACGACACGAGCTCATCTTTAAGGCGGTTATGCGTCTTTATGAACGACACCGACCGGTTGATCTCTTAACTTTAACCGATGAGCTGAAGCGTAAAAAAGAACTAGCTGAAATTGGTGGATCAACCTACTTAACAGAGTTAACTAATTATGTTCCCACTTCTGCTCATGCTAAAGCCTACGCCGAACTTATCTCCCAAAAGGCTGTTCGTCGACGCTTAATTAAAGCTAGTCATAAAATCTCAGAAATGGGGTATGACGAGGAGAGCTCTATTAAAGAGCTTCTTGGCCAAGTTGAATCTGAAATTTTTTCGGTCAGTGACCAATCCCTCAAGCAAGACCTTGTTAGCATCGAAAGTATCTTGACTGACAGCTTTGATCGGCTAGAGGAGCTTCATCGCAATAAAGGCGCTTTACGGGGCGTAAAAACAGGTTGGCGCGACCTTGATAATATTACGGCCGGTCTACAAAAAAGTGACCTCATTATTCTGGCAGCCCGGCCAGCCATGGGTAAGACGACCTTGGTCACTAATCTAGCTTATAATGTGGCTACTGTCGCAAAATTACCAGTTTTATTCTTCAGTCTTGAGATGAGTAAAGAGCAATTGGTTGATCGTATGCTAGCTGATGCTTCCGGTATTGATGCTTGGAATATTCGCACCGGAAAATTAAATGACACTGATTTTACTAAGTTATCTGACGCCATGGGGGAATTAGCTGAATCAAAGATTTACTTTGACGACACTCCAGGTTTATCTGTGCTTGAAATGCGCACTAAAGCTCGCCGAGCGATGCATGAACATCCTTTGGGGTTAATTATTGTTGACTACCTCCAATTAATGCAAGCTACTAATGCTGGTTTCAATAATCGTGTCCAAGAGGTTAGTGAAATATCAAGAGGCTTAAAGTTAATTGCTCGAGAATTAAATGTCCCAGTGATAGCTTGTAGTCAGTTGTCACGATCTGTCGAAATGCGCAATCCGCAAATACCACAGCTAGCTGATCTAAGAGAATCTGGATCAATTGAACAAGACGCCGACATCGTCATGTTTATCTACCGTGAGGCTTACTATAATCCCGAGTCTGACCGACAGAATGAAACTGACCTGATTATTGCTAAACACCGTAACGGCCCAACCGGCAAAGTTGGTCTCTATTTTCACCCTGAAAAACTGCGCTTTATGTCTCTGGATAAAAAACACACTGAGTAATGAATTTCGCTAGAGCTACAGCCTATGCTAAAATAGAGAATAGTTTATGAATCTTAAACTAAACGAAACTTTTATCTACCGCCATCGCCTAACCCTTGGCTATGGCTTATTTGCCATTAGCTTGTTTATAATTCTTGTTCTAGCCAGTCAATATTACCCTGGGGGACTATCTAAAGAAGAAGTAGCTTCAGCTACTATTAGTGGCCAAATTAACCTGGCTAAACCCCAAACTCTAGCCATCACCAATCTACCTTATCATCTTTTCCAAAAACTAAGCTTTATTATCTTCGGTGTCACACTTTTTTCGATTAAACTACCTTCCTTAATCTTGGCCCTTTTTTCAGCGATTGGCATTGTCCTGCTACTCCGCCAATGGTTTAAGCCTAATGTTAGTGTTTTAACTTCCTTGGTCACGATTTACACTAGCCAGTTTATTTTCTTTGCTCAAAACGGCACCCCAGACATAATTTATATTTGTTGGCCAGTGTGGTTAATTCTAACAGGTAATCTTATTATCCAAAGAGAGAAGCCATCTTTTTGGTTGTTGCTTCTATTTTTTAGCTTGGCTTTTGGTAGTCTTTACACACCCCTTGGTTTCTATGTTTTCTTTGCCATCACCGCCATCGCCTTACTTCATCCTCATCTGAGACATAATCTCCGCCAACTGCCTAAAATTAAACTTGTTATTGGCTCGCTTCTTAGTTTTTTAATTCTAATACCCCTAATCCCACTAATTGGTCTAAACAATCAACTCCTACCCAGCCTGCTTGGCTTTTTATCAACCAGCCCCGATTTAGTAGCCAACCTAAGAACTATCTGGCAACAATATTTCAGCTTTGCCTCACCTAGTCTTTCCAGTATCATGACCCCTTTTTACGATCTTGGCGCCCTTCTTCTGGTTTTTATTGGTAGCTACTATCTCTTTAAAGAGCGTTTTATGGCTAAAAACTATCTAGTTATTATTTGGATCACTTCAGCTCTTGTGATTAACCTTATCCATCCAACTTTTTACAGCTTAGCTTTTTTCCCAGTAATGCTTCTCATCGCCAACGGCATCAACTTCATTTTGTCTTACTGGTATGGGTTATTTCCTAAAAACCCTTACGCCCGGATTGGTGGCCTTGTGCCTTTAACATTTTTCATTTCAATCCTAATTCTCTCTGGTATTAATCGACATATCTTTAGCTACAACTACGAGCCAAGTTTGGTTAATAATTTTTCCAAAGACTTGCTTCTTTTAGATAAATCACCAAAAACTCTCCTTGTTTCAGACGAAGAGTTACCTTTCTATGGTGTGATGGCCACCCACAATGCTAATCTATCAGTCACAACCACTCCCCAAGGCGACTTTTTTTGGGCGACCAAGCAAGCCAAGCAAGATTACCAAGGTTACCAAATTAATCGCATCATCACCTCCAGCACCACCCAACAGGCTGATCGGTTTTATGTCTACAATAAGAAAGATTAATTATCTTTTCTTAGCCTTCAGCCATTTTTGACACTTGTTTTTGTGTTATACTAAATAAAGAATATTAACGAGAAAGAGGAGTGTTATGGCCTTTAACCAAATTAAAATGATCAATGATCTGCGCAAAGCTCAAAAAGAATTAAAACGAGAAATCGTAGAAGTTGAAGCAGGTGATGGAGCGGTTGTCGTTCAAATTACCGGTGAACTTAAAATCAAAAAAGTTACAATTGACCCTGAAAGAGTCGATTTAGACGACATTGCTGAACTAGAACGTTGGATTGAAGCTTCTATTCGAGATGGCCTCGCTAAAGCCCAAGAGATAGCCGCTGAAAAAATGAAGCCTCTTATGGGCGGGCTAGGGAACCTCGGTTTATAGAAAGAGGTTAGCTTGATACAATTATTGCCCACAGCTTTAAGTAACGCCATTCAGGAAATTGGGCGATTACCAGGTGTCGGTGAAAAAACTGCCGAACGCTACGCTTACTTTTTACTAAAAAATGATCAGACTATCAGTCAGTCAATTGCTAATAGCCTCCTGAATCTTCACAATAATGTCCATGTCTGCCCAATAACTTTCGCTTTAATTGACCAGGACCAGACAGTCTCTCCGCTTTATGACGGGCCAGATCGTGATAAAACTATTATTGCTGTAGTTGAAGAACCGCTTGATATTATCCCAATTGAAAAAACTGGCCATTATCATGGAACTTACCATGTGCTTGGTGGAGCTATTAGCCCAATCGACGGTATCGGCCCAGAACAACTAAAGATTCCTGCCCTCCTTAAAAGAATTCGTGAAGATAAAGTCAAAGAAATTATTATTGCTACTAACACTAGCGTAGAAGGGGAGTCTACCGCCATTTTTATCCAACACAGCGTTAAAGAGGCTGGTCTTGATCTAAAAATTACTCGCCTAGCAAGAGGCATCCCCGCTGGGGTTGACCTAGAATATGCCAGTCAAATCACGCTAACGCACGCCTTGGAAGGAAGGCAAGATTTTTAAAATGAACAACCCTGAAACCATCGTCAAGCTAATCAAGCAAGCTAAAAATGTTGTAATTATCCAAGCCGAAAATCCTGATGGCGACTCACTTGGTAGCGCTCTAGCTTTAGACGATATCCTGCATCAGCTTGGCAAAAAGACTTCTCTTTATTGCCCAGTTAATTTACCAAAATACCTACACTATATTAAGGGCTGGGATCTAGTTAATAAAGATTTCGACACCACCGCCGACCTAGCCATTATTATTGATACTTCTGTTGATATTTTATTATCAAGAGCCACCGAAAACCCAGTTATTAATTCTTTTTTACAGAACAAACCTGTTATCGTCATCGATCACCACACCAACGACAGCCAGCTGTCTTTTGACCATTATCCTCTTTTTGATAGCACCGCTGTTTCTTCAGGGGAAGTTATTTATAAACTAGCCCTCCAACAAAAATGGCCCTTTAGCCAAACTTCAGCCGAAAATATTCTTATTTCTATCTTAAGTGACAGCTTGGGTTTAACCACTGAATCAGTCACCCCAGAAACCTATTTTATTGTCGGACGGCTAGCTGAATTAGGAGCTAATAGCTATACTATTGAGACTCGACGCCGTGAGTTTATGAAAAAGCCGGCCGAGATCTTAAAATACAAAGGCCAGCTGATTGATCGAGTTGAATATTATTTAGACGGAAAACTAGCTCTCATCCAAATTCCTTTTGAAGAGATTAAAGCCTATAGCGACAAATACAACCCTAGTATGTTAGTTCTTGACGAAATGCGTTTAGTGGAAGGTGTGGAAGTAGGAGTAGCCATTAAGACATACCCTGACGGTAAATTAACTGCTAAAATCCGTAGCAATCAACCAGTCTCTGATCAAATCGCTGGCTATTTCGGTGGCGGAGGTCACGCTTACGCTTCTGGCTTTCGGGTTTATGAATCATTTGACAAAATCTTGCCTGAGCTTTTAACAGCTGTCGATAAAACCCTTCAAGGAGAAACAAAATGAAAATAAAATTATTCAATAGTTCTAGTCGAGAGCTCGAAATTTTTACACCATTAAAGCCTGGACAAGTTTCAATTTATACTTGTGGCCCAACTGTTTACAACTACCCTCATATTGGTAATTGGACGGCTTTTATCTATTGGGACATCTTAGTTCGCATGTTACTAGCTAACGATCTTCAAGTTAATCGCACGATTAATATTACCGATGTCGGGCATCTCACCAGCGACGCTGATGATGGCGAAGATAAGCTCCTTGCTCAAACCAAAAAAGAAAAAAAGACTGCCTGGGAAATTGCTAGATTCTACACTGATTACTTTTTAGAAAATTTCCAAGCGCTTAACCTTACTCCACCGACTCATTTTGCTCGAGCCACTGATTTTATTCCGCGTCAACTTGAAATGATTCGCATCTTAAAACAAAAAGGTTATACCTACCAAACTTCAGATGGACTTTATTTTGACACTAGTCTCTTTCCCACCTACGCTGATTTTGCCCGCCTCAATATTGATAGTCTTAAGGCTGGGGCTCGGGTTGATTTTAACCCTGAGAAAAAAAATCCCACCGATTTTGCGCTTTGGAAATTTTCTAAACCAGACGAAAAAAGAGATATGGAGTGGCTAACACCAAGTGATCTGCTAGATAATCCTAGTGAATTAAAAACCGGCTTTCCAGGTTGGCACCTTGAGTGCTCAGCTATTATCAAAGCCACCCTTGGCGACACTATTGATATCCACGCGGGCGGAATTGATCATATCCCAATTCATCACACCAATGAAATTGCCCAGTCAGAAGCTACCAATGGGGTTAAACTAGCTAATTTTTGGCTTCATTGCGAATTTCTAAACTCTAATGGTAAAAAAATTAGTAAATCTTTTAATAATGGTTACCGTCTAGAAGACTTAATCGAAAAAGGTTTTACTCCACTCGACTTCAAACTTTTTGTTATTCAAGGACACTATCGCAACCAAAGAAACTTCACTTTTAAAAATCTTCAGTCAGCCACTAACCGTCTCAAAAACTGGCGGAACGTGGCGGTCATTCGTCACCAAATTCATAGTCGCTACCAAGAAGAAAGTTCTAACCAATCACAACTAGGACTTTTAACCGCTAGTAACGCTATTCTCCAAGCCGTTAATAATGACCTTGACACCCCTCAAGCCCTCGCCATCATTGATGATATTTTCAATAAAATTGATAGTAGTCCTCTTGACAAAATACCTTACGACCAATTGATGGTTTTATTAGAATTAATTGATCAGCTTTTTGGCCTACAACTCCTTAGCACCACTCCAGACATGGATGATAAAACTAAACAGCTATTAATCAAGCGACAATTAGCCCGCCAACAAAACGACTGGGCAACCTCTGATCAAATTCGTGACCAACTCAAAATCCAAGGTTACCAGGTCAAAGACACTTCAAATGATAGCCGATGGCAGTATCTTTAAGCTACTTAGCTAGACGATGCAACTGTTTAAAAATATCATTAGAATATTCACCAAGAGCTACCTTTAAACAGCCTGCCACAGGAATTGAGATAATTCCTCCAATAACTCCAAATAAATAAGTCCCTATAATAATCGCCATTAGGATTAGCAGGGGAGAGAGATTAATTTTGTTAGCTTGAATCTTAGGAGCAATCACATTACCTTCAATCTGTTGGTAAACCAAGTATAAGACAAAATAAATAATTGCCACCTGAAAATTATTCAGAGCCAGTAAAAAGGTAACTAAAACCAAACCAATGGTTGATCCAAAAACTGGAATCATTGAAAATACAAAGGTGGTTAAAGCACTTGGCAAAACCAGCTCAACCGGAATATCAAAAATCAGTGAAGCTAGCAAAACCCCAACCCCTGATACCAAACAAGCCACTGTCGCCACTGCTACTTGGCCAGCAAAATAGCTAGTTACCACACTATACATCCCGTCAACTACTTTTTTTGCTCGCTCGGTTTTTTCATCAACCCCCATCAATTTCCACAGTCGTTCAACCCAAGCTGGCCCTTCTACTAACATAAAAAAAGTTAAAAAGAAAACCATTACACCAGCTAGTAGCACCGTAAAAATTGAACCCAAACTTTGGACTAGACCAACCCCTAAATTAGGAATAATCTGCGAAGCTCCATCACTAATAGCAGTAATCACACCAGATAATTGAGACTCTAACTGATGGCCTTCAATAAATTGCGCCAAAACACTATATTCACTCGTTAACTCTTCTAATAAATCAGGTAGTGCCTGAATTAAACGAGAAGTTTGACCAATAATTGGTGGCACCACTAAACCAGCAAATAACGACAATAACACTACCACCCCAAAATAAGCCAAAGCTGTGACTAAAGATCGATTTCTACCAGGAAACCTCGTCGCAATTTTATCAACGGGCTTGCTTAAAATTAAAGCTAACAAAAAAGAGGCTCCAAAAACAACCAAGGCCATCCTGATACTATAAAGAACCCACCCAGCTATTAAAAACCCTAATAGCACCAACCAGAAACGAATAAAGGTTTTTGTATCAATTTCAACTTTTACTTTCATAACTTTATTATAGCACGAACCTTAATCCATCCATTTTTGTTGTAACCGTTGACTACTGTGTTTAGCAATATTCCATTGGAAAATTAAAACTGAGATGATTAAAGCTATTAAAGGCAGAGAATTCCGCCAAGCAGGGGAGGTAAAGTCGAAGAAATCCCGAACAAAACCAACTCCAAAACTAATCAAAAAAACAAACAAAACAGCTAAGATATAAAGCGTTCGAGCCAACCAAGCTGTCTTATTGTTTTTAACATTAAACATTTTAGAGACCAAAAAGACTAAATAAATTCCAAAGAAGGTCGCTACTAAAACAATTGTGGTTTGAACGCCATCAGTATCATGAGGATGAATAATATCTAAGTAAATATAAGCAATTGACACCAAAACACCTGTTACTACAGCTAACGGCAACACACCTCGTAGAATATCACGCCAAAAGTTTTTCGGCGAAATCCGGTAGGTTGGGAGGGGAGGAAAAAGTGTCCACATTAAAGTTGGCAAACTAACCAAAAACATATTCATAAAAGTAATATGTCTTGGATCAAACGGATAACTGATTCCTAAAACTAAAGTAGTTAACAACAAAACCACCATATATGAAATTTTATGCAAAAATAAACTAGCAATTAAAGTAATTGATTGAACAATTCGGTTACCTAATTCCATGCCTTTTGGTAAAGAATTAAAAGAATTGTCTAATAGAATAATATCAGCTACTCGTCGAGCCACGGCCGAACCAGCAAACATCGCCACACCAAAATCAGCTTTCTTAATTGCTAAAGCGTCGTTAGCTCCATCGCCGACCATACCCACAAACTTACCATATTTTTGAAGAATTTCTATAATTTGCTCTTTTTGCTCCGGTAAAATTCGAGCAAAAATCGCTTTATCTAAAATCTCATTTTCTAAATCTTCGGCCGGTAGTTTGGCTAATTCTTCACCGGTAATCACTCGGTCAGACCGATTAACACCCGCTTGTTTAGCGACATATTGCACCGTTTCAAGATTATCCCCACTGATTACCTTAATTTCAATCTTATTTTTTTGAAGATATCTAATTGTTTGTTTGATTCCACGCCTTAACTTATTACTTAAAACCGCCAAGGCTAATGGTTCAGCTGACTCAGCCCTTAAGCTTGTTAATGGCTGATCGCTATCTTTAAAAGCCACTAATAACATCACTCGCTTACCAGCCCTCGTTAAGTCTTTCAAGCGCTGAGCCTGACTCTCGCTTAGTGGAGCATATTTAACTAAATATTCCGGTGCCCCCATAACAGCACTATAAGTTTTACCAGCGATTTTAACTCGAGCGCCACTAAATTTTTTATCCGAAGAAAACGCCAAATTCTCTATAATCTGGTAATCCTTTGGCACCCCCAAGACCTTATGAACAGCTTCACCAGTTCGACTCCCCCCGCTGGTATCTTTAGCAATAATTCCCGCTAGACCTCTGGCTAAATTCTTCTGACGCCCATCAAAAACCTCTAGCCCTTCAAAAGTAATTTTTTCACTCGTCAAAGTGCCGGTTTTATCTAAACATAACACATTCATTAAAGCCATCGCCTCGATTGCTGATAATTTTTGCGGTAAAACATTAGCTTGTGCCAGGCGAATTGATCCATAAGCCAAAAATATAGTACTAGCAAATAATAGCCCCTCTGGAATAACAGTCACCGCCCCAGCCGTAATAGTCTTAAAGATTTCAACAATCTCCCGACCAGTTAATAAATAAGAGACTGCTATTAAAACTGCTAAACCCAAAGCTCCATAAGTTAAATAAGTCACAGCTCGACTAATTGCTTTCTGAATCGGTGTAACTTCAGCCTCATAGCGCTTTAATTTTTTTGACATCTTACCAGTCTTTGTTTCCTCACCCAATAATTGCACCGACATCACACCACTGCCGGCTACGACTGATGAGCTAGCCCAAACCGACTCATTTTTCTTCTTACGCACTGCCCGCGACTCTCCGGTTAAAATACTCTCGTCAGCCTCCATACCAGCCGAATAAACCATTATCCCATCAGCTGGAATTTCATCGCCAATAATTAGTTTAACTTGATCACCAATTCGTAATTGGTTAAACGAGACCGCTTCTTCAGAACCATCATTCTTCAAACGACGAGCCGTTGGTCGATTCATTAATTCTAGCTTTTTTAACTTGCTTCGCGCCCTAGCTTCCTGAATAATTCCCAAAAAAGTATTTAATAAAGCCACTGACGAAACAAACCAAACATCCCGAAATTCACCTAAAAAAGCGAGAACAACCGCCAAAACACCAATTGCCACTAAAATTGGTGACAATAAATGGCGCTTAGTAATCTCCCAAAAATCTTTCATTCCTACTTCTTATTGTAGCATCTTTAGTTTAATTGCTTATGGCTAATAATGTCCAATTATTTTTTTGATCCAAGCGTAAATAATAATAGGCCTGCCCATCTGAAAGGGTAAAGAACTCCAAGATCCGCCCACCATAGTTTAATAAGCACCTTAACCCCGCATCAACAAAATTATACTGCCGACCTTGGTATTCCATTCGTCGGGGATAAATAGTTAAATTCTTCCGAAAACCCAGAGCTGTCACAGCCACTGGTTGATTAATCTTCACTTTATTCATCATTCTAGTCCTCCAAAAATTAAATATATTAGTAAAAAAACCGACCCTTAAACTTTGTCAGTTAGCGAAAGATTCAACCATCTTTTAAAAATAATTAACTCGCCAAATAATTATTTTTACTAAAAAAGATAGTATTTGGCACTAACTAATAGTTAGTGAATATATTTAACGTTGTCGGAGATTATTCTTAAAATAATACGACGACGAATAGTTTTTAAAGCCTGTGAGTAGAAAGGTTGCCCAGTACTCACATGACTGTTTTCATTATAGCTTGGCTCAACTAAAACCAGTCAAGCCTAAAACATTGTAGTTTTTACCAAAAAGAAAAAGCCACCGCGCGAACGGTGGCTCCTAGTCCTTTTTTATAAAATTATTTTAGAATAGCCCTCCGAAAACCTAACAGTTTATCGGTCGGCATGGCCTTGACAATAATTCTATTTTCTCTCGAAAACAGAACCGGCACATATTCGTGCCGATGGCCAATTCTCAAGCTCGTTAACTCTAGTCCATTAGCCAGCTCTTGAATCAGACCTGTGCTTTGGCATAAACAGGCCAAAGCTTCGAAACCGACAAACTTTTCTCCGATTCGAATAGCTTCATCAGCTGATAAGCTATCACTATCACGGCGAGAAAAGTCTAGCCGTGCTACCGGATTATACTCTTCGTCAATTTCTGTTTGAGCATCATGATTCAAAACACTTTCAATCGTGTTTTGAAGGATGTCAAACAAAAAATCATAGCGAACCAATAACCCTGTAGCTAACGACAAAGCCTGGATGTAAAAATTCCAAGCTTCAATCGGCTGGTGAGAAAAATGGAAATAGAGTGTCGGCACCGAGCTTAAATCTCGGCCACCAAGCTCTCTTTCCTCTCTCGTTAAGCGACCAACTCGATATTTAGCTTGTTGAGCAAAATTAAACCAGCGCCCTGGCTTTCTTTGTAAATGCCCAATAACACCTTGCCAAATATCAACCTGTTGGTTGATACTCCTAACACTTGTAGTCTCCAAATGAGACCACCTCCTTATTTTTAAATTTTTAAAGGACTAGAAGTATATTTATAACATAAAACTCATTTTTTTACAAGCATAACGACCAACAAGACAAAAAACAAGGACTGTCCTTGTAAAAAACAGGGGAGTACTCTATTTCTTATTAACCTTTGGCAATTTATATAAATCTGGTTGCTTAGTAATAATTTTAAAGATATTTTCTAAGAAATCACCCCCGGCATAACCAGCGATAAAAGCAAAAAAAGCCGTCACTTCAGCTGAAGCATCAGTGTTATAAACAAACCATTTCGATGCCCAACCAGCCGATAAACCAATTATCCCTGATAAAGCCATCATTAACAAAAAATAACCCCATTTAAATGGCACATTCTTATAAGAATATTGATGCTTAATAAATCCTGTCAGCCCTCGCACCACGCCACCAACAAAACCGGCGATTAATAAAATTGCTTGTTCCATTTGACCCCCCTTTATTTTGCTAATGCCTTTATTTTACCATCACTGTCTACTAAAATAAACATTACTAGATTTTCATGTCTAAACCCAAACAGGCCGTAGACACTTCTCTTGTAAAATAGTTAGTGTAACAAACTAATTAAACAAAAGGA
>CAZEWP010000016.1:0-6059 GCA_964516285.1 uncultured Saccharimonas sp. (SeqCode)
GAAGGCTAGCAGGTCTGGCAAAGCTTCTTTTGACAACCCTCCGGAAGGATTAGCTTTTGCAAAAACTACTTCCGTCATAGTTGGTGGGAGGTTTTTTTTGAGAATGTCTGGCAGGAGGATTTTGGCTTCCCCTACTCCGCTTCTAAGAGCGTGGTCATAGTTTTTAGCGACTACTTGAAAACCAGTGCTGTTACCACCAACTATACCTAATCGGCCGGCTTGTGATTTTTGTTCAGGTTTTGACCAAGCGATATTTGGAAATAGTGGTGCATCAAGGAGTTGTTGTCGCCAATAAGTCTGGTTATCCATTAATAGTAATCTCCAAACTAATCGGGCAATGATCAGAGCCCATAACCGCAGGATGAATAGCAGTTTGTTGAATCTTTTTGGCTAAGCTTTGGTGGACTAAAAAATAATCGATTCGCCAACCAACATTACGAGCTCGGGCGTTCGCCCAATGAGTCCACCAAGTGTAAGCGTCAGTTTGCTGGGGATGTTGTTGGCGGAAGGTGTCGATAAAACCAGCGTCAAGAAAGGCCTGAAAGCCAGATCTCTCCTCGTCGGTAAAACCATGTTTACCAATATTAGGCTTGGGGTTTTTAAGATCAATTTCCTGGTGGGCAACATTTAAATCACCGCAAAAAATAACTGGTTTTTGTTGTTGGAGAATAAGTAGATACTCTAAGAAAGCAGGGTCCCATCGTTCACTTCTTAGGTCGAGGCGAGACAGGTCGCTTTTGCTGTTTGGGGTATAGACATTAACCAAGAAAAATTCTTTATATTCAACAGTTAAAACCCGACCTTCATTATTAGGGTCGCCGTAAGGATCTGGCGTTAATTGATGTTTTTTGACTAACTCATCAGGTAGGTTTTTAATAACCTTAAGTGGAGCAGTCTTACTAAAAATAGCTGTCCCGGAATAACCTTTTTTAACAGCGGAGTTCCAAATTTGCTGATAACCGGCTAAGTCTAGTTTGAGCTGGTCTGGCTGGAGCTTAGTTTCTTGTAGGCAAAGGATGTCAGGTTGAAAGGTTTGGATAAAAGGCTCAAAGTTTCCTTTGTTAATAACTGCTCGCAAACCATTAACATTCCAAGAGAAGAGTTTCATAATCCTTTTTGTCTTTCTCGCTCAAAATCTCGTTTTTTAATTACTTCGCGTTTGTCATAGTTCTTTTTGCCCTTACCTAGGAAAATAACCAGCTTGAGATAGCGACCGTTAGTTAGTAGTTTGGTTGGGACAATGGTTAATCCAGCTTTTTTTTGGGCAATCAAAGCTTCAATTTGCTTTCGACTAGCCAGTAGTTTGCGGTTTTTATTATCGACAGTTCTTTGATTAGACTCACCTTTTAGATTATTTTTAACACTAAAACTGGCATTAATTAACCACAACTCATTATCTTTAATGGTGACATAAGAGCCTTTTAGTTGAACATGTCCGTCACGGGCAGCGCGGACTTCTGGTCCTGTTAAGACTAAACCAACTACCAGTTCATCAGACAAATAGTAATCATAGCTGGCTCGCCGATTAGTAATAATCGGGTTAGGTTTTTTAGTCTTTTTGGTCATAAGCTTTAGAAAACTTTCTGTTAAGATGAGCCATTATTAAAAATTGCCCCAGGACTTTTCTGAGTGGAAAAATTTTAGTGATTTGTTTAACCATCTTTAGCTCATCTTTCCAACCTTGTTTTTTCCCAGTTTTTTCAGATTTCTTGGTGATCAAAAGATTTGGTAAATAGACAGACTGGAAACGGAGGTCTTTGTTGGCCAGTAAAGACTTATTCATCAGTGTTTCTAGCCCGTAGCCTACATCTGGTCGTGACCAGATTAAAGGGTCAAGGAGTAGCTTTTTCGGGACAACTCTTTCACCACTGATCCAGTCCATCTTTAGGGCTCTCATAAAAACAGTTGAATTGCCCCGTAAACTAAGTGTCCAATCAGCGTGACCAGTAATAACCGGGTCAACGAGATCGTTGATGTTTTGTTCGGTTAACCCTTTTAGGTCAGCGTCTAAAAGTAAAATTAAATCGCCAGTGGCCAATTGGATTCCTTTTTTGACAGATAGGGTTTTGCCAAGGTTCTTTTTGTTTTGAATAAGCTTGACCTTATATTGTTTGACAACCTCGGCTGTTTGATCTTTTGAACCATCGTCGACGACAATGACCTCTTTTAAAAGAGGGTGTTTTTCGACAACTTTTAAGACAGCCTCAATTCGAGGCGCTTCGTTATAGGCAGCGATAACCACGCTAATGGTGGCTTGGTTTTTTAGGGCTTTTGTTTGCATAATCTTATTGTAGCATTTTATTAAGTTTTTTCTTAGAGAGGTCAGGTTTGTCCGCGGAATGTTTTTCTGGTCTAATAATGGTATAATTAAACAAGATATTATTATGAAAATTGTAATTTTTACTGATACCTACCTCCCCTGTCTAAATGGGGTTTCGGCTAGTATCAATCAATTTACAACTATGATGGCCGATGATGGGCATCAGATTATGATTTTTTGTCCCAAGTTTCGTCAGTTTAGACACAAAAAACACCCTAATATTATAGTTAAAAGTTGCCCATCAATTACCGCTCCATCATATAAAGATTTTCGTTTGGCTTTGCCATTAATTTGGCGAACAGTTAATGAGGTTAAAAAATTTGGGCCAGATGTTATCCATATTCAAACTCCTTTAGGGATTGGTTGGGTAGGGATTTGGGTTTCTAAGATATTAAAGATGAAGAACATCCAAACTTACCATACTTATATCCCTGAGTTTTTAGTCTATCTTAATCCCAAAAACTTATTTGGCATCAAGAAGATTCAAGATTACTTGGCTAGCTATAGGGTTGTGCGGTATTTATCTAATAAAAACATTACTAGTCGAGAGCAACGTCAACACGTTTTAGGCCAACGGTTTGACAGGTTGGCAAAAGAGATTAATCTAAAGAAAACTAATAAGCAGAGGTTAAACAGAAAAGCTAGTGAGCGCTTTGCTGGGAGCTATACTAGATTAGTCTACGATCGAGCTGATTTAGTTTTGACCCCCTCTGAGGCTATGAAGCAAATCCTAAAAAAACAAGGAGTTGAAGCGCCAATTGAGGTGATGAGTAACGGCGTTAAGTATGACTTTTTTACTAAAAAGGATGATTTTGAAATCAAGAAGAGATTTATTCATATGGGCCGACTAGGCTCTGATAAAAGCGTGGAGGTGGTTATTAAAGCCTTTGCGCTCGCTCAGGAAGTTGACCCAGCTGTTCGCCTTGATATTTATGGTGACGGGCCAGAGCGTAAGAAATTGCAAAATCTCAGCCGACAGTTAAAGGTTCAATCTAAAATTAAGTTTTTAGGAGCTTATGACATTAATAAAGTTGCGAAAATCTTAAAAAATTATGACTGTTTTGTGACGGCTAGCACTATTGAAACACAAGGGATTGTGCTTTTAGAAGCGATGTCAGCTGGCTTGCCAGTTCTGGGTGTCAAGGCTTTGGCTGTGCCAGAAGCTATCAAGCATGGCGTCAACGGCTACCTATCTAAACCAGCTGACGCTAAGGGATTAGCTAAAAATATGCTACAAATTATTCAGCAACCAACTAAGCTAAAGGCTTTAAGTCAAGCTTCTCTAGAGATGGCTAAATCTCACGATGCAAATGTTTGTAAGGAAAAACTTTTAGCTATTTACCAGAAGGTAGCCGAAATGGAGCGACAAGCATAATGTCTATTCGGGGTGGCCAAAAAACTGGTTTTATTTTACCAACTGTCGTAATCCTGTCTTTGGGCATGCTTATTTTTTTGGGAACTTCCTTTTCAACTATTCTAACAGTCCGAAAAGCTTTCTATGAGCGTTATTATAATGACTTAGCTAAAAGCGCCACCCAGTCCGGGATCGTTAAGGCGAAAGCTTGTTTGTCGGCTAATGGTAATAAAATAGCTTGGGAAAATTCTGAAAATCAGTCTCTAGCACCCGGTGATCAGTGTAAAGCGGTGCTTGATACTAGTAATTGTTCGGCTGAAGATAATAGTCATTGTTTGTCTGAAGATAATGGTCGAAAAATACGGACAACTTTTATGGTTAAAGCCTATGATAGCCAAGATAATTTTACTGCTTCTGGCGTTTGTCCAAAGTTTCTGATTGCCACTGGCCAAGTTCAGGTTCTTAATGAGAGTGGGGCTAAGACTAAAACAACTGAATATTATTTGCGAGCTAATTTAGATGAAGGTTGTCAGCTCCAGCAGGTTTTTTAGAAGTTAGATGCCAGTTTTGACAAGTCGGGCATTTATAGGTGGTTAATTCTAGGTCACTAAAGGGTTGGATTATTTCTTGTTGAATGATAGCTTGTTTAGCCAACTGGTTGGTTTTAAAGGCTTTTTTACCTTGACAGTAGTTAGCTGGCTGGTAAAGTTGGTGTAAAATTAAGCGATTTTTGCGTGGCATAAGATTTGCCTCACCTCAGCAGTATTAGTGGCCTCCATTAGCTGTTGCCGGACTTGGCGAGAGCCAGGGAAATCACTAATATAAATCTTAAAAAAGTGCTTTAAAGGATCAAACTTTCGAGTTCCGTCGTCATAGTAATCATGGAGATCTAGCTGGTAATGGAGAAGGTCTAATCGGTCAGTTAAATTGTGGTTGGTGGGTGTTTCTTCAAAAGCAAAGGGGTTATTGAAAACACCCCGGCCAATCATGAGGCCGTCGCAACCATATTGCTGGTAGAGAGTTAAGCCATGTTGCCGATCGGTGACATCACCGTTAATAGTTAAAAGAGTTTGGCGGGCAACCTGATCTCGTAATTTTAAGATAGCTGGGATTAGTTCATAGTGGGCTGGCACTTTGCTCATTTCTTTACGAGTTCGCAGGTGAATAGTTAGGTTAGCCAAATCTTGTTCTAAAAGAAGCGTTAGCCATTTTGTCCAGTCATCAAGTGAACTGTCGCCTAGTCGAGTTTTAACACTGACTGGTAAGCCATGGTTCTTGGTGGCTTGGATAATTTGTTTAGCCCGTTCGGGAGTGCGAATTAGGGCGCTACCGGCGCCAATCCTAACAACGGCTTTATCGGGGCATCCCATATTAATATCAACTCCAGCGTAACCCCGGAGAGCTAAGGCAGTCGTCATTTTAGTAAAATGCTCCGGCTCGGTTCCCCATATCTGGGCCACTAAGGGCTGTTCATGTTTTTCAAAGGCTAAGCGAGAAGCGGTGCTGTGTTGACCCTCGGGGCTACAAAAACTAGCCGTGTTAACAAATTCGGTGAAGAAAATATCTGGCCGACCAGCTTTGGCTACGACTTGTCGGAAGACAATATCGGTCACAGCTTCCATAGGAGCTAAAGCAAAAAAAGGTTTCGGTAGTTGTTGCCAGAAATTATTCATTAGTTCTTATTATGACAAATTTTTGATTAAAACAAAGACCCAGCCCAGCACTCTCAAGGAGCGCCAAGCTAGGTCAATTAGTTTAGGGGTAGGGTTAAACAATACCCTTTCCCCCACAGGCGGAACATTGGCCAACTTTTCGGCCGTGGTAAACACCACTTAGGATGTCTTTAGTTCCGCACTTGGAGCAACCTTTTCCTTTACAGGAACAGAGTCCGCTCCCTTTGCAAATTTTGCAGACGGCCACATAATCACCTCCTTTTGGTGTAAATTGGTGCCTCGCAAAACTTTTTTTATTCTATAATATTTATTTTGTTTCGTCAAATAGTTAGCTGTGCTTGGCTTGAAATTCTTTAATTAAATCATCTTCAAACTGCTTAATCCCATTAACCGTTTTTGGATACTTAGTGGTCTCAGGAAAGTCTAATGTCATAATTTTTTGCCAAACAGCTTGAATTAAAAGCTCTAAGCGTTCAAGACTAGAGGTGTCAGCAGAAGAAACTAGTCGAATAATCTGGTCTTTTTGATCAGGTTCAACAAATTGAATAGCTGTTTCTGTTACGGTGTATTGGGGAAAAGTGCGAGATTTTTTTAATAGCAAAGCGTAGAAGAGTAATTGTTGTTGGTATTGGTATTGTTTTTTGGCAACATTAGCTTGACCTTTTTCCCAACCATAAAAAGCCTCACCTGTCTTGTAGTCAACAATTTCCGC
>CAZEWP010000016.1:6159-13234 GCA_964516285.1 uncultured Saccharimonas sp. (SeqCode)
GGCACTTGATGACGATTAAAATATAAATGAATAAATTGGATAGCTGAGTGCATAGCTGTCCCATAACTAGCTTTGGCGGATTTAGCTTGAGGAAAGCGGAGTAAATTGTTGGTTAAAAATTGACTAGGTCCGTCTTGGTTAATATTTAAGAAACTTTGAAGACTAGTCACGGTTAAATGGTAATTAGCTAGGCGTCCGGCTAGAACCTCGGTTAAAGAGTTGGGAGAAAGATCCAAAACCGGTTGGTACCAATCAACCTCCAAGGCGTTAGTCAGTGCCTCGGTTTTATTAAGAGCCGGAACTTCAATTTGTGGAAGATTGCTGTCTACTAGGAAATTGACTAGGAACAAGTTCTTATCAGTTAAGCTTTTTTGGCTATAACTAATCTTTAATTGTTCTTTAGCCCGAGTCATGGCGACATAAAAAAGTCGAATTCTCTCATCTTCCCCATCGCCAGCCGTTTGAAGTGGCAAATTTTCTGGGTAGGATAGTTTACTTGGACCCTTTTTTGCTTTACCACCCCACTTCGTGTCAACCGCGTTAGGAATATAGACAATTTTGAATTCTTGGCCTTTGGCTTTGTGGGCGGTCATAACTTTAACTTTTCCAGCCTCATTAGCTTCTTGGTCAATCAGATTAATGGCTAAATCGAGTTTTTTTAGGAGTTGGATGTATTGAATAAAATCTCGTAAACTGGGTGTTTCAAGGTCATAATATTGTTTCACGCGATCACGGATGTTGCGTAGGGATTCAAGATACAAGAAATAAAGACCAGGTTTGGTTTGGAGTTGTTTTTCGCCAAAGAAATAATTAAAAGCAGGGTTAATAAAAGTGGTTTTTAGTGCAATTGTGGATTGTTTAGGGTTGCCCACTAAAAGATCAATCATGTTTTCTAGTGGTTGGTGGTCGACTAAACTAGCTAACTCGAGGAGCCATTCGGCAAGAGGTTGGAGGGTCGGGTTTTGATTCATAGTTTCGAGCCAAGTGCTTTGCTGACGGCTAGCCAGCAAGCTGGTTTCCCAAAATAGCTTTTGGTCAATCTGCCAAACTGGATGGGAAAGTAAACTAGCCAGGTTGTAATTAGCGTCTTCCAGTCGATTATCAACGAGATCAATAACCAGTTGGGCTAGTTTTTCTAGGAAAATAATAACTTCTTGTTTGAGAGCGTCGGCTTGTTTAGTGTAACTAGCTTGGATGGCTTGTTGTTTTAAGTGGGCGACAATCGGTTCAATTTCTTTATTTTCTCGCACCAAAACAGCAATGTCTTCCGGAGCAGTTCCATCTAAAATTAACTGTTTAATGTCATTGGCGAGCCAGTATTGCTCTTCAACTTCGGTTTCGGCTTGGTAAAGAGTAACCTTCCCAGCTTTGTCGTCGTGGGAGTGTAAAATCTTATTAACTTCTGGAAGCGAGTTTTCAAGGCGAATCTCGGCTTGGGTAATCAAATCCCGTGATCGATCCAAAATTGGCACAGCGGAGCGATAATTTTCGGTTAGAGTGATGATTTGCACTGCTGGATATCTTTTTTTAAAGTCTAGGATATTACTAATCTCAGCCCCCTGAAATTTATAGATAGCCTGGTCATCATCCCCGACCACCATAATATTAGGCTTCCCCTCAAAAAGCTCGTTGTCACCCAAAAGATTAATAATTTGCATCTGTGAACCGTTAGTATCTTGGAACTCATCAACTAAAATATATTGGTATTTTTCTTGGAGGTTAAGTCGTAAATCATAGTTATTTTGAAGAGCTTGGTTAACTTCCATAATCATATCGTCAAAGTCAAAAATACCAGCTTCAGTTGTGGCTTGTTTATAGTGTTGGTAAAAGTCTAACAAGTGAAGCACCAATTGTTGTCGGTGGCGATCTTTAAAAACTTTCTGCCCTTTGGCGTCGTTGGTTAGCCATTCACTTTTCCAGGCGGTTAAGGGTTTAGTGTCAGGCTTTTCTTGGGAGAAAGCTTTTTCGAGACTATTAAGGAATGACTGGCTAATGATTTTGATTAAGTCCGTCGCTTTGTTTTCTGGGTTGGCTAACTTGGCCTCTAAGAGTGGTCGAACTCCTGTAGCTTGAGTAAGGGTCTGTTTAGATATCCGATTAACAAACAAGGGGGCTAAAATTGGCTCCAGCTCATCGAGGGCTGTTTCGTTCTGACTAATAATACTCCTGACTTCTTCAACACTTAAACCACTACGCTTAAAATGAGAAATAAAATTTGAGCATTCTTTTTGGTAAATAAATTCGTTAATGTCTAGCCTTTTTTTGTGGAGGGGATTTTTGTAGTCCAACTGGGCTAAGACGGAATTAATAATTTCATATTTCTTAACTTCATCGGTCGGCTTAAAATTGGAGCCATTATAAAAAAAATCGGGGTTTTGGTTAATAATTTCCGTGCCAAAACTATGGAAAGTATGTACTGCCACATCGTAGGCAGTTTTGCCGATAATTTCTAAGAGTCGGCGCTTCATACTAACGACTCCACTATCAGTAAAGGTTAAACATAAAATATTATTTGGTAGAGTGTCAGTTTCATAAAGAATATTAGCGACGCGCATCGCTAAAAGTTCAGTTTTTCCAGTGCCGGGACCGGCCACTACCATAACTGGCCCGTCTAGCGTGTCAACGGCAGTTTTTTGTTGAGGGTTTAGTTTTTGATAGCGTTCTTGAAAGGCTTGGTTTTTTAGCATAGTCTTATTGTAAGAGATTTTAAGTCTTTCGTCTAATTTTTTGCTAACAGTGGTATAATAAAAAATAATGGATGAGATAAAGTCAACAACAGTTTTTTCTGAAAAAGTTATAAAAGATTATTTCGGTTTAGATTTGGTTTTTCAACGATCCATCTTACTTAAGGTGCCAGTTGGACCAACCACCTTTGCCACGCTTTTTCTAGATTCCAAAAAACAACTCTATCTATTTATTAATGGTCAAAGTCGTTTAACGCTGGGTGATATCAAAAAAATCATAAGTAAAATGGGCTTGGTGGCTGGAGAGTTCTTTCCACCAAAAAATCGACCAAATTATTTTAACGAAGTCGCCGAAATTAAATTTAGCCAAGTTTTTCCGGGTCGAAAAAGTGTTAGCGCTGATGATTTAGCCTTTTACCGAACTTTAGTTCCCTACAGCCCAGCTTTAATCAGTATCAAAGAAGTCAAGAATAGCGCTGTCTATCAATACGATAGTGACGCCTATGGCAATTGGCGCTTAGCCACAAAGTTCACTTATCGTCGACTGAAATCTAGTTTTGGACTTTAATTTTTTTGATCTAAAACTATTAGATTTTCAATGTGGGGAGTCTTTGGAAAAAAGTTATAAGCTTGTTGGTGGACAATAGTATAATTCTCTAAAAGATTAGCGATGTCACGGGCTTGAGTGGTGGGGTTACAGGATAAATAAATAATCCGGGGTGGTTTAATATAGTTGAGGCGTTCAACCACGGCTGTTTCTAGTCCGGCACGAGGTGGGTCAACAATTATGCAGGCTCGATTGGAAATTAAATCTAGAGATTGTTGGCTAGAAGCCAAAACAGCTTTAGCTTGCAGATGATTTTCTTGAATGTTTTTTTGCATTTCTTGGACAGCTCGCTGATTAATTTCAACTAGGGTTAAATTCTTTGGAGCGACAGTCAAGCCAATTGTCCCCACCCCGCTATAAAGGTCTAAAACAGTTGAATTAACCGGAACAAAATTCTTAATATCAGTTAAGGCTAGCTGGTAAACTGGTAAATTAATTTGGAAAAAACTATCAGCTCGGTAGTTGAAGTTTAGATTAAACAAACTGTCGGTCAAAGTGTTTTGGCCGAAGGTCTGGAGGACTTGAGTAATAACACTAGCCGGGCTTTTGGGTTCAGAAAACATAATTTCTAAGCCTAAAATTTCTAGATCTAAGAATTGTTGAGCCGAAAACTTTGGAAAATCGGACTCTTTGACATAGAGTTGGGCAATAACTTGGTCTTGTTGGTTGGTTCGTAGAATTAAGCTCTTCAAATCCGAAGCCCTAACGCTAGAAATTTGTCGAAGCAGGTTTCGGATTTTAATAGCTCCTTCGTTGAGACGAGGTTTCGCTAGGTGGCTAGTTTGAACGGGAATTTTATGCTTTGTTCCCCTTTGGAAAAAAGCCAGGTCTAATTGTTCGCTCGATTTGTTCCAATACCAGCTGAACTCAATCTTATTACGATAGTGGTATGCTTGCTGGTCGCTAATAATAGGGTTCTGGTTTATAAGGCTGATGTGATGGAGGCGAAAAGCTTCTTCTATGAGAGCTTGTTTATGTTGAAGCTCGCTATTAAAAGACATAATCTGCCAAGGACTAGTTGCCAGCCAACTATCCTCATCAAGAGGTTCAACTCTATCGGGGCTAGCCGACAAAACTTGGCTGACAATCGCTTCGGCTAGTTTGGCTTTCTTCTTAGTAATAGTTATTTCAACAGTTTCTCCAGGCAAACCACCCCAAACAAAAACTTTTTGTCCACTAGCCAAAGTGGCTAAAGCTTGTCCGCCAGTTACGATTTTATCCAGAGTAACCGTCTCTGTGATTGTTGGGCGGGCCATATTAATTTAGATGCTCTGGTTCAACTTTAAAAAGATAGGCCAAGCTGTATTGAACTAAAAAGCCTAGCAGACCCCAGAAAGCCAAGAAAAATCCGATTAAGGCTCGAAGCTCCAAGCTAATTTCTGGCTGTTCTTTTAAGAGCTGAGAGGCAAAAATTAAACCAAGCGGGATAAGAAACAGAAGAGCCTTAAGAGCAACAGTTACCCCCAAGGTCAATTTAAACTGTTGTTTTTTGCTGAGTTTCTTTTTATGCAAACTAGCAAGCAGTGGAATAGTTAGTTTAGTCGCCTTCTTTATAGCTTCTTGACTACTTCGACCAATCATCTGGGGAATCTTAAAAAGGGCGTAAATAGTTAAGCCGAGGATTAAAATAGTGATCAAGGCAACTAAAACTAAACTAAGAGTTGGGTTAAAAGGGCTAGTTGGTGTTGGCGGTGGCGTGGGAGTGGCTGGAGTGTTAGTTTCAAAAATCTTTAAGGACAAGAAAAAGTTAAAATAAAACAATAAACTCCAAACCCAAGTCAGTGTTCCAAAAGAATAACCAACAACCCCGCAACAATTAGCTAATTTCTCTCTTTTGTTCAGTTGATTGTTGTTTGACATATTATTAGCATACTAATTACGCTTACAAACAGCAAGTAAGACAGATAGTGTTACAATAGGTTTATGGGTATTTTAGGTAAAATCTATTATTTTTTTAGTAGCTATACGAATCCAGCCGAGCGTCAGTTGGCCAAATTCTTTCGCCGGTTAAATGAAAACCAGTCGCCACCTTTAGTCGCCAATCAACTCTTAACTTTTCTGCAACAAGACACCGTGCTACTAACAGTTTTTTTGGAATGGCGCTATAAGGGCTATAGGTATTTAACCAAAGCTACCCGGCGTGACCTCTATGCTAAAGCCGAATTAATTAAACAAGATTTTCAAAAATATTGTCAAAGCTATTCGCCTGATTTAAACCAAGTTTTAGATTTAGCCAGTCAAACTGAAGTTCGCTTTAACACTAAGTTGACAGCTGAACAGCAAGACCAGTTGCTCTACCTGCAACAAATTATGACCTACCTCTCGCCACAGCAAGGCCGGTATGCTTACCAAGAGTCAAGCACTTTTGGTAATCTTTTGAGAGATCCGACCAAAGAGCAATTAACAGCTGACTGTAACCAGATTGTAACACTATATTTATATCTATATAGCCAAAAATACCATCTAAGTAGCCTTAAGCTTTTCGTTCTACCCCGCCATGTAGCGATTGCTTTTAATGGAGCCACTATTGAAGCCACCGTTGGGCAATTCCATAACTATAGCGATGAAGAAAGCTCATTAGTTCCGGCTCAAGAAATTGTCGCAATCAACCTATTAGACATCAGCGATCGTCAGTTCTCAACTCATAAAATACCACCAGAGGTTAGCTTAGAAGCGTCACGAATTGCTTATCTAATCAGTAGCCAGCGGGAAATCACAAAAAAGAATCTAACATCTGCTTACCACAATCTAGTTAATAAATTAGTCGCCGAAAATGACTATACTCAAGCTTTGCGAATGGCTAAGAAAAGTCGCAACCAACAATCGGTGGCTTATGTCGGGCACCGAGGAGCAATCTTCTTTCAAAGTAAAAACCAGTTTAGTCAGGCCTTAAAATATGCTCGCTATGCCAAGCAAGCTAGAGAATTAGAAAAAACTATTTATTACAATCAAGGAGTTTATTATTATAATCAACAAAAATACCACCAAGCGATTGATTCTTTTCGGCGAGCCGATCAGTCGCAAATGATTCGAAAATGTTATGCCGGGTTGTTTTATCAGGCTCAACAAGAATTAGGGTCGCGTATTACTAAGCAAACTATAGAACAAAACAAACCAGTTTTAGCACGCATGCGTGACTATGCTCAGCGTTCAGGTGAAACTAAATTATTAGATTATGTTCGTAAATTAGAAAAACTTTAGTTCTTAAAATAAGTTTTTATTTGACTGATAAGATAAAAACCACTTAAACTCAACAAAAGTCCCAGGATAATAGTCGGGAAAAAAGAGAAGATACTAAAAGATAGTAAGGCGCTAATTGTGACTTTAGGTATATTAGCCAGGCAGATTAAAAATAAATACCACCAACCTTTTTTTTGAAAATTTTGAAGTGGCTTAATTGATTTAGCAAAGCCAATCGTCACAAGAGCGTTCATAATGATATTGATTAAACCAATCACTAATTGCCAGAGATTTCTGGTGACCATATAGTCAGCCATAGTTGTTTTATTTATAATAATACTTTTACCTAATCCCAGTAAACCTAGGGTTGTAAAAAGGACTAAGATGCCCCCTAAAACAGTTAAGGTGACAGAAATTATCCAAAGATTATGAGCAAGTTTTTTTTGTTGTTGTTTTTTAAGGTCTGGTATAAAGGACACGATTCGCATAACCAAAGGCTCAGTTTTCAAAACAGTTTGTTTGGATGTTTTTTGCGAAAATAATAAAAAGTCATTCATATTACACTAATTAGTATACTATAGTTTAGACTTAAGATTTAGCCTAA
>CAZEWP010000017.1:0-6584 GCA_964516285.1 uncultured Saccharimonas sp. (SeqCode)
AGTGCTGATGTCTCTTTTTGTGTCTTAAATGGAAAGTTTGGGGTTGGGATGTAGGGGTTTTATTAAATCTATCTGGCGCTAGCCCCAGCCCCAATCGTTTTTTGCGATCTGGGGCTTTTTCTTATTTAAAAGCTAAAATTCGGCGCGCAATAGCGGTTGATTCATTAGTGGCGCAAACTAAAATTGGTTTACTTTTTTTAGTGCCTAGATTAACAATTTCACGAGGTTCAAAAGTAGCTTTATTTTTAGCTTTATCTAAATCAAAGCCAAGATAAGTTAATTTTTCTAACACTCTTTGGCGAATGGGATCAGAGCGTTCACCAACAGTAGCCGTAAAGACTAACTGATCAACCCCATCCAGACTAGATGCTAATTGACCAATCGCCATTTGGATGCGGTAAACTAAGATATCTAAAGCTAACTTAGAGCGTTGATGCCCCTGCTTCTCTAATTCTAAAAGCTGGCGAATATCGTTAGACTTTCCGCTAACACCAAGCAAGCCACATTGTTTATTGAGGTAATTTTCAATTTCATCATCTGGTAAATCTAACTTATGCTTAAGTGTTAAAACTGCGGCTGGATCAATGTTGCCACAACGAGTGGCCATCATTAAACCTTCTAATGGCGTATAGCCCATAGTGGTTTCTAAGCTTTTACCATTTAACAAAGCTGTTAAACTGCTACCACTACCTAAATGACAGACAATGGTTTTAGGTAGCAATTTATCTTCTTGTTGTAAACGATAAACAACCGACTCAATTGATAAACCGTGGTAACCAAATCTTTTAAGGTCAAGTTTATCGGCTAACTCGGTATCGAAACCGTAATAAACTGAATGGTCTGGTCGACCACTGTGAAAAGCACTATCTGAAATAGTGAGAACAGTGGTTGCTGGGAAGAATGTTTTTAATTGCTTAATTTCAGTTAAAGCCGTGCCAATATGAAGCGGGGCTAATTTTTGAATGCCTTCTAAAACTTCAATCACTCTGTCGTCGACTAGACGGTCCTCGGTAAAATACTGACTGGGCGCTACTAAACGCACGCCAATAGCTTTAATTTTATCGTTTTCTAAAACAATACCGCGCTCAGTCGCTAATGGCAAAAAACAACCAGCCACAGCGTTAAGATTACAATCGTCAATCTCAACTCGCTGTTTAGCATCACCAGTAATAACTTGAGCAATAATCTGGTTATTTTCATATTCAAAATTAATATCAACTAGCTTTTCTTCGCCATTAAATAAAGCATATTTACGACTTGAACTGCCTGGATTAACAACTAGTATTAACGATCTACCTTCTTCCATTTATCCCCCTTTTTTTATTGTCTTCTTACTTTAACCATAGCCGGTCGAAGCGGTTTGTCGTCTAACAGATAACCTGGCCTCAACTCTTCAGCCACCACCTCATTTTCCCCTACCGAATCTTCTTCGAACTGCACGGCTTCATGGAAATTAGGGTCAAACTTAGTCCCTTCAGTAGCTATGATTTTTTTAACACCTAAGTCGGCTAAATTTTTAGCTAAAAGCCGGTCTAAACTAGCCACTCCCTGCACCCAAGAATTGCTTTCCAGGTCATTTGGAATATGGTTGATGGCTCGATCAATAGCGTCAATAATATCTAATATCCCAGTCAAGGTTGACACCTTCCCTAGCTCTTTGGCCACCGCCTTTTCAGCATCAACTCTCTTGCGATAATTCTCAAAATCAGCTCGAGTGCGTTGCAAGTCAGCTGTTAAATTAATTACAGCCTGTTGATCTTCCGTTAACTTTTTTTGGTTATTCTTCATTAATCCCTCCTTAATATTCCAAAGCTTCTTCTAGTGTTTGTCCCGCCAGACGGACCAGCCCCATTACTCGGTCGTAATTTTGTCGAGTTGGGCCGATAATACCAATATAGCTTTTGTCACTATATGAGGACCTGAAGCGACTAATAATTAGACTAGCCCCGCTGTTTTTACCGATTGGGTTTTCGGAACCAATATAGACATTCAGAGGTTCATCTAAAGGCACTTCTCTTAACCAATGTTCTAAATTATCTAATAAACTAGCAATTGAGCGCATTTGTTCAACTTTAGAAAATTCTGGATGAGAGAATAAATAACACATACCTGATATTTAGAGTTCGTCACCTAAAGTAGCCACACCTAAATTGTGCGTTAGCTCTGATAAGCTATCCACCACACCCTTAATAGCTTGACTAGCCTGACTTGAATAGTTTGAAGCTCGCACACTAATAGCTTTAGCCCCACGAATTAAATTAGCTGGCAATTTAGTGGCATCATAGTTTTTATTTAATAAATTAACATATAACCGATAACCAGCATCGGTTGGAATCCGACCAGCACTGGTGTGAGGCTGAATAATCAGACCAAGAGATTCTAACTCTGCCATTTCGCTACGAATCGTGGCACTTGAAACACCAAATAGTTTAGCCAGCAAAACACTGCCTACTGGAACAGCAATTTCAGCATGCTGTTCAATAATAGATACTAAGATTTGGAGTTGTCGTTCGGTTATTTCACTCATAATAATTGATTTTATTCTAATATATTTAGCACTCAAAGTCAATGAGTGCTAAAAGACCACCTTATTTTGTTTAATATCTTTTAACAGTTCTTGAGCAACCAATTTGGCTGAAGCCGTCTCTACTTTTTGCTGGTTAATAATTCGTTTAGTGTCTCGCACAGCCTGTTCCAGCTGATCGTTAACCACAAATTGATACTGAGGCTGATTAAGCGCAAAGGTTAACTCATTAATCGCAATTTGTCGCCGTTTAGCCCAAACTTCTTTGATTAACTTTAGATCCCCTTGATAGCGAGATTTTAAGCGCTCGAGCCATATCTCATAGCTGGGTGGCACGATAAAAATAACCGTCACCTTATCTGGCGCGATATTAGAAAAAGCTTGGACGCCATTAATGTCAACATCGTTGATGGCTATTCTTCCAGCTTTAGTAGCGGTTGCCACTTCAGCCACACTGACCCCATAATAATCTTGGCCAAAGTGGTTAATCTCAACCATCTGCTGACGCTTTAATAACCGAGCCATTTTAGCTACCGACACAAAATGGTAATCAACACCGTTAAGCTCCATGATCCCGTTATTTTTTCTTGGAGACCGCGTGGTGTGAGAGACTAAGCGATGAAACTTATCTGGGTCAGCAATCTGCTCCATGATAGTATTTTTTCCCGCTGCTGTAATACCCGTTAAAAAGACCAACCGAGCCCGGCGCACAATCTCTGCTCCGGATTCGCCAATTCTATAGTTTTTAGCTAACTCTTCGGTTGTCATGATTCCCTCTTTAACATAACTGTGAAAGCTTCAGCTGGAATATCAACCTTACCAAAACGCTTCATCCGTTTTTTGCCTCGGACTTGTTTGGCTAATAGTTTCTTTTTACGACTGACATCCCCGCCATATAAATAGCCAGTAACATCCTTTCGATAAGCTGACAGATTTTCCCGAGCAATAAAACGCCCACCAATACCAGCCTGAAGCGCTACCTGAAAATTTTGGCGAGGGATAATCTCTTTTAACTTAGCCACAATCGAGCGACCAATCGATACCGATTCCTCCCGATGAACAATTACACTTAAGGCGTCCACAATTTCGCCTGCGACATAAAAATCAACTCGCACTAAATCTTCAGTCCGATAGCCAGCTAGTTCATAATTAAAAGAACCATAACCACTAGTTAGAGACTTCAATTGGTTATAAAAATCTGTCAAAAGGTTAGCTAAAGGTGCCTCAAACCCAATCACGACTTGTTGATCAAGATAATCCAACCCAGTTTGCACACCACGCTTGCTAACAATTAACTGAATAACTGATCCGACATAGCTATTAGGCACTAAGATTTCACCCTTAGCCCAAGGCTCTTTAATTTCTTGAACTCGACTGATATCTGGTAAATCACTGGCGCTTTTAATATTTAAATTTTCACCATTTGATAAAACTATCTGGTAATCGGTTGATGGGTTAGTAACGATTAGGTCTAAATTATATTCTCGCTCTAATCGCTCTTTAATAATCTCTAGGTGCAACAACCCCAAGAAGCCAACCCTAATACCAAAACCTAAAACTGGTGAATTTTCTAATTCAAATTGCAAAGCACTATCGCTTAAGCTAAGTTTTTCAATCGCTTCTTTTAAGTTTTGATAATCATCGTTGCTAGTTGGGAAAAAACCAGCGTAGACAAAAGGTTTAATCTCTTTATAGCCCGGTAATGGCTGAATATGATTGTCTGTTTTAGCCAAACTAATCGTATCGCCCACCCGAGCTTGCCGAGTCGATCGTAAATTCGTCACAACATAACCAATCTCACCTGTCTCTAAAGTATCAACTGGTATCATTTTAGGATTCAGATAACCAACTTCCATCGCCGAACCAGTGGCACCAGTGGCCAGTAATCTTATGTCATTGTGCTTACTAAGCTTCCCGTCAACAATTCGAACATACAGAACTACTCCTCGGTAATCATCATAATAACTATCAAACACCAAAGCTCTTAATGGAGCCTGTTGATCACCAGCGGGCGCCGGAATAACCTCGATAATTCTATCTAAAATCTTATTAACCCCAAAACCAGTTTTAGCACTAACTTGGATAATCTCCTCAGCCTGACAACCTAATAAATTAATAATTTCTTGGCTAACCCTTTCCACATCAGCAGCTGGCAAATCAATTTTATTAATAACCGGAATGATTTTTAGATTAGCGTTAATAGCTAAATAGACATTAGCTAAAGTTTGAGCCTGAATACCCTGTGTGGCATCAACCACCAAAACAGCCCCCTCGCAAGCTTGCAAGGAACGACTGACTTCATAACTAAAGTCAACATGCCCCGGAGTGTCAATTAAATTAAGATCCACTCCTTTATAGAGCATCTTAGCGGGGGTTAGTTTAATAGTAATACCTTTTTCCCGCTCTAACTCCATACTATCTAGAAGTTGTGATTTCATTTCGCGAGCCTGAACAGCTCCTGTCATCTCTAACATCCGATCAGCTAGCGTTGACTTACCATGATCAATATGTGCAATGATGCAAAAATTACGAATCTTAACTGGCTGATCTGGTGCCATGATGTCCCTTCAGTTTTGATAAAAACTTTGTCAAATAACGAGTAATATAACCAATCTCTTCTAACCCCATCAGCCAGCCAACGAATAGATACGCCAATCCGCTAATTATCGTGATAACAGCAAACTTTGGAAAACTAATATAAAAACTTCGGTCACTGGCTTTAAGATTGACTATCACCACTAAAATATAGGTTAAAATTCCCATAATCGAAGCTGTTAAAATCATCTTGCCGATAGCTTTTAAAATATCTAAATCAAATAAACCTTGAATCCGACGGCTCATCACAATAAATAAGATTAAAACTTCAAAAGCCGCCACAATCGCGGAGGCCCAAGCTAAACCATATGCTCCCAAATTTAACCCTAAAGTAAACCAAACAGCCAAAAAGATATTTAAAGCAATCGCTAAAACAGAAATATAAAGTGGTGTCTTAGTATCTTGTTGAGCATAAAAACTCCGAGCTGAAATATGATAAACTGATCGGAAAAAAATACTAATTGCTAAAATACCTAAAATACTAGCCATTAAAAAGTCTCCACCAACTTTAATAAAGTCAATTAAATAACCTCTTGTTAAAAAAGTAACGATAGCTACTGGTAGAGTCAGCCAAATAATTACTCGTAAAATTGCTTGAAGTTCTTTTTTAAACAAGTCTGGGCGACCATCACCTAAACTCTCTACCATCTTCGGGAAAGCTGCCGTACTAATAGCTACTCCAATTAAATTAATTGGCATATTAGACAGAGCCGAAGACTGCTGAAAAGCACGAATTGTACCAGCCGCCATTCGAGAAGCCATGTTAGTTTCAACCATACTGTTAATATAACCAATCCCTTGGTTAATAGAGCGAGCCGGTAATAATTTTAGAACCTGCCGGAATCCATGATTCTTCCAGTAAATTTTTAATTGATAATCTAAACCCAGTCCAAATAAACCAACACAACTCACGATTAGCTGGAGAACTGAACCAAAAACCACACCCAGCGCTACGCCCATAATTCCACCTTCAAAAATCTGCCAACCAAACAGATTAATGCCATTTGTAAAATAAGTAATACCTAAAATAATTCCTAGATTATAAAGAACTGGCGATAAAGCATAGAAGGTGAATCGGCCAACTGTCTGTTGAATACTAGATACCACCGCTGCAATACCAAACAAAAACGGATTGACAGCAATCACTCTCATTAAGCTAACCGCTAGGGCTCGAGTTGATTCATCTAACCCTGGACCAACAATATATTTTATTAATGGTTCAGCCAGAATAATAATAGCTATACTGGCTAAAATAGTAGTCAAAGCAATTAAGTTTAAGACACTTGTTGATAACTCCCAAGCTGATTTTTTGTTATTACTGGCTAATCTTTGACCAAAAACAGGGATGAAGGTCACGCTCAAAGTTCCAGAAATCAGCACAAAAAACATAAAATCTGGCACCGAAAAAGCGACAGTGTAGGCATCGATACCCTGTGGATAAGTGCTATAATAAAGCCCGTTTAAC
>CAZEWP010000017.1:6594-11612 GCA_964516285.1 uncultured Saccharimonas sp. (SeqCode)
GCCGATCACGAAACAACCCCAAAAGACTAGATAGAAGTGTCGACCCAGCCAACAACAAGGCTGCTACCTTCATTGGTAGTTTGCGATTAGCGCGAGTAACAATACTACCTAGTCGTCCCATATTTTACCTAGTAAAGCTTTGCTTCTTTCGGCAGAACAGCCCCTTCTAGAATTTTATTAACCTCTTCAGCTTCTAGTGTTTCAACCTCTAAAAGTTCTTGAGTCAGCTTATCTAGCAAACCTTTATTTGTTTTAAGCACCAACTCGGCTCGATGAGCAGCCTCCTCAACCAACGAAGCGATCTCATTATCAATTAGCTTGGCGGTGTCTTCGCTGTAAGATCGGTTATAAGCCATCCGATCAAAAACCAAACCGCTTTCTTCCTCCTGGAAAACATGATTACGAAGCTTCTTACCCATCCCTTGCTCCATAACCATACTGCGAGCAATTTCACTGGCTTTCTTAAGATCAGAACCTGCTCCAGTTGTTACCCAATCTTCACCATAAATTAACTTTTCAGCCATCCGACCAGCTAAAGCTCTTGCCAAAATATCTTTATATTCAATCACTGAGGTATAATTGCGATCTTCTGGTGGCAAGAACCAAGTCACTCCACCAGTTGAACCTCGTGAAATAATTGTAACTTTATGAACTGGGTCACTATTTGGAAGAACATGGCCAACAACAGCATGGCCGGCCTCATGGTAAGCTGTCATTTCTTTATCGTGATCATTCATAATCTTACTCTTGCGTTCTGGACCAATGGCAATCTTTTCAAAAGCTAAAGTAATATCATCATTACTGATTTTTTTAGCATTGCGACCAGCCGCTACAATAGCTGCTTCATTAGCGATATTAGCCAAGTCTGCTCCTGAAGAACCAGCTGTCTTAGCTGCCAAAGTATCTAAATTGACGGTCTCATCAACTGGTTTATTCTTAAAATGAACTTTTAAGATCGCCAAGCGGTCTTGTCTTTCTGGGAGAGAAATATTGGTTCGACGATCAAAACGACCAGGTCGAAGCAAGGCTGGATCTAAGACATCAACTCGGTTGGTAGCTGCTAAAACAATCACATTGGCGCCTTTTTCAAAGCCATCCATTTCAACTAGAATCTGGTTAAGTGTCTGTTCTCGCTCATCATGACCGCCCCCCATGCCACTACCGCGACGACGACCAACGGCATCAATCTCATCAATAAAGATAATGGCTGGTGAGTTCTTTTTAGCTTTACTAAACAGGTCACGAACTCGACTAGCTCCAACCCCGACGAACATCTCAACAAACTCTGAACCGGAAATAGAAAAGAAAGGTACGTTAGCCTCACCGGCCACCGCCCGGGCTAAAAGAGTTTTTCCTGTCCCTGGATCACCAACTAACAAAACTCCTTTAGGAATCTTAGCTCCTAAGTTTTCGTATTTTTTAGGGTGCTTCAAGAAATCAACTACCTCTTGTAAATCTTGCTTAGCCGAATCATTACCAGCCACATCCTCAAAAGTTACCCGCTCCTTGTCTGAACCGTAAAGCCGAGCCTTTGACCTACCAAAACTAAGCGCCTGACTGTTTTGTCCTTGAGCCTGACGAATCATAAAGAACAACAAGCCACCAAAAATTAACATCGGCATCACCATGATAACTAAGTTCCAAACAATACTACTAGTATTGGACTCTGGGGTAATCTTTAACTCAACCTCAGCGCTAGACTTTAGACCTTGCTCTTGAATAGTGCTCCCGGCTTGCTTAACGGTCTTCTCGGTTGGAACATCACTACCTTTGGGCGTAACAATAATTTCGTCTCCACTAATCTCTAATGTTTTAATCTTCCCATCATTTGCCCGACGCACCACATCAGAAATAGCCACCTCTTTTAACTTACGAGCTGGGGTCAGGAAACTAATTCCTGAAAAAACGAAAACTGCAATAAGCACCCAAAAAATTGCTAACTTTAAAGAATCTTTTGGTTTCTTCTTGTTTGGAACTGGAATTTTGATTGCCATAAAAAAATAAATACCTTTCTATCTTTACCGGTTTTTCTTATTAAAACTTATTTTAGCAGTTTTATGACAAAATTACGAGTTGAAAAAAAGATTTGAACCCTCTGACCGACTAAAAACTGTTTACCGGAAGCATAAGTCTTAATCGCCAATAACAACTCTGTTAACTGAGGGCGAGTCAACAAACCCTTGGTTAAAAACCTTAAACACTCCAAGGCGACTGACTGATCTATATTAATGAAAAAATAACGGCTAAAACCTTCCTTTTCGTAACTATATTGTCTTAATAATTTTTTAATTTCTTGTTGAATTTTTTGTTTTAAATCTGTCTGAACCACCCATAAACTTAATAACTGTTGTCTTTGTTCTTCAGTAATATCGCTCAACTGCCGACGAATTTGATTCCGTAAATATTTTGGACTTTGGTTAGTCGTATCTTCTCGCCATTTTAGATTATTAGTTTTAGCGTATTCTATAATCTCTTTTTTAGTCAGCTGAATTAATGGCCGAAAAACATCTTGAGCACCCATAACAACCAAGCCACGCCAACCAGTCCCCCTTTTAAGATTAATCGTAATCGACTCAATTACATCATCAGCATGATGAGCCGTCGTAATTATTGCCTGATGCTTCTTAGCCATCTCTCTTAAAAAGAAATATCTTCGAGTCCGAGCCAGCTCCTCGCTAGCTCTAGGACCTAATTTTTCAGCCCTAGATTCAAACTTTAAACCATAACTTTTAGCCAACTCTTTGACAAAAAGAGCATCATCTGCTGAATCTTGACGAATTCCATGATCAAAATGAGCCACCACTAACTGATTGGAACTATATTCCTTAATCATTAAATCCAACAAGACAATCGAATCAATTCCACCACTAACCGCTACAAGATATTTTTTACCAGCCAAATCATTATTCACTAGAGAAATATTATAACACAAACCAAGATGAACAAGGACTGTCCTTGTTATTTCTAAAAATATGTTATAGTATGTTTTATCTTCTTGTTGTTATAATTATGGTCACCCTGAGTCTTTTTTGCTATAATGAACTAGAACTTTAGAAATAAAGTCATTCGGTAGCGTAGCTCAGTTGGTTAGAGCGTAGGACTCATAAGCCTAAGGTCGCAGGTTCGATCCCTGCCGCTACTACCAGATAAAACCCTGCTAAAAGCAGGTTTTATTTTCAGCAAAGAAAAAGCCCTGAATCATCAGGGCTATATGTTAACGGCTGTTTATCAGCCGGTGTTTGCAACCCCCCACACGACAGCACTGTTTTATTCATAAAACGATAAAACAGAAGGGCCATCGCCCTTGACGTCTCTACTGCCATGCAGGAGATTGAGGAAGGAAAAAAGGCAAGGGATTGGAGATTTACCATGTTGTCTGTTATTTGCCTACTCTAATAACAGCTACATGGTTCTACCCAACGAGCACACTGGGTGTCGTTAAGTTTCATTATTCTACCAAAATATCTAAAATTTGTCAATAGATTAATTTAATCTGCTAGCTCATCTTTAATTAAGGTTATTGAATCTTCAAAATCCTTTCTATCATCTAAAAAATCAGCATAGATTGGCGTAGACCCGAATAACTCTATTATCCTTTGTGGCCTAAGCCATTCCTCTTGCCCTACACCAAAATAAGCATGAATACTAGAATACGGATAAGCCCTCCAATTTCCTGGGTTTAAATGAATATAACGACTCACTTGCATTAAATATTCGTCACTAGTAATAATCGAAGCTCGATAACGACTTTCAAACAAAGACCCTGTTACCTTATACTTCTGATTAAAATAACAACTATAGCTAGTCATAACTGATCGCATTAGTTTCCCTAGCGAACCTTCAGTTATTTGGTAGACTAAAAAATGAAAATGATTGGGCATTAAACAATAAGCTAACAATTCTACATCATTATATAAATGCGGATAGGGGCGATCTGTTGAGTCCCTTTTTTCTTCTTGAGAAAGATAGCGAGCAAATAAATCTAAAAAGTAGAAAAAATCGGCTTGATCTTTAAAAATTTTTGCTCGATTATGTCCCCGCGCATAAACATGATAATAAGTATCCGCAACATCAACCCTAAGTGTATTTCGTCGAGGCATATAAACATACTATACCATATTTCCGGCAAAAACAAGGACAGTCCTTTTATGACAAGGCTTGTTCGTGGCGAGTGATAAAATCTAACAATTGTTCGGTTGTCCTGGGTGAATTCCAAGAATCTAAACTACTTTCTGATTCCATTTGTGTTTGTTTCCCTTTCTGTTTGTTTTATTATTTAATAATATTATGTTAGCATAAGAACTATAAAAAGTCAATGGGCTGGTGGCGGTTTTTTGTTTTTACTTACTGTTTATGCTATAAATAAGCTGAAAGTATCCTAAAAATGCCAATTAATTCATCTATAATTTATTCTTTGCTAATTATTATTATCACCGCTTTAACCCAGGCTGGTTTTCAGTTAGGTGTCGGCTTACTGGTTATTAAAGCCGGTTCAATTACCCGCCGAAAAAATAAAGAGAGAAGAATCCTTAAACAAACGACAGGTATTTTCTTCGGTTACTCTCTAGCCTCTTGGTTAACAATCACTGATTTATCTTTTATTCTCTCTAATTTCTATAATAGCCAAACAAAACCTGGGCCCCTAACCTGGCTTCTAATTTGTGGTTTAAATATTGGTGTGGCCTTGGCTGTTTGGTTGTTTTATTTTAAAAAAGAAAAAGGCACTACTCTTTGGCTACCTAGAAATATGGCTCAATATTTAACGGCCCAAACCACTAAGCCCCTCTCATTTAGCGCCAATCTCATTCTCGGTCTGGTTGGTTTTTTTAGTGAATCACTTTTCTTAATCGCCCCACTGACTTTGGGCGGTCTTTTAATTAGCACTCTTCCAGAAAACTGGGGTTTAATAGGCATTTTATGCTACGGTTTAACGGCCACTCTTTCTGTCACCCTAACTTGGGTGGCGATTAATAGCGGTCAGCGGATCAGTTATCTCCAAAAATGGCGCGAGGACAATA
>CAZEWP010000018.1:0-7816 GCA_964516285.1 uncultured Saccharimonas sp. (SeqCode)
AGCATGTCTATGCTGGCGGTAGGAAGTATTACGCTTTTTGTGCTATTGATGTCTACACTAGAGAAGCACTTATTCATATCGCTACAACCGCTACTAGCTTACAAGCTAAGCTAGCACTTCAAAAGGTAGTCACTGTCTTTGGTAAAGATGTTGCCATCCTGAACGACAACGGAAGCGAAAACATGGGCAAAGCTTATGACTACCTACAACAAGAAAACATTACTCAATACTTTGCTCGTCCTCACCAACCTAAAGACAAACCTTACATCGAAAGATTAATTGGTAGCTACCAACGGGAATGCTTAGATCAAAGACGCAGTGACATAACTAACTTAAGGGAACTAGATTACTATACTACCCGTTGGCTTAATAACTACCACTACTACCGCCCACATGACAGTCTTCATAACCAAACCCCAGAAGCTTATTGTGCTACAATGGGTATAACTATTAAACGACGGGAAGTGTCCACGATGTAGTGAGTATGGACAAGCAACTTGTCAAAAAAGCTAAGCTCTGTTATAATTCATCTTTGATAATCTAAAAAATAGGAATTAAGAATGGCAAAAAAGAATACTAAACGAAAACTAGTCGGACTAGTCAGTAACCTAACTGGTCATCGCACTTATTACACAGCTAAAAACACCCAAAACACGACGGAAAAAATTGAATTAAAGAAATATGATCCAATTGCCCGGAAACATGCTGTTTACACCGAAACCAAAAAAAATCTCGGCCGAAACGAAGTCAAGCCACGTAAAGGTTAATCTTTTACTTCTATAAAATAGCCACGCTTTAGTCTTGGCTATTTTGCTTAGTAATCATATCTAAAATAGTTGTAACATATTCTGCGTGTGACCAAGTTAATGGAGCGGGAGAGACTAAAGAATCATCCACCGGATTAACTTGCTCGGGCATCATACCAGTGCTGATAGAATGTTCTTTTACCCAGTAAAGAATCTTTAGGGCTTCTTCGTTTTGACCTTGGTCTAAATAATATTGTGCCAACCATAAGGAAGTTACCGGCCATTTATTACCAAGCACTTCTTGGGTGGTCCGACGATAAGGATCATTTTCATAACGAGGCACACCAACTTCTCCTTGATCCACCTTAAAAACTTGTCGCAATGTCTTTAGTGAATTTTTCATTTCTGGACTATTCACATCAAACAGACCAAAAAGATAAGCTCCTAGCACGCTAGAACTATCCACCGTGTCATTATAAGTTATTTTACCCTTATTATAATAAAGGCCTTTGTAAAAAACTTGACGTTCTGGATTATAAAGATGTTTTTGAGCTGCTGATTTAATATCATTGGCGATTAAGCGCCAAGCCACAGCATTGTTTTTATCGCCAGCTACCACCGCTAAATCTGAAGCCGCTAAGAGGGCAGCACAAGTTATAGCTGTTGTGTAGGTGCTAGTTAAATAAACCTCTTCCCATAAATCATAACTGGGTTGTGGTAAACCAGTTTTACTATTAACAAAGTTAGCTAAGAAGTTAGCCATTGGCACAACCATATCTTTATAGAACTGCTTTAGGAGGTTAGCTTCTGGATTGATCTGGTAGAATTGGCAAAAAACAAATAGCACTAAGGCTGTTTCGTCTTCTTGAATCGGTGGAGCCACCACGCCACCTTCATGAATATAAGGGTGCCAGCTACTACCAATAGCACCGTCAGCTCGATATTTATGCATTAAGTAGCCGTTACTATGCAAACCTCGTTTTGAAAACTCAAAAAAACGATAAGCTTCTTCTTTGTAGCCCAAACGGATTAATGGCCAGATAACATAAGCACCATCTCTTGGCCAAGAGTAACCATAGGCATCGCGCGAATAATTTAACATCGAACTATCTGTGCTAGCAATAATAGCCCCCCGCTTATCGATTTGTGACTTAATAACCATTAAGCTTTGCAAAAAAAGGTTGCGATGCTCAACTGGTATTTTAGGTAAAACTCGGTAAGCTGGTTCTAACCACTCATCCCACCAATCAAAAGTTCGCTTTAAATTGGTCATGGCTTTATCGTCAACTATCTTTTTATGAATATAAATCGCTTCTCGAGGGGAAGTACCAGCTGTAATCCAATAATAAACTCTCTCCGAGCTATTAGCTTGTAAATCAATTAAAAAACGAATCGTCGAGTCCACCCGGCCGTGTTCTACGTTATTCATACTTAACTCCCCATCTTCAGCATCAAGATGAGTGCCTTGTTTACCCTCTATGCCAAAAAGGCCGACCGTATATTGATCAAAAGCCTGTCGTTTATGTAGCCCAGAAACCACAAAAGCTCGTCGCCCTCGGTAGTGGAGGATGGCTTGACTGTCTGGTAAATACTGAGCCGTATCAGTATTACTCCTAGAATCACCAATCGCAAAGGCCTGGTGCATAAACAAGCGAACCTGACGAGCCTGATCAGCTAAATTAATAACATGGATATCTCTAATGAAGGCACTAACCTTAGCGTCTACAAAATCATCAAACTCTAAGATAATTTTTAATCGTTCATTCTTGGCAATAGTGTGGCCAATTAAAGCTGGGTAGGGATAGCGAAAAGTGAAGGACCAATCATTTAGATCATCCATCCAGCTAATTTCTCCATCAACCCAAACACCAATATGGTGCCTTAAGTCAGGACCTAAAGCATGATTTTCAAAACCAACATATGGGTAATAAAAATCATGAACCATACCAAAATTATTTAAACCAACATGTAACTCACCGTTACTTAAGACAATCGGCCTAGCCATAATAACCTCCTTTTATATTTTGGTAATAAACTCGCCAGCGCAAATCCCGAATCACATTTAGGAAATACAAGAAAGCATCATACGGTGAATCATAAGGGCTAAAGTAGGCGTGAACATCACCATCAGCAAACCATTTCGTGCACATATAGTAAAAATGATCTGAAGTTTGCAGTTTACGCCAATCACTGATTAATTGCTGATCAGAACTTTGAGTAATATCAGTAGCCATATCATAAACATAGCGCAAGGCTTCTTGTTGTAAACTATTGCCATTCCAAGCTGTTAAATCTCGTTCACTATCTGCCCAAGTTACCACTCTTGGCATGCTAATTATCGGACGCTCAAGCTTAGAGCTATCAATTGCTTCCGAAACCGTATAAAAAGCCCCACCTTCCTTGGTTGTCCAATTTTGAACTAGGCTTTCAAAGAAGTCAAAAATACCGGTGTCCTGCCATTGATGCTCGCCAAAAGTTTCATAGTCCATAAAGAGATTAAGAATTGAATGACTAGCCAAAGATTCTTTGAGCCAACTAATGTATTTACTAACCGTTAAGGGCCACTCCGACCAGTGTTGATCGCTAAAACGAAAAGCTAAATCATCGCTTAAACGATAATTCTTCAATAGCAAACCCAAATTTTTAACACCAGGAGGAGAAAAAACTTGGTTTGGGCTTTGTCCTAACAAAACATTATCCCATCCCTCGGCTAAAATTCCTTTATAGCCTTGTTTCTCAGCCCAAACTGCTAATGAATCGTTGTAAGCTAGTTCTGTATTACGAAAAACTTTTGGCTCGACGTTAAAAACATTTTTAATCTTTTGACGATGCAAAGTAACCTGTTTTTCAAACTCTGTTAAATTATAAAAATAAGCTAAAGAATGGTAATATGTTTCAGCTAAAAGATCAACCCGACCAGTCGCCACTAAGCGCTTAAAACTTTCCACCACATCTGGCGCCCAAGTTTCAGCTTGTTCCAGAAATACACCTGTTAGACTTAAAGAAATTTTAAAATCAGGATAGCGTGCCAATAAACTCTCTAGTAAATTGTTCATTGGACGATATGACTTGTTGGCCACTTTTTCAAAAATAGCTTGGTTGTTAAGGGGACCATTAAACGACTGGTCGGTAAAATAATCATGTCGAAAAGAAGTATCAAAAACACTGTATTCCCGCACCCGGTAAGGCTGGTGAACCTGTAAATATAAGACTAGACCAGGTTTCATGAAACTCTCCTTTGAACTTGGCTGTAAACTTTCTGACAAAACTTTGCCACATCTCGCCAAGACAATTTCAAATACTCTTTTTTAACATTTTGCTTTAAAATATTTTTTAAAGCTGGCGAGGTGGCTAAAGCCACTAACTGGTTAGCTAACCGTTCCTCATCCCAAAAATCATATTTCAAAACATTATTTAAAACTTCGCCAACACCAGATTGTTTAGTTAAAATAAGAGCATTATCATAATGAGCAGCCTCTAAAGCCGTTAGCCCAAACGGTTCACTAATTGAACTCATCACAAAAACATCACCAACTGTATAAGCGTCACGCCACCTTTGACCAGTTATGAAGCCGGTAAAAAAAACCTTATCAGCGATACCTAAATCAGCGGCCACTTGCAATAACTCGTCTCGCTGTTCACCACTACCGGCCAACAGAAAAACAAGCTTATGGCACTGTTTACTAGCCATAGCAAAAGCTCTCAGTAAGTTAACTAAACCTTTCTGAATAGTTAGGCGAGTAATTGTCACCACCACCGTATAACCATCTCGCTTTAAAGATTCTAAATAATTATAGGTGGCTTTATTATACTGGTAGTCAGGCTTTAACTCTTCAACATCAATTGCATTGTGAGCCACTTTAATTTTATGACTCGGGATTTTATATTCATTCATAATGACATTCTTAGTTAATTGACTAACCGCCAGAACTTGATCAGCCACAGCCATACCCTGGGCTTCAATTTCCTGAACAAGTTCATTGCCAACCCCACCACCAGAACGATCAAACTCGGTGGCGTGAATATGTAAAACTAAAGGTATACCAAGTGCCTTTTTAATAGCCATTCCGGCCTCAGCGGTCAACCAATCATGAGCGTGAACCACATCCGGCTGAATCTTTCTAGCTAGTTTAAGCGAAAAACGGGCATACTGTTTCTGAACATCACGAATATCAACCAACTTCTCAATTTTTCGCCGAAAAAGCCCCACCCGGGCACTATCATAAGCCCTTAAGCCATTTCTTTGGCTTGGCGATAAATCGGTAGCGCAATGAACCGTCATAAAATCTATATCGGGATGCTCACCAGAATAGGGGACAACGAAATCAACCTGCGACCCTTCGGCCACTAAGGCTTTAGCTATGCCATAGCAAGCCACTCCTAATCCACCACTGAAATGTGGTGGCAATTCCCAACCCAACATTAATATTTTCATCGTATGACTTATTACCCTAACTACCTATCTAGTATAAGCGTAAGCGTGGTTTTTAGCAAATCACCACGCTTTAAAAATAGATTTTTTAAAGCTTTTCTGTTAATATAAACATCATAGGAGTGTAGCTCAATTGGTAGAGTAGCGGTCTCCAAAACCGTTGGTTGTAGGTTCGAGTCCTATCACTCCTGCCAAGCAGAATCTCATGGCTTTTCAGCCACAACGCACCAGCTCATGTCAAAAACAAAGCTGGTGTTTTTATTTTCTTAAATTAGGACTGGTCTCTGGTGTGTGGTTTAATAAAACTATGCCCAACCTTAATCATCCTGAATTTGGGGAAATTACTATCTACCGTAGCCATCAAGCTAGATGTCTTAAAATTAGCGTCACACTAAACGGACAACTTCGAGTAACCGTTCCGAAGAGACTGCCACTTAAGACCATCCAACGAACCATTAATAGCTCCCAACAAGAAATTAATCAATTATTTAAAAAATATTTTGTTAACAACCCTCTCCACAACGGACAGAGGATAGGTAAGAGCCACACTTTGATCATCCAAGATTCACCCAATCTCAATGTGACACTCCAACACCAAACCATTATTGTCACTAGACCACCAGATTTAGATCTTGACAATCCACTCATTAGACAACAGCTACAGTTCTACCTAAACAAAGCTATTAAGAAAGAAGCTAAAGATTATTTACCAAAAAGATTAGCTTATTTAGCCAACCAGTATGGTTTTCAGTATAATAAAATTCGCTTATCGAGCGCCCGAACACGGTGGGGAAGTTGCAGTAACGATAAAACCATCAGTCTTAATATTGCCTTAATGAAATTACCGCTAGAATTAATCGACTATGTTTTAGTTCATGAATTAACCCATACGATTGAAATGAACCATAGTCCTAGTTTCTGGAAGCTTTTAGCGAAAAAAATGCCAGATTACCAACAGAGACGACAGGCTCTCAAAAAATACGATTCAACCGTCAACTAGAATGCAGGGGTTGTGATAATTCGTTCTACTTATGCTAAAATACACTATATAATCATGAGAAACCCTGAAGCTAACCCCACCCCCAACGAACACAGTAGTAACCAGTTCCTATTAAAGAACTATCCAAACATGCCAACCGAACAAGTCGTTAAGAATTCTGGTGAAAGAGCTGGTGTTTTAGAAAGCAAGAAAGTAAAACGCGTCGGAGCATATATTGATCGTCTATCTGAGAGGGTTCTTGACCCAGAAAAAAACATGAATCAGGTTGGCGTGAGAGATTTAACGAAAAGTATTTTTATGTATTATCTAAAGCTTTAGTCATCAAACCAGAAAACATTCCACAGTCTGTTTATGATCAAGAAAAAAGATTAGCTACGGAAAGAGGCTATGGTTTAGACTTCCAGATTCCAGCCAACTTTGAACAACAAAAACAAGCTGAGATCATTGGTGATCAAGAGTCATCACTTAGGAGTTGGTATGAATATCTTACTAATGTAGAGTCTGGTGACAATGCCTATCCAGCTTGGTTTCGTTATTACGCTTTTCGAGGTATGACTGAACTTGGTCGTTATGACAAAGAGACTAAGAAGTTCTTCAAACGTGATGAGACAACCATTGCGCCATTCCCTGAGATTAATCGTGAAGCCCTAGCCATGATGTATGATGTCTTATCTCGGGCATTAGACCAAAATGGCAAAGTAGACTTTACTGAAGTTGTTAATTCCCAAAACTATTCCCCCCCAGTTCATTGAATCGGCTAAAAGCAATAACTTTGGTAGATTCTATGCTACAGCTATTAATGAATTAGACCGTAACCAAGAAACCGTAAAGAGTTTTGAAGGTGAATGGAGAAAATACCCTCAGAGTAACAACCCAGACGATGCTGAAATCTTATTTAATGACATTCACGGTAAAGGTACCGGTTGGTGTACCGCTGGTGGAATAAACACTACAGAAAGTCACTTGTCTGGTGGAGACTTCTATGTTTACTATTGCTATGACGCTGATGGTCAGCCAACTACCCCAAAGATTGCTATTCGCACCGAGAATGGCAGAGTTGCTGAAGTTCGTGGCACTGATGCTAACCAAAACTTAGGCGAAGAAGAACTTGTTAAGATTGCTCAAGAAAAATACCACGATATGCCAGGTGGCGATAAATACGATAAAAAAACTACCGACATGGCATACCTAACTGACATTCACCGTAAGCTTTATGACTTTAAAGATGGAGAATACATCAGGAAGAACTCTCCCGAAGAACTATCTGCCGAGGATATTCGTTTTCTCTACCAAATTGATGGAAAGATTGAAGGCTTTGGCTACGGAGAAGACCCCAGGATTAAACAAATATTAAATGAAAGAGATACCAGAAGCGATTTAGTAACATGTTTTAACTGTGCTCCAGAACAGATTAGCCTAACTATAAAGGAAGCTTTAAGTGGAAATATTGTTTACCATTATGGGGATCTTGATCTTGATAGCCTAACCTCCGCCGAAGGTACCACTTTTCCAGAAAGTATTGGTGGTGGTCTTAATCTTCGTAGCCTAACCTCCGCTGAAGGATTAAAGCTACCAGAAACAATTGGTGGTGGTCTTTATCTTTATAGCCTAACCTCCGCTGAAGGCGTCACCTTCCCA
>CAZEWP010000018.1:7916-11094 GCA_964516285.1 uncultured Saccharimonas sp. (SeqCode)
TATCTTTATAGCCTAACCTCCGCTGAAGGACTAGATTTATCTGGCGTGACGATTGCTGGCGATCTTAATCTTTCTCATCTAACTTCCGCCGAAGGACTAGATTTATCTGGTGTAACAATTGGCGGTAGTCTTGATCTTTCTGATCTAACCTCCGCTGAAGGCGTCACCTTCCCAAAGAGTATTGGTGGTGGTCTTAATCTTCGTAGCCTAACCTCCGCTGAAGGCGTCACCTTCCCAGAGAGTATTGGTAGTGTTCTTTATCTTTATAGCCTAACCTCCGCTGAAGGACTAGATTTATCTGGCGTGACGATTGGCGGTAGTCTTGATCTTTCTGATCTAACCTCCGCCGAAGGTACCACTTTTCCAGAAAGTATTGGTGGTAATCTTTATTTTAATAGCCTAACCTCCGCTGAAGGTCTAGACTTATCTGGTGTGACGACTAGTGGTGATCTTTATTTTCCTAGCCTAACCTCCGCTGAAGGTCTAGACTTATCTGGTGTGACGACTAGTGGTAATCTTTATCTTGATAGTTTACCCTCCGCTGAAAAAGACCAATTAAGATTAAAACATCCTCATTTAAATATTATTTAAAGATTAAAAATTTTAGAATGTAGGTTATACTGGTTGTGTTATAATACAAACAGAATGGATCTAAAAGCATATATTGAAGAATACCGTAGTAGCGATACTTATAACCCGAAAGCTGACAGGATCATTACTAATGTTGGGTTAATTCTTCCTATACCATTGGCTATTTATGGCCTGTGTATTTATTTTAATTTAATTCCGTCAGTCCAAGGGCCTATTAATCTTGCCCACTTTCTAGCTGTCATGGTTGTCTGGACGGCTGTTAGCCTTCACCAAAAACTCAGACCAGGCCAAACCCCTTTTAGCTCAACCTTACGACTAATTGAATTTCATATCGTCACAGCTCTCTATTTGCTTTTAGTTTCTGGTGTGCTTTCGCCAATGGCAATTTTCCTACCAATGCTCCTTGTAGCTTCTTATCTTTACTTTAATAAAACTGGCTTTAAATATAGCGCTCTCTTTCATACTGTTATTGTTTTGGTTGACGCCTTTTTAATCCATGGCGGTGCTATCAATTTTCTTTTAAATAACTTCATGGTTCTGGCCACCATTATTATTACGAGTTTAGCTTTATTACTAATCAATAAAACCAATGAAGTTAAGAAACAAAAAATCTTTGAAAGCCTGGTTCAGGAATCCTTACAACGCGAACAGGTGGCGACTATTATTAATAATTTAACTGATGCTGTGATGAGCGTTGATAAGACTGGTACTGTTAAGATTTGCAACTCAGCCAGCCTCTCTTTAATTGACACTAATAAGCCCATTGTCGGCAATAGTTTAGATAGTCTAGTCACGCTTATGTCCGATCAAGACAAACCAACAACTATTGTTTCTATCTTAAGTCAGTGCCAAAAGACCATTCAACGAGATGACTTATATTTCTTGACTAAGAATGACAACCGAATCCGATTACTGGCAACCTTTGCTCCGATTCGCAACCACCATCTATCTGAAAAAGCCTCCCGAACAATAGCCGACAACTATATCGTTATTTTCAAAGATATCACCCAAGCTAAAAACCTAGAAGAGGAAAGGGACGAATTTGTCAGTGTAATTAGCCACGAACTTCGCACTCCCGTTACTATTACTGAAGGAACTATTTCTAATATCCAAATCCTCCTCGACAAAAGAAACCTTGATAAAAACATTCTTAAAAACTCTCTGCAAATGGCCCATGATCAAGTCCTTTTCTTAGCTAGTATGATCAACGATATTAGCTCATTATCTAGAGTCGAACATGGCACCTCTACCAACGCTGATGAAATTGTGGTAGAAGACTTAATTAAAAAATTATTTAATAAATATAGTTACGAAGCAGAGAAAAAAGACCTCAAGTTAAAAATAAAATTAGATAAAAATCTCGGTATGATTAAAACTAATTCACTTTATCTAGAAGAACTCCTCCAAAACTTTATTACTAACGCTATTAAATATACTATGGAAGGAAGCGTTACTCTTATCGGGTCAAAAGACGGCAACCTCGTCTCCTTTAAAATCCAAGACACTGGTATTGGTATTAGCAAAGACGACCAGGCTAAAATTTTCCAAAAATTTTATCGGAGCGAAGACACTAGAGCTAGACAAATGAGCGGAACTGGTTTAGGCCTTTATGTTTCTGGGAAGCTAGCTCGAAAGATTGGCGCAACCTTACATATTGAGAGTGAACTCAATAAGGGTTCTACCTTTGAAATAAGATTACCTGGCGTTAAAGATAAAACCAAAAAAGGAAAAACTTAATGGCTGTCAAGAAAAAGTCTAAATTAAAGATTAGACTACCAGAGTCCTCGCAAGCCATGCGTTTGTCTGGCTTAATTGCTCCTTTTATATTTTTAATCTACTTCATACTGATTGTTCAAAGATTTATCAAGGTCCAACTATTGCTTAGTCCAATCGTGCCAGTCATCACCATCGCCCTTTGGATAATCATTGGTATTTTTCAATATGCTAGGACTAGCCAATCCAAACTAGAAGTGGCTATTCGGCTTGTCTTTTATCACTTCTTTGCCTTTACTCTTTTAACTGTTTTTGACGCTCTAATTTCACCCTTAATCGTCCTTTGGCTCTTGCTTATCTCGGCTTGTTATATTTATTTTTCGATACCTGGAGTTATCTTAAATATCATTGCTTTTATAATCTTGGTTATCACTAATATCTTTATTAATAATTATGGCAGTCCTGAAAAGATACTCTCCAGTAGTCTAATCGCTTTAGGCATCTTAGCGACAAGCTCTTTGGTTATCCTGGCTTTTCATTACATTAACAAATCTTCTCTGCAAAAGATCGCTCAAAGTAAAGCCAAAGAGGATCTCCAAAAGGATCGAATCATAACCATTGTCAATAACCTGAGTGATGCCTTGATTAGCATCAACCAGGCCGGTATTATCAACACTCAAAACTCAGCCATTATGAGCCTCCTGAACACCAACCGTAGTCTGGTTGGAAAAAATATATGTGATGTTTTGCCACTTAAAGACTTAGCAGGTAATGATTTTTCTATTCTAAACGAGCTTCAAGTTGCTAAAAAAAATAACCGCCGTGATGATCTTTTGTATTACTTTTCAGATGGCGATAAAATACGTCTAGAAAT
>CAZEWP010000019.1:0-10374 GCA_964516285.1 uncultured Saccharimonas sp. (SeqCode)
TTCATATGTTGGTGCATAATGCTGAATTGGCTGAAAAAAGAGTAGGGATAAAGCGCCAGAATATCTTTGTTTGCGATTCGGGTGATATTTTAGAAATTGACATAAACGGAGTGGCTAAGAATGGCCGGATTCCGGTTGGTGGGATTATGTATGACGACAGTGGTGCAATTGTCTCAGAGGTGGTTTTAAAAGATCGGATTCACATGGCCAGCGAGGGTATTTTTGTAGTGGTCTTAACAGTCCAGGCTGGTTCGGGGCGACTATTAACTAGCCCAGATATTATCAGCCGAGGGTTTATTTACTTGCGCGATAGTGAGGAGTTAATGGGATTGATTAGGCAATACTTGAAACAAAAAGTAGCTCAAACTTTTGGTAAAAAACATGTTGATCTAGACCTCGTTAAAAAAGAGATAAAAGAAGAATTGACCTATGTTTTGTTTGATAAAACACATCGTACCCCAATTGTTATTCCAGTAATTAATGAGTTGGGTCGGGTTGAACAGAGTGGTGCTAATAGGAAAGAGGTGGCTTCACCTAATAGTCAACCATCTAGGCCAGCCAATGGTCGGCGTTTTCCTAAAAAACAATTTACTCCAGATAGTTTAGTAAAACACCGCGAGTATTAATTAAAATGATAGTCAGGTGGCTGGGTTAGCTTGAAAAATGTAGTAAAATTTGCTATAATATGAACATTACAAGCTAAAAACAACAAAAACAGATATACTAATAACTATGGCGAAGAAGAAACGAAGAAAGAGCAAGAAGCAAATTATTGATACTGGTCCAGAGCATATCTTACCAGTTGGTTTTTGGTCACAAATAATAGCTGTCTTTTTGGTTGTTTTAGCTGTTTTGTTGATGGTTTCGTGGTTTAATGCTGGTGGGCCAACCTTAGAGTGGTTGTATGGCGTGCTTTTAACTGGTTTTGGCTATACGGTTTATGTTCTACCTTTTTTGTTAATTTTTTTGGCTGTTCAGATTTTTCGGGCAGAAGATAACAAGCTTAATTTGCTAGTCAAGATTGCTTTTTTGTTTGAGTTGATTTGGGTAACAGCCTTATTAGGGTTGCCGGGTGATGGTAGTGTGCTGTCTGAGAGTGGGGGTTTTGTCGGAAATCTTGTCAATCAAGGAATGCTACAACTAGTTAATACTAGTGTGGCGGGTGTTATTTATCTAATTCTAATTTTTTTAACATTGCTATTTATGATTGGACGAGCGCCACTAGATGTCTTGTTGTCTCTTTGGGATTTAATTAAAAATAACGCACATATTATTGAAGAAAAGCGTAACAAAGAAATTATTGATGAAGTTGAGGGGGTGGGCGAGGTTAAGGTTCCAAAATTAAAATTAAATAAGGGCGTGCCAATTGTTGAGAGGGGGCGACGCTTAAAGAACCTGGGAAGAAGCAAAGATGACAAAGAGGCGGGTCCTGATGAACCAGAAGTGACCCCAAGCGAGAGTTCAGCGGCTTTAATTTCGGTATCTGACCCTAACTGGAAAACCCCCAATCTTAACTTGTTACAGTCTCGTGAATCGCCGGCGGATCCGGGTGATGTTACTAAGAACGCCGATATTATTAAGAAGACACTCCAAGAGTTTGACATTGAGGTGGAAGTTGAAGGGGCTAATGTTGGCCCAAAGGTTACCCAATTTACCCTTAAGCCAGCTAGTGGAGTAAAGCTAGCTAAGATTACTAACTTAGAAAAAAATATTTCTTTGAATTTATCAGGGGCTAATATAAGAATCGAGGCACCAATCCCGGGCAAGAGCTTAGTGGGAATAGAAGTGCCAAACGAGGAGCCAGCCGATGTTCGAATTCGATCAATTCTAGCCAGTGAAGGTATGAAGAAGAGTAAAGAAAAACTAGTCTTTGCCTTGGGTAAAGATATTTCTGGGGAGCCTATTTTTACTGAATTAAATAAGATGCCTCACTTACTAATAGCTGGTCAAACTGGTTCTGGTAAGTCGGTTATGATTAACACGCTTTTAGTTAGTTTGTTGTATCATAATAGCCCAAGTGATTTAAAACTAATTTTGGTAGACCCAAAGCAAGTGGAAATGACTTCGTATGACGGAGTGCCACACTTATTAACGGAAGTGATTACTGATACCGAAAAAACAGTCAGCGCTTTAAAATGGGCGGTCAAAGAAATGGAGCGACGCTATAAGGTCCTAAGAGAAGCTAGAGTCAAAGATATTAAGACTTATAACGAGAAGATTTATCAAGCTAGCCAATCTAGTGAAGAAGAAGAAAGTTCAGATGGTGACAACCAATCAGTTCGAGCGATGCCGTATATTGTGATTGTAATTGATGAGTTGGCGGATTTTATGCTAGAGGCTGGTCGCGATATGGAGTCTTTGATTGCTCGCTTAGCGCAAAAAGCTCGAGCCATTGGTATTCACTTGGTGTTGGCCACTCAAACTCCTCGGGCTGATATTATCACTGGTATTATTAAAGCTAACATCCCAGCTCGGATTGCTTTTACGGTTTCTTCGCAAATTGAGAGCCGAATTATTTTAGACAAGAATGGGGCCGAAAAATTACTTAACAAAGGTGATATGTTATTTATGTCAGCTAGTATGGCGAAACCAATGCGTATCCAAGGAGCTTTAGTAACAGATGAAGAGATTAATAAAGTTACTAGTTATTTATGCAGTCAATCAGCCCCACAATATAACAATGATGTTATCAGCCAAAAGGTTCAGCTTAGTGGGCGGGGTGGTTCAGTTGATGCTTTTGACAGTGGCGGTGAAGACGATGAATTATTCCAAGAGGCCGTCAAGATTGCCTTAAACAACAACGGAAAAATTAGCGCTTCTTACCTGCAAAGGCGCTTAAGATTAGGCTACTCACGAGCTTCTCGCTTGATTGATGCCATGGAAGATCGAGGGATTATTGGTCCAGCTGATGGTCAGCGACCAAGAGAAGTCTTAATTAGTAGCTTAGAAGATATAGATGGTGATAGCGAGCTAGACGCTAGCTCGTCGGAATTAGATTAAGATAATTAACCTTGGTGTTTTGAGTGATATCTGGTATAATAAGGATATTATTAAATTAACTCAACCTATTTAGCTAAAAGAATAGGTATCCAAGAAAGGATTCCAAGGGAGAAAGAATGAAAGAATACGAATTAGTTATCTTAGCTCATCCAGATTTAGAGAGTAATCTTGATGTGTTATTAGATAAGGTTCATGTAACTATTAAAGAAAATGGGGGCGAAATTACAAAAGAAGATAATTGGGGCAAGCGACGCCTAGCTTATCGGATTAAAAAGGAAGATTTTGCCATTTATCTTTTCTTAAAGTTGAACCTACCAGCCGAAGCGCCAAAGAAAATTTCTAATATTCTAAATATTACCGATGAAGTTTTGCGCCATTTATTAGTAAAGGCTGACGCAAGAAGCGAAAAGAGCTCTGAAGAGGAGTCAACTGATCAAGAACCAGAAACTGAAAATAGCCAAGAAAAGGAGGAATAAAATGGCCAAGAGTTTAAACCAAGTCATTTTAATGGGTCGCTTGACCCGAGACCCAGAAGAAAGGACCACCCCTAGTGGCAAGACAATAGTTAGTTTTAGTTTAGCGGTTGATCGTTTTGGTCAAGACGGCGAAGCTGACTTTTTTAATATTAATGCGTGGGAAAAATTAGGGGAATTAGCCAAAAGGTATTTGTCAAAAGGTCGTCGGGTTTTAGTTCAAGGACGATTGCGTCAAGATCGTTGGGAAGACAAGGAAACCGGCAAAAAGCAGTCACGCATTGAAATTACAGCCAGCGATATCACTTTCCTTGATGGCCCAAGTGGCAACACAGAGAGCGCTAGTAGCGATATCAAAGAAGAAGGCACACCAAGCGAAGTGGTAATAGAAGATATTAACGACGAACCAATTGATCTCAGTGAGATTCCATTTTAAGAAAGGTAAAAAATATGCAAAAAACCAAGAAGAGTAATCCAGTTTTTTTTGACTATAAGGATGTCAAAACACTCCAACGCTTTATTGATTTATATGGCCGAATTAAGCCAATAGATAAAACTGGCTTAAGTGCCAAACAGCAACGACAAATCGCAACGGCTATCAAACGAGCTCGACACCTTGCTCTATTACCATTTGTATCTCGAGGCTAAAAATGTTTGGTCCGACTGATTTGAAAAAAGGGGTGGTTATTGAACTAGATGGTAAGCCTTTTCGAGTGATTGATTATAACCAGAAAGTGCTGGGCCGGGGTGGCAGTATTGTTAATGTGCGAATTAAAAACCTGATTGATGGTAGTGTCTTAGCCCGAACTTTTAAGGGACAGGAAAAAATCAGTCCAGCCGAGGTGACAAAAACCACCGCTCAATATTTATATGGTGATGCTGATAGTTTTTATTTTATGGATCCAGTTAGTTTTGAACAATTTGAGCTGTCAGCTGATGTGGTGGATACGGCGGAGAAGTTTCTAAAAGAGGGCGAAGAAGTTATTCTGCAATCTTTTAACGGTCAAGTGATTAACCTTGAGTTACCTAAGAACCTTTTTTTAGAAGTAACTTATTGTGAGGATGTTGTGAAGGGTGACACCACCAGCAGTGTTCTAAAAGATGCCACAGTGGAGACCGGTTTGGTGGTAAAGGTTCCAGCTTTTATTAAAATTGGTGATATCATTTCGGTTGACACGGAGACTGGTGAATACCGTGAACGCAAAAAAGATTAACTCTTATCAGCCAACAGTCCGGTTAGACCAAGCTTTAGTTTTGAGAGGGCTAGCCACGACTCGTTCTCAGGCCAGTAATTTAATTAAACTCAAACAAGTACTGGTTAATAATCGAGTGGTGGAGAAGTCAGCTTGGTTAGTTAAAGATCAAGATAAAATTACTTTGGCAGAAGATAGCCAAGTGCTAGTTAGTCGGGCTGGCTTAAAGTTAGCTTCGGTAGCCACAGCACTGGCTTTAGACTTTTCTGGCAAGAGAGTTTTAGATGTTGGTAGTAGCACAGGTGGTTTCACCGATTTTGCTCTGCGCCAAGGAGCCAAGGAAGTCTTGGCGGTTGATGTGGGGACTGACCAATTACACCCTAGTTTGAGACGGCATCCCAAGGTTAAAGTTTACGAAAAAACAGATATTCGTGATTTTCATTTAACCGAGAAGCCAGACTTAATTTTAATTGATGTTTCTTTTATTAGTTTAAGACAAATTCTGCCTCATATTGCCGAGCAATTAGCTGACGAACAAACCCAAATTGTAGCGATGCTGAAGCCACAATTTGAAGTTGGGCGGGAAGCGATTAATAAAGGGGTGGTTAAAAACGAAAAATTACGCCGGCTAATTTTACAGGCTTTTGAGCAGTGGGCTAAGGACTTGTTTGTAATTCAAGCTAAGCGCGATAGCGAAGTAACGGGGGCAAAAGGTAATCGAGAGCGATTTTATTTACTGACATTAAAACGAAATTCAACGACATCATCAGGTTGCATGACATAGTCACGCCCTTCAGTGCGAACTTTACCACGGGCTCGAGCTTCAACTTCACTCCCGGCTTCGATTAAATCGTGGTAATTAACAACTTGAGCTACGATAAAACCTTTGGCAAAATCACTATGGATGACGCCGGCAGCTTCGGGTGCGGTGGAACCTTTTTTAATAGTCCAAGCTCGCACTTCTTTAGGTCCAGCAGTTAAAAAGCTTTGTAGGCCGAGTAATTCGTAAGCAACTTGAGTCAGTTGGACTAATCCAGTTTGAACAATACCATAAGTGGCGAGTAGTTCTTGGGTTTCTTCGGCTGATAAAGATTTAAGTTCATCTTCTAATTTGGCGCAGATAAAGAGGGCTTTATTAGGACTAACAAGTTTAATTAATTCAGCTTGTAGGTTTTTATCAGCTAAGCCAATTTCATCAAGATTAAAAATATAGATAACTGGTTTAGCGGTCAGTAGATTCAAGTCGCCGATAATTTCTGAATCTAAACTAGGGAGTTGAGAAAGTGGGGTGCCAGCCTTAAGATGGTCTAGCAAGCGATCCAAATAAGTTATAGTTGGTTGTAGTTTAGGATTAGCTTTAGCTTCACGCCGGACTTTATCTAGGCGGGATTCAATTGTTTGGATGTCGGCTAAAATAAGTTCGGTGTTAATAATTTCAATATCGTCTTTTGGATTAGGATTAGTGCCAACATGAGTGACTTTGTCATCATGAAAAGCTCGAACCAGATGAATAATGGCCTGGCAATTACGAATATTAGCAAGAAACTTATTGCCTAATCCTTCACCCTGACTAGCCCCAGCTACTAAACCAGCAATATCAACAAAAGTAACGGTCGCTGGAATAATTTTTTCAGTTTGGTAGAGTTTAGCCAACACGGCTAAACGTCCATCTGGGACTGGCACAATACCAGTGTTTGGTTCGATGGTGGCAAAAGGGTAATTAGCAGCCAAGATATTATTATTAGTTAAAGCATTAAAAAGAGTTGATTTACCAACATTAGGTAAACCAACAATACCAATAGAAAGACTCATGGATTTATTTTAGCAAAAATAATAATTAAAAGACAGAAAGGTTGGCGCCTACAAAACGATTGTGGTATGATTATTTTATATAGATGGGGGTAGAGATGGATAGTAATAACATCAATAATGAAACGAAAAATGAGCTAAACAGTGAAGTCGCTGAAAAAAACAGCTCTCAAAAACAATCAAAACCAAAATTAAAACAATTTCACCGACGATTATTAGTTATTTTAGGCATTATTATTGCCCTAATTCTCGCGGGGGGTGTTATTTGGTTAGTTTTAGATAAGAACCCTAATAAGCAAACTAGTGATAAATCTGGAGAGATGAGTCTGACTGATGTTTATCATCGAGCCTTAGCAAAAAGTGAAGACGGCGACTATCAACAAGCCCAAAAAGATTTAGATATTGCTTTAGAGGAAGCTGATGATAAGGATAAAATTTCTTTACTTAACATGAAATTTAGTATTGCTTGGAATGCAGAGCGATATGAAGAAGCCTATTTACTAACAAAAGAACTTTGTAATGCTGAAGAAAGTTTTAATAGTTATCGATGGTTTGGTGAGGCTAGTTTAAAGATAGGATCTATATCTGAAGCACTTGATGGTTTTAAAAAAGCTCAAGAGTTAATTGTCGGCGACGATGAACAAGCTAGCTATGATAGAGATAATATCCAGACGAAGATTAACGAGATACAAGCACTAGGGGGAGGTGTTTATGAGAACTAAACAAAAATTAGTTAAAAATATTATTCTGCTCAGCTTTTTAGGTATTGTAGGTTTTTCTTTAGTTTTAACTAAGGATATTAAAGCTGATTCAAAATACAGTACGGGATATTTTTCTGGTCTATCGGCGTATGATAATTCTGATAACAATGGTAGTGGGTTTGTGTTGCGTAATTGTGTTAACAAAGGACAACCAGCACTTCAAGCTGTGAAAAACGCTACTGCTACTGACAAGAAGAGAGTTTTTATCGAGCTTATAGAGAGTTATTATAATGGCTGTGGTTTAGATGAATATAGTGCAACCGGCGAGTCTCATGGTAGTAAAGCATTTAATGAAACAAGAAATAAGGTTGGCGCTCGTTATATTATTTTAAATATGACAGGCAGTGCAAAGCCTACATTCACAGAAACTTATAAGCAATCTATAATTGCAGACAAGGATATGTCGATAACTTTAGCAAAATGGAAAAACCTGATGAAGCAAGATAGTGTTAAGGTAGAATCTGGAAGTTATTGGCATGAGTGGAATACGGGTTATATTCAGATGGTGAAGAAGGGATCGGGTATATATGATATTTCTAAATTTGCAAGCGCCGGAACCGATGACGGCGTAAGGATTACTCAAGAATTACCAAACAAAGAGGAACCAGCATTAGTTGCTCTTTTTAAGTCTGATTGCGCTAATCCATTATTGGGTAGTTTCACAAAACCTGAAGTAAAGTTAGTAGAAACTCCTTCAAATTGGTCTGTCGCTCCAAAAAGCCAAGTGAGGGTTAAGGGTACTTCAACATGGAAATCAAATATTACAGTCGCACCCGGAGAGACTATTGAATGGAGGCAAACAGCCAAAAACAACAGTTCAAATGCCACGACTAAAAAAGTTACAGTGTCTGGTGATGGTTTTACCTCAACCAGTGTTGGAGTAGGCTGGGGTGCGGGTGTAGAAAAAATTTTTGTTGATAATACCGCTCAAAAATTAAACAATGCAGGTAAATTTTGTCGCGAAACATCAGTTAAACCTAAAAGCTCAACAAGTTCTAGTACTGACACAAGCGAGGCTTGTGTGACAGTTAAAGCACCGGAACCTAATTGGAAGCTCGCCCCATCTACTACAAGGCAAATGGAGACAATTAAGCTAGGGGAAACTGCTAAGTGGACACATAAAGTTAAAAACACCAGATCAGATGCGGTTTCAGAAAATATCACAGTAAAAGTAGTAAGGCAATTTTATCAGAGTGCCATTTTAACAAAAGGCCTTCCTAAATATATAGATCGATCTAGCGATTTTAACCTTAAGTCTTTAGTTGGAGGTGGTGAAAAATCAGTGGAGAGTAGTGTGAAGGTTACTGATACGGGGGTTTATAAGGTTTGCGAACATTTAACAGTACAACCATGGATTTCCCCTTCTTCTCTATTTAGCTTGTCGCCTAACCCATCGATACATGATTGTGTTCTTATTGACGCTGGTTGGGAGATTGAACCTACTACTACGGTCAACCAAACCAAAGCTTTTATTGGTGATGAAGTAATTTGGAAGCATATGGCTACGAACAAGGGTCCAAACAAAACTACTAAACCAGTTAAGTATTGGTATGAGGCTTCTAATAAAAAGACTTTATCTGAGGGGACTCCTGCTAATAGTTCGGATTCTTTTACTTCTAAAATTAGTCCCGATGGGAGAGTGCCATTGGATGTTAATCCTGGCCAGTATTGTCGTAGCACAACTGCTCAGCCAAAAAGTTCAAGTGATTCAGGGGAGAAAACTTCTGCTCAGGCTTGCGTGCAAGTGCCATACAACTACGAGTTAACTCCAGGTGTTAAGTCGATAAGTAGCACCCCAACTCCGGGTACAACCATTGCCGTTCAACCTAAGGTTGATAACACTAGCCCTAATGATAAACCAGCTACTAAATCAGAAAATATTAATTGGGAGCTAAAGGTTAAAGTTAATAGTGGCGCAGAAACAATTATTAGTAGTGGCCAGAAAGTTTTTGTAGTTAGTACCGGCCAAACGGTGGCTAATGTAGATTATAACTTGCCTAATACCGTTCAGTTTGGTGATAGTATTTGCTTTTGGTTGTCTTTAAGTAAATCATTTTATAATGGTAAAACAGGAGAGAATGGCCCATCAATAAAAAGTTCAGAAGTTTGTATTAAAGTTGGCAAGCGACCAAAAGTCCAAGTATTAGGTGGAGATATTTGGGCAGAAGGAGAAATTAACACTAATATGAATAAACTAGCAACTGGTAAATTTGCTGGGAGCTGGGTGGAATATGGCGCTATTGCTAAAGATAATATTTCAGGATTAGCAACTGGTGGGGCGCTTAATAACCAAGCGAATGCCTGTGGCTATAGTTTATTAAGCTTTACTAATAAGAAGTGTGACGAGACTCCGCCTGTATTAGGAAAGTATAATTTTACACCTAGTAGTTTAAATATTTCTAATTTCTTTAATTTCTCGCATTCTATTGCCACCTCAGAGGTTGATTTGTCTAGTTTATCGGCTGGCGAATACAGCGTTACACAAAATATTAATTTAACAGCTAATAGTCCTATCGACAAACAAATAGTTTTAAATGCTCCAGGTAAAGAAGTCACAATTTCTAGTAATATTAAATACAAGAGTGGGAAGTATCAGAAAGATGATTTACCACAAGTTATAATTATTGCTAATGATATTGAAATCAAAGAAGATGTTACTCAGGTTGATGCTTGGTTGATAGCTGAGGAAACTATTAATACTTGTTCAAGTATAGCTGAAGCTGATATAACTGGTGATAAATTGTCGGGAAATAGATGCCCAAGCAAGCTAGAGATCAACGGTCCAGTTAAGGCTAAAAAGATTAAGCTTTATCGCACCGGAGGTTCTGATGGTCCGTTTGACTTAAGCCAAAATGACCCAGCTGAAACTATTAATTTCCGTCCAGATGCTCACTTATGGGCTTTCAACCATATAAACCAAGGCTTTTCAATTAAAAGCACCTACATCATTGATCAGCCAGTGCGCTTTTAGATATTTAGCTTGCAAATATAGCTAGTGCTTATGTATAATTATAAGTAATATGTCAGTTATCAAGGGTTTGGGAAATTTCTTTGCACTAGATATCGGAAGTAGTGCAGTTAGAGTGGCGCAATTAACCCGTCATGGAGGCGGTTGGGTTTTGCAAAAATTTGCCTATG
>CAZEWP010000020.1:0-10059 GCA_964516285.1 uncultured Saccharimonas sp. (SeqCode)
TAAGAAAGATTATATATGATAAAACTTACGGTTGCATTTGATTTTAGAATGTAGGCCGTAGAATTTTATAAAATGATTATGCTATAATAAATACAATGAAGAAGCGGTGGTATCAGGGGTTTACAATTATTGAGACAATGCTATTTTTAGCCGTAACGGGTTTATTGGTGATGGCTATTTTGGTTGGTTCAACCAGTGCCATTGGTCGGCAACGCTATAGAGATAGCGCTAATGATCTTCACTCTTTTTTACAAGAGCAATACTCAAATGTTTTAAACACCTCAAATCAAAGAAATAATTTGGCTAATTGTGATAATGGTGGAGTCGATAATTCAGGGGGTGGGGTAGGACGAGGGCAGACCGACTGTGTCTTGTTGGGTAAGCTTATTAGGACAGATAACGTTAATGCCAACGAACTAAAGATAGTAGATATTTATGGTTATAGTGCTAATCCAGAGCAAGCTACAACACTAGATGAGATTAATATTTTTAAGAGTTCTGGGTATGATATCAAAACCTTAGACAGTGTGAAAGAATATTCTATCAATTGGGGGGTAAAAGTTTCTTCAAAGAAAGTTGGGGGTAACTTTAATCCTTTTTCTTTATTAATCGTCCGCTCGCCTAATAGTGGTGATATTCTAACTTTTTTTAATGAAAGCTATATACCTAACCCTCAGAATTTAGTAAACAATAGTAGTTTAAAAGAAGGGGTAATTTGTTTATCTCCTGAAGGTTTGTTTCCAGATAGCGAAAAAATGGCTATTAAAATTGACTCTCGAGCGGCTAGCACCGGGGCAGTAAATCTTGTTAGTGGAGAATCGACATGTCAATAAGAGTTTTAGAAAAAGGTGATACTATCATAGAAGCTTTGTTAGCGATTACGATTTTTAGTTTAGTGGCGGTTGGTAGCTTAGCTTTAATGAATAAGGGTAGTGCCACAGCCCAAAGGGCTTTAGAGATTACAGCCGTTCGTCATCAGATAGACAACCAAGCTGAGCTTTTGCGCTACGTTCATAATGCTTATTTGTCTAACTCTTCAGCTTCCACCGCTGAGGCGATGGTTTGGAGTGAGATTAGGTCTAAAGCTGACGCTAATAGTGGAAACATAATTGAACCAATTGATATTTCTAGTGGGGCGTGCCCAGTTTTAACAAGTAACAGTCCATTTGTTTTAACATTTAAAACAGATGAAGTCCAATTGGTTGGGTTAAACGCTAGTAACTTTAAAAAAGATCCAGCTTCTTTTGCTCAGTTAAGATTAAGTCCAACTGTTCAATCAGATGGTTTATGGATTGAAGCTAAAAAACTTAGTGGGAGTAATTATATCGATTTTTATATTCGGTCTTGTTGGCAGACAATTGGTCAAAAAGTGCCAATGACAATCCAAACGATTGTGAGGCTATATGATAAATAGAAAACAAAAAGGTTTTACTTTAGTTGAGCTTGTTTTAGCTACAGTTTTTGTTTCTATTTTACTAATTTCAATTGTTTTAGTTATTATCCAGGCCAGTAATATCTATAACAGAGGATTAACTCTTAAAGAAGTAGACACAGTCGGTCGAGAAATTGCGCAACATTTACGACAAGATATTGCTCGACAAAAAACTTTTCTAATAGACCCAGATGTAAATTTTGTAGCTTTAGGTATTGATAGTGGCCGTTATTGCTTAGGCGAGTATAGTTATGTCTGGAATGGTGCTGAAGATCTTTCAAGTGACCCAGCTGTTATTCGGAATAAATATACTTCTCCTGCGACTAGAGATATTAGATTTATAAAAGTGAAGGACAATAATGGGACTTTATGTCAGGGAGGACAAGACCCGGCAGATCCTTCTCTTCCATTAATTTATCCTTCAATTAACTTGAGTGATGCCGTAGAGTTAATTGGTGCTAAGAGTAACTTTTTAGCATTACATAAGTTTAAGATTGATTTAATTAAAAACTCTGGAACTGGCGGAGCTGTTTATAAAATAGAATACACCTTAGGCACACAAGATAAAAGTTTAATTGATAGTAGTGGCTGTAAGTCTCCAGACCAGACCTCTAAGCGAGATTTTTCTTACTGCGCTCTTAACGAGTTTATGGTGATAGCTAGGACAAGTGAATAGAATAGAGTTAGCCTATCTTAGTTGATTAATGATATAATTAAAACAATGAAAGCTAGGTGTTAGCAAAATAAGGAGGGAATATGTTAGGAAAAGTTAAGCAAAATAGACAAAGAGGAGCCGTCTCTTTATTTGTGGTAGTTTTTTTTGCGCTTATGATAACCGTTGTCACAATTGGCTTTATTGTTTTAATGGTGCGTAATCAGAAACTGGCCACTAATAATGACCTTTCTCAAAGTGCTTATGACTCGGCTTTAGCGGGTGCTGAAGATGGAAAAAGAATTATTAAGAAATATTTAGATGCTTGTTCTGACGAAACTTCTGCTGATTGTACTGAGTGGCGAAACATAATCACCAACCAGACTTGTTTGAATCTACCCAATAAAGCTTTTAATACTACCGAAGATAAAGAGATAAAAGTGCTTTCAGGAGAAGATCTTGCCCAAGCCTACACTTGCTTAAAGATTAAAATGGATACGCCTGATTATTTAGGCCAATTAGACCAAGGTAGTAATGAGTTAATACCTCTTCGGGGTGTTAGTGAATTTGATAAAATTGAAATTAGTTGGTTTTCAAAAAAAGATTTAGCAGATGGGGCTAGTTTGAAGTTAGATAGCGTGTCCGGTTCTAATGAAAAGTTAATGATTGATAAAAGCGATTGGGGCAATCGTCCGGCTGTCTTAAAGGCTCAATTAATACAATATAATAGCTACATCGGTTTTGAAGTAACTGATTTTGATAATAATACCCATAACAGTAGCTTATATTTATATCCAAGTAGTAATGGTGTTAACGATGCATCTTTTGATGAGGATGGTCGTCGCTCAGCTGGTAACGCCCAAAATATTTTAAAAAATATTAAATGTGAGAGTTCTTTCCCTAGCGGGTATGCTTGCAAGGCAAAGATCACATTACCGGAAATGGACAACAGGGAGGCTTATCTCAACTTAACAACTTTTTATGCCCCAGCCAATTTTAAGGTTGCTCTTTTGGATAGTGCCGATGGCGCTGTTAAGTTTTCAGCAGTTCAACCAGAGATTGATTCGACTGGTCGGGCGAACGACTTATTTCGTCGAGTAAAGGTCAGGGCTAATTTATTCAACACTAAAGGTTTGACTGGCGTTAAGGCGGTCGAGATCCTCAATAGTGGTGTTGACACAGGTGACTTTAAAAAGAACTTTACTGTTAACCCATAATATCTGGCCGCTCAAGGTCTAATGGCTATGGTATTGTTGATAAATCTTTTTTAGGTGACTGTCTGTGACATGGGTGTAGATCTGAGTAGTGCTAATGTTGCTGTGGCCCAGGAGAACTTGGACGCTTCTAATATCGGCTCCATTGATGAGTAAGTCTGTGGCAAAACTATGCCTTAGGGTGTGAGGGGTAACGGGCTTTGTAATACCAGCTAATCGGGCGTAGTGGTCAATAATTCTTTGGACACTACGAGGGGTTAAGCGTCGAAAATCGCTATCTTTAGTGGTGGGTTGACTGTTACGGCTGTAGTTAACAAAAAGAGCCGGCTGATTGTCGGTGCGATCTATTAGATATTTTTTTAAACAATCGATAGCTCTGGGACTAAGAAAGACTGGTCGGTCTTTTTGGCCTTTTCCCCTCACGGTAAATTCTTGCTGTGAGATATTAATTTGCCCGCGATTTAAATTAATTAGTTCGGAAACTCGCAGTCCGCTTGAAAATAATAATTCGATTAAGGCGCAATCTCGCCGACCAATTTTGGAAGTGATATCAATCTGATCAACTAGTTGGTTAAATTCTTTGTAGTCAAGAAAACTAATTTGCTTGCGATTAATTTTTGGAAGAATAATTTTATTAGGAGCTAGACTTTTAATGTCGCGTTGGGATAAGTAATTTAAAAAACCTCTTAGTGCGATAAGATGATAGGTTTGTGTTAAGGTTGACAAGCTTTGGTCTTGTTGATTTTGGTAACGATTTAGCCATAGGCGATATTTTCTAACTAGCTCAGAAGTTATCTCTTGGGCCTTAATGTCGCCAGCAAATTCAATAAAACGCTCTAGATAAAGGGTGTAGTTAATCGTGGTGTTAACAGCCCGCCCACCTTCTACCTCAAGATGTTCAATAAAGTCAGAAATTAAATCGGATAGATACATAACATTTTAAGCATAACCCAAAACGATTAATAATTGTAGAGATAGCTTAAAATTTGGTATAATAAAAAGCAATAATTAAGAGAGGAGATTATTAATGGCAGTAGAACAAGAAGTTCAACAGACTTTAGTTATTTTAAAACCAGATGCTTTACAAAGAGGGATTGTTGGTGAATTAATAACTAGATTTGAAAGAGTCGGTCTAAAAATTATAGCTATGAAAATGGTAACACCATCAAGAGACCAGCTTTATGAGCATTATGAAAATATTGGCAAAATGCTTTCTCGTCGTGGTGAGACGGCTTTTTTGGCTACACTTGACTATATGTTAACCGGTCCGGTAATCGCTATTGTTTTAGAAGGAGTGGGGGCTGTGCCTCTAGTCCGTAAGATTGTTGGCGGGACAGAGCCTCAAACAGCTGATATGGGTACAATTAGAGGCGATTACAGTCATATGAGTTTCGTTTACGCTGACAAGAACCATAAAGGAGTGCCAAACCTTATTCATGCTAGTGGTAACCTAGAAGAGGCTAAGGATGAGATTAAGTATTGGTTTAAAAAGAGTGAACTGCACCAATATCATGTTCTGCATGAGAAATTTACTCGTTAATTTGGTATAATCATTAATGGCTAGCCTCGGTAGCTTAATTGGATAGAGCAGATCCGTCCTAAGGATAAGGTTGCAGGTTCAATTCCTGCCCGGGGCACCAATTAATGTGGGGGTTATCTAGGATTATATGACTCAGAATAGAGATAATAGTCAAGCTAAAAAGACTTTTGAAGGACAGCGAAATAATGAAGATGTCTTGTTTTTGTTTCGACGCCATATTTTAGTGGCTAAAAAAGGATTTTTCTTATTTTTAATATTACTTTTAGTGTTTTGCTCACCAATATTTATTTGGCCAAACAATCAACAGCTATTGTTGGTTGCGGTGGGCGGATCGTTGTTTGGGTTAGTTGTTTTGTTTTACCACTTAGTTATTTGGTATTTTACATATACTATTGTCACCGACCAAAGAATTAGGCAATTTAATCAGTGGGGGTTTTTTAGACGAGGGGCAACAGACTTAAGCTTGTCAAAGATTCAAAACATTAGTTACAGCACACCAGGCGTGATAGCTGATATAATTGGTTATGGAACAATTATTATCCAGACTTTAGTGGGTGATTTAGTGATTCATTATGTCCAAAAACCAGAAAGTGTTTATAACCAGTTACAAAATATATTAGATCAAACAACAGGAGATGATTGAAATAATGAAAAAATTTTTTAAGAAAAAGAGCATTGAACCAGAACAAAAAACTCCACGAATTACTACTAATACAATGGCTGACTATAGAGAGCAGGTTATTAGTAGTGGCCGACGGTTTAAGTATCCGTTGCAATATTCTCGGCACAAATTAGTTATTAACACAATTATAATCAGCTTGTTGGCAATTATCTTGGCTAGCTTGTATGTTTGGTGGCAACTTTATTTGGTCCAAAATACTAATGATTTTATGTATCGAATTACCAAGATTATTCCTTTGCCAGTAGCAAAAATCGATAACCGACAAGTAGCTTATCGAGATTATCTACTTGCTTACCGAAGTTCTATGCACTATTCTAGGCAAAAAGAAAAGTTAGACGAGAAAACCGAAGAAGGTAAGTCAAGGATGGATGATTATAAAAAAAGGTCACTTGATGGAGCGGTGGCTAATACTTATGCTAAGAAAAAAGCTCAAGAGCTTAATCTATCGGTTAGCCGGCAAGAGCTAGAGAAATATATTAAAGAACAGAGACAATCTAGTAATGGGGAGGTTTCTCAGGAGGCTTTTGACGCTTCTGGTATGGAATTCTTTGGCCTTACACCAACGGAGGCTAGAGAGCAAATGGAAATGGTCTTGTTGAAAAATAGAGTTATGTTCGCAATAGATAAAGAGGCGTTGGAGTTGGCCAAGAGTATCTTAGAGATGTCTAAAACTGTTGGTTTTAAAGAAATTGCTGAGAACCTAAATGAGCACCAGAAAAAACAAGTTAGTGTTGGTTATTCTGGCTGGGTGTCCATTTTTAACCAGGATGGTGGATTAACATCAGTCGCCAGAACATTAGAAAAAGGGCAAGTAGCGAAACAACTAGTGGAGTCAAGTTTAGGAGAGGGTTATTTCGTAATTCGATTAATAGACAAGAACAACGACCAGGTCAGCTACGAGTATATAAATATAAACCTATCAGAATTTAGTCGGCAACTAGAACAATCGAAGCAAAATAAAAATAGCTTTAAACAATATATTAAGATTTAAAAATATATTTTTATGGATATCGCGCAATACAACTATGATTTACCGAAGGAGTTAATAGCCGAATATCCTCCATCGATAAGAGGAGAGTCGAGGTTATTAGTTTTATCCAGAGAAACAGGGGAGATACAAGACAAAAGATATTGCGATATTGAACAATTTTTTTGTCCAGGAGATATAATTATTCTTAATAATACAAAAGTTGTAAAAGCGCGACTAGTTGGCATAGACAACAAGAACAGAGAACGAGAATTACTTCTTCTGGAAAAACATCAGAAAGAAGATAACTGGTTTCACCATGATTTTCTTTGTAGAGGCAAGGTCTCGCCGGGTGATGTTTTTATGATAAACGAGAATCAAGTGGTTGTCAGTCAAGTTAAAGAAGGAGGAGTTGTAACACTCTCTAGTCGGGTTAGTTTTTTAGAACTAACAGAAAAATATGGCGAGATGCCAATTCCACCCTATCTTAAAAGATCAGCGGAAGCTGTTGATAACGAAAGATACCAAACAGTTTGGGCTCAAGCATCTGGGTCAGTGGCGGCTCCGACAGCGAGCTTGAATATGACTGAAGAGATTATTGAGAAGCTAAAAAGAAAACAGGTGAAAATTTGCTATCTGACTCTTCATGTTGGTTTAGGGACTTTTCTGCCAATTCGAGATACTAAACTAGAAAAACATAAAATGCATAAAGAATTTTTTGAGATACCAGATCAAACTATTAAGGCTATTAGGGAAGCTAAAAGAAAACAGGGGAGGATTTTTGTGGCCGGCACAACAGTAGCTCGAGCTCTTGAGTATAGTGCTTCTGAAATCTACAATAATCGCCAACATGCTTCTATAGTTGGTGAAGCTGATATTTTTATTTATCCAGGTTATAACTTTAGGGTTGTTGATGGCTTGTTGACTAATTATCACGCTCCTAAAAGCACTGTCTTGATGCTCGCTGCTGCTTTCGCTGGTTGGCCAAATTTGAAGATGGCTTACCAACATGCCATTAAGGAGCAATATAAGTTTTTGAGCTATGGTGACTCGATGTTGATTGTGTAGGGAGATTTTTTTAGGATGATAGATAAAAAACTAGCACTTAATTTTAAAATAATCAAACAGATGCCAGATAGTTTAGCTAGGGTTGGTGTAATAGAGACTCCTCATGGCAAAATACGGACACCATGTTTTATCTCGGGGGGAACACAAGCTACCGTAAAAACCCTAACTAATGAGCAAATAATTTGTTCGGGTTCTCAAGCTATTTTGGCTAACACTTATCATTTAATGTTGCGCCCCACGGCCGATTTAATAAAAGAAGCTGGTGGTGTCCATAAGTTTATGAATTGGGACAAGCCGATGTTTACTGATAGTGGAGGATTCCAGGTTTTTTCATTAGGGTCAGGGTTTGGTCAAAAAGAAAGAAATGAAACTAAAAAATCTTTAGTAAAAGTTACAGATGAAGGAGTCTTTTTTAAGTCGCATTTAAATGGGGAAAAACTATTTGTCAGTCCGGAAATCTCAATGGAATTGCAACATAAAATTGGGGCAGATATTCATATGGCTTTTGATGAACTAGTTTCGCACACCTTGAGTGATAATGATATCCGAGTCGCCATGGAAAGAACTCATCGTTGGGCGATTCGATCTTTATCTAAACATCAAGAGTTGAATAATTTTCATTTAAAAAATCAAGAACCACTCCAGGCTCTTTTTGGGGTTGTTCAGGGGGGTAAAAATATTAAATTCCGCCAAGAAAGCGCTCGTTTCTTAAGTTCGTTGGATTTTGACGGTTTTGGGATAGGTGGTGTTTTTACCGCCAATGGGATGCCCGCTGTATTAACTAGTGTTAATCAGATTTTACCATCAACCAAACCTCGCCATCTTCTAGGGATGGGGGCACAGCCAATCGATTTGTTCTTAGGGGTTGAACACGGTATTGACACTTTTGATTGTGTAGCTCCAACCAGACAAGCTAGAAATGGAGCTCTTTTTACATCATCAGGTAGGATAAATATCAACAATAGTAAATTCAAAAATGACTTCACGCCCATAGACGAAAAGTGCGAATGTTACACTTGTCGTAACCACACCAAGGCTTATTTACACCACTTATTTAGGGCGGGAGAGGTTACGGGTTTAACCTTAGCTAGTCTTCACAATGAATTTTTTGTTATTAAAATAGTGGATAATATTAGAGATAGTCTTCTGGATAATAATTTTTTGGCATATAAGGAATCATTTTTAGCAATGTATTATCAGGAAAATAAAAATATCATCACAGATGATGATATTTCTTGGCGGGCCCGGCCGGATTCGAACCGGTGATCTCCTCCGTGACAGGGAGGCGTGATAACCGCTACACCACGGGCCCAGTGGCAACAATAATACCAGTTTTTTTTATTATCTGCAACTCATTAGTTAAAAAATGGTATAATAAAAAAGTATTTATCTCTTTGCCGTTGTAGCTCAGTTGGTAGAGCGGCGCTTTCGTAAAGCGTAGGTCTCCGGTTCGATCCCGGACAACGGCTCCAAGAATAAATATAAGGCTGATAGTTTGAGATATTCAAAGCTTTATATATAATAAGAGTGTTAATGAAAATTGGGATTAAGAAACTTTTTAAGGAAATTACTGCAGATAAACATCTGTTAGCTGTTATCTTAACAGTTTTATTATTAGTGATAGTTGCCACAATTATTATTGGGCTATCACTGCAGGTAAGAGAGTTAAAGATGCCTTTTAGGTATTCTAGTTTTGGCACAACAACCATTTACTTTAACCGTTGGTTTTACTCGTTAAACTTTTTAATATTTAATATTATTGTATTTATTTTCCATACAATTTTAGCCAGTAAGTTTTATCAGACGGGGAATCGAGTTCTTGCTTTTACATATTTATGGCTTGGGTTTGGTGTGGTATTTTTTAACCTAGTGGTGTCACTATTAATTCTTAATATACAGAGAGTGCTTTAATGGATTTAGAAATTCCACTAGGTAAGCGAACTAAGCAGTATCGTTTCTTTGAGATGTTGCCAGCTATGCTAAGCTATGGATCGCTGGTGTTGTTAATCACTTTATCTATTTTTTACCCCACCTTAGCAGCGGTGTATCTCTTAATAGTAGCTTCCGTGTTACTAATTAAGGCCGTGGGGATTGCTATTCGCACCGTGCAGGGTAGCCAGAAATTGACTTTAGCTCAAAAAATTGATTGGCATCAAAGATTAGATGACTTGTCAGAACCAGCTCAAGCCTACAGTAGGTTGAGCGCTCTCAGTCCAGATGTTATAAAAACCGATCAACTAGCCCAACATATACTAAACCTTAAAACAATCAAAAACAATCAAGATATTTTTCCTAAACCGATGGATGTTTATAATGCCGTAATAGTGGCTACATATAACGAATCCTATGATGTTATTTGTCCCACAATTCAAGCTGTTTTAGATAACACCTATAACGCCAAGCATATTATTCTAACTATTGCCTACGAGGAGAGGGGTGGCGTTCAGATTGAAAAAACGGTTAAAAGAATTCAGTCTGAGTTTAAGGATAAATTTTATGATTTT
>CAZEWP010000021.1:0-9822 GCA_964516285.1 uncultured Saccharimonas sp. (SeqCode)
AAAGATTATATATGATAAAACTTACGGTTGCATTTGATTTTAGAATGTAGGATGTCTTAGGGTTTAGTAAAATAAAAGCACAGGTCGTAGCCTGCCCGATACATGATGTCATAGTATCTTCTTCTTTTGTTTAATTAGTTTATTACATTAACTATTTTACAAGAGAAGTGTCTACGGCCTGTTTGGGTTTAGACATATCATGCAAATACCCTACTGCAACTATTTTGTCATCACATTCAAAAGTTTCTAATAATTCTCCAACTGCAAGTGGATGATAAATCATTTCTTTGCCGTTTGATTTTCTGATTTGTCCTCTATGTTTTTCTGTTGGGGCGCAGCACGGTTTGCCGTGCTAGGCGGCGTGGCTCAAACTATCGCTTTCGCCCTTGCCGTAAATTATCTTGCGGTGTCCACCGTGCCGCCACGCAAAAGGCCGCCCGTGAGGGCGACCAAATCGCAATTTTGTCCATTGTGGAGCCGTGACCGAGATTTGAACTCGGGACCTCATCCTTACCATGGATGCGCTCTACCAACTGAGCTATCACGGCAGTAGTTTGGTGCTGGAGGTAGGACTCGAACCTACGAAGCCTTACGGCGGGAGATTTACAGTCTCCAGTGATTGCCACTACACGACTCCAGCAGGAGTGGTGACTACTCTAAGAATTATAAACATTACAGTCTAAAAAGTCAAAACTTGAAATAATGTTGTATTAAAGTGTTAGTTCGTTTACTTTTAAGGTGAATAGTGGTATATATTAAGGTAATAATTAAAAGTTATAGGGGAAGGAGAACCATGATTAAACGATTTAAAAAACTGGTGGGCATTGGGCTTCTAGCAATCAGTCTGACCTTGTCTGGCGTCACGACAACAGTTAGAGCTTTAGATATTAATGGTGATGTTACAACAGAACAAGCACTAGACGCTGGTAATAATAAGCTAGACACCGCTACAGTGGAGGATAAGATTACCATTAAGGGTGATGGAAAAATTACAGTGGTGGATGGAGAGAAGGCCACCCTAGATTTAAACGGTCGAACTCTTGCTATTGAAAAAGATTTAGCGATTGAGCTAGAGGGCGTAGGCACAGAGCTGACAATTATAGACAGTTCAGATCCAAAAACTGGTAAGATTATTTGTGGCTTTGAAGTTAAGACTTGTTTGTCGGTTGGCCGAAGCCAAAAACTTATTTTAAATGGGGTCACCATTGAAGCTGAGAATGATGCGATTAAAAATATCGCTGGTGAACTAGAGATTATTGGTAGTAAAATTACTAGCACAGAGGGCCGAGCTATTATCGTGTCAAATGAGTATGACGCTGATGAGGGGAAAGATTACGGTTCTATTACTACAATAAGCAATAGTAGCTTGATTACTTCTGAAGAAAATAATATTTATATTGATCGGCAGTATGATGATGAAGATGAGGTGGAAGAAAAAGATAAAGCAGAAAATAGTGTTACAATTAATTGGGATGAAGGAAAATCTAATTTAACAGCTTCTGGTCCTAATTTTGGCTTTACTGATATTAATTTAATAGGTATTTTAGATAATATTACAATTAACAATATTAAAAAAGATACCGCCAAAAACTTTATTCTTAATTCAGATCAAGCTTTTAAGGACATAAAAAATGATGATGGTTCAGCGGAAGAGAGAGACTATTTAGTTGTGCGAAGGGCTGACGTAAGCGCGCATAACGAATTATTAGATGAATTAAAAAAGATATTAGCCGATATTAATTCTGGTAAGTATAGTGGTTCTAGCGTTGATAATTTCCTTAAGTTTTTAGGTTTATACACTGAAGATGATGAGAGCTGGTGGTATGACGAAGATGGTCCATTGGCTGATTTCTTTGACTTTAATAATAATTTCTTAATAGATGATGAAACAAATCAAGAAAAGTTAAAAGGTGTTGTAGATAATGCTAGAAAGTTATTAGATGAAGCCAAGTTTTTATTAGAAAAGGTAGCTGTTCCAACTCCCGTGGTAGCTACTCCAGTTCCCGAGACACCAGTTCCAGTTGAAGAACCTGTTTATCGCTATGTAGTAGAGGAGATTGAGCCAGAGAAGGAAGAAGAGGCTCCAATTGAAGCGAAAAAAGCTAAACTAGAAACCAAGAAGACAGAAGAGCCTAAAAAATCTAATCAGATTTACTTTATTATTGGCGCTATCTTATTGATTGGATTAGTTGGTTGGCGAGTGTTCTTAAATAGAAAACAAGCTGAAGCTTAATAGGATTAAGCAGTAAAATTAAAAAGCAATGTCTATGACATTGCTTTTTAAGTGTTGATAGGCTTTTTTATGGAGCCGCCTCCCGGACTCGAACCGGGGACCTTCACTTTACAAAAGTGTTGCTCTACCAACTGAGCTAAGGCGGCCTATATGAGTATAGTCTACTGTAAAAAAGTCTTTATTGCAACAGCCTTACATTACAACGCGACGTGGTTGATGAATCTTCTTTATGGGGGTTTGTTTTTCGATAAGACGCTGGATTTTATTCTTGAGTTTTTGAGATTTTTCAATTTCCCCTATTCTTTCGTAAGCGTCAGCTAGAATATTGAAGGTTTGGAGATTCGGCTCTAACTTAATGGCTTGTTCTAGCGATTCAATCATTTTTTTGTAATCACCTAATTTTTCTTGAACTTTGGCGTAGGCAATATATCTAGCGGGGAGTTGGTCATCAATAGACAGGGCTTGTTGAAAAGCTAATGAGGCTTTATCGTACTGCCCTGTTTCGTAATAGATTAGGCCAACATTATGAAGGCTACTGGCGTTAGGCTCAAGTGATTGAGCGATTTCAAAGCATTCAATGGCGTCACTTAAAGATTTTTGTTTGGCGTAAAGAATACCAAGGCGATTATAGGCACTAGTGTTGCGCTCGTCGATACGCAAGATGGTTAAAAGGGCTTTTTCAGCCCGGAGATATTTATTGGTTTGGATGGCGTCTTGAGCGATAACCCAAAGTTGATCGAGCTTGCCAGAGAGGCGTTCGGTGACAGTGTTCTTTTTGATTTTTTCTTTTGGGGCATATAAGACAGCCAAGGTTCCCAAAATTATTAAAAATAATAGCCCTAACATAGGTTTATTATATCATAGTTATAACTTTAGAGGCTAAGGGCAATGCTAGTTAACCAAAGCCTAATGTTGCCATTCTGTTTAATGGCGATTTGGCCAGAAAGAATCAGTTCAATAATTTCTAGATTCTTTAAATCTAACTGTTTAGGGATGGTTTGTTTTAAGATTAATAGGCAAGCTTGGAGTAAGGCTAAGGTAGCTGGGCGATTGTTGCGATACTTTTCAACTAAAAGTAGTTTCTCATAAAGAGGGTTGGCCAAAAAAGTTTTACTGTCTTGAATAAGCTCGGTTTGTTTGTAAAAATAGGTGGAATCTGTGGCTAGGCGAGAGATTTCGGCTGGGCGATGATTGGCCAGAAAAAGAATTTTTTGGATTTTACTTGGGTCAATTTCTCCTAGTTTTCTTAAAAGTTCTTGGGATTGCAAGCTGGTGATTGGCCTAATTTCTAGTTTACTAGAACGAGAGATGATAGTCGGGAGTAGAGAATCCGGGTTGTTGGTGATGATTATAAAAAAAGTGTTGTCCTTTGGTTCTTCTAGTAGCTTCAAAAAGGCATTTTGGGCTTGTTCGGTGATAGTTTCAGCGTTTTCAATAACGACTAGTCGTTTGGTTTTTGACTTCGTAGCAGTTAAAGTGTAGAGTCTACGGATTAAGCTAACACCAATAACTCCCTGTTCATCTATTTTGTCGTCTTTTTCGGGGTAAAAAATTAAGGGTTTGGCTTGAAGTTTTTCAGCTAAAAAGATTAGGGCTGTGCTTAATCCACTTCCTTTCGGGCCATGGATAATTAAAGACTGTGGTGGGTTTTTAATCAGAGCCTCTAAGTTTTTTAGGGTGGTTGGGTGAAAAAAAAGTTTATCTAGATTTGTCATTTTTTATTCTCTAAAAAATCTTTAAAAGATGTTGGTGTTGGTGAAGTAAAGGTTTTCTTGCCAAAACTAGGCACGGTAATGGTTAGTTTTTGAGCATGAAGATAGAGTCGTTTGTCTGGCTGACCATAAAATCTGTCCCCTATAATAGGGCAATTTAAGTAAGCGAGATGGACTCGGAGTTGGTGGGTGCGCCCAGTCAAAGGAGTTAATTTAACAAGAGCATAGTGGTTGACGGTTTTTAGCACCTCATAGTTGGTAAGTGACATTTTTCCGTTACGATCGATTCGAAAGGTTTTTGGGTTTTTAGGATCACGAGCAATTGGTAGCTCTAGGCGAGCTTGACGATTCTTAGGGATACTAGCGGTGATGGCGACATACTCTTTTTGGGCGGTTTGGTTGGCGAATTGCTTTTGAAGTAGCTTAGCTGTTGCTTGGTTGCGCGCTCCAATCATTACTCCACTAGTGTCTCGGTCGAGACGATGCACAATACCGGGTCGGTTACTGTCTAGCTGGTAGCTAGTGTATTGTTTGAAGAAGTCAGCGACGGTGTATTCATTAGATAAGACCCCTTTGGCGTGCGACAGGACTCCAGTTGGTTTGTCGATGACGATAATGTTATCGTCAAGGTAAAGGAGCTTAATGTTAATTGGTTTTACAGGGTTGGTTACGGGTAGATTGAGGGTTACCTTGTTGGTTGATGTAATCAGTCGTTTACTGGATAGACAGATTTGGTTGTCAACAAGAACATGCCCCAGTTTTATATGTTTTTGCCATAAGCTACGAGACTTGTCTGGGTATTGGTTAGCTAAAAAGAGATCAAGCCGTAGTCCGCTAGGTTGAATCGGTTTTAATAGATAACAATCCTTACCTTTATATGGTGAAGCGTAGAGTTTGGTGTTATTAGAATCTAATGGCTCTAAAATCTGGTAGTTAGTGATCTTAGTGGCTGATTGTAGCTTACTAAAAATAAAATCTAGTTGGTTGTCGGCTTGGTTGTCTAACAGAATAAAATATTGCTGGCCAAAATATTTAAGGCTAATAATTCTAGCGAATTCTGGAGGGTGAAAATTTTGCATCCGCTCAAGAGTATTTACGGGAGTATCTGGCTTAGCTACCCCAAAGGCAGTCAGTATTGCTAAGATTTCTTTTTTGGTGAACTTTGACATGCGATAAGTTATTTTTGGCGGAGACCAACAGCTTTTTGAACTCTTAGAAGTGTTTGGTTGGCAATTAGGTTCAGTTCTTGTTCGGATGACTGAAGCTTGTTGAGTAGAATCTGATCAGGTATATTTTTCAGGCGGGTCTGGAAGTCGTCTAGAAAATCAGCCACTGTTTTAGCTACGGCTTTTTTAAATTCACCGTAACTAGTTTGCCCCACCCACTGGCGGTTCACCTGATCTTGGGTTTGACCTGTTAGGATGGCTTCAATTTGGAGGAGGCTGGTGATCCCTGGTTGGTTTTCCCAGTCAAAGTTAATAACACCAACGCTGTCGGTTGTGGCGACCATAATCTTTTTACTAGCCAAGGCGGGGTCATCTTTTAAAAGAATTTTAGACTTATCGTCAGGGTCACTTTTGCTCATTTTCTTATAGGGATTAGTTAAGCTCCTGATGCGGAGGCCAGAGTCTCTTTTCATAAATTCGGTTTGAACTTTAGTTGATTCTGGTACCACAAAAATATCTCCGAACCGGTTATTGAAGCGAGTGGCAATATCTCGGGTGATTTCGATATGTTGGAACTGGTCTTCGCCAACTGGAACATATTTAGCCCCATAAAGTAGAATATCTGAAGCCATTAGAATCGGATAACTAAAAAGCCCGACACTAGTGAAATCGGTTTGGGAATTAATAGTTTTTTCTTTGAATTGCGTCATCCGACTCATCTCTCCAAAACTGGTAAAACAACTTAAAATCCAAGTTAATTCACTGTGAGCTGGGATATAGCTTTGACGATAAAGATAGGTGTCAGGATCGTCTAGGGTAAGCCCCGCAGCGATAAAGTAGCGAAGATTTTGAAGGGTGTTGAAATAAAGGTGGTCAAAATCAATTGGCGTTGTGAAGCTATGAAGGTCTGGCACAAACATATTAATCTGGTATTTACCAGCAAAGTTTTGTTGCATTTTAATTGTTGGTAGAACACTACCAAGATAATTAGCTATAGTCGGCTCTTCATTAGAGCGAATACCAGTTAAAATAATTGATTTACTCATATGTCTATTCTACCTTATTTTTAACTTAAATAAAAAGAAAAAAGGTCTAAGGCATAATTTTTACAAAAAACATATTACACCATAAAATCTATTAAAACAAGGACAGTCCTTGTGTAACTTGTGTAAACTTGTGTGTTTATGTGCCTTGTTGGCTTGTCTTGTTGGACTAGATTATTTTACCCAAGGCTCCATGATCTTTGCTGGTAATGGTGAGTAGTGGCCACTTTCTGGCAGGCTACCACTACCAAGTTCTCCTTGGCTATTATATCCCCAACAATAGACACTTCCCGTAGTGGCTACACCGCATGTACTTCGGTGGCCAACCGTTATTGACTTAAACTTAATAACTCCTAAGTGATTGGTGTTGACAGAGATAGGCTTAAGTTGATTAGTGTTGGTGCCATCACCGAGTTGACCATAGCTATTATACCCCCAGCAGTAAGCTTGATCAGTATCATCTAGGGCGCAACCGTAACTTTGACCTATCACTACTCTTTTAAACTTAATATCACTACTATTCAACAACTGACTGGTATTAATAGGTGTCGGAATTTTGCGATTTTGATTATCGCCGTTGCCCAACTCCCCAACTTGGTTATGCCCCCAACAATAGACCTGACCGTTAGTAGTCAAAGCGCAAACATTCCACAATCCAGTTGTGATTTGGCTAAACCTAAGACCTCCTAGCTGATTAGTGCCAACTAAAACTGGAGACAGTTGCTTGCCACCAGAAATATTATTACCCATTTGGCCTGAGCCATTATATCCCCAACAATAGACCTGACCGTTAGTAGTCAAAGCGCAAGTGTGAGAATTACCAGCTGAAACTTGTTTTACCCTATTATCGGTTGATATTTGGATAAGGACTGGGAGATGGTTGTTATTCTCGTCCCCTGTCCCCAGTTGACCTGAGCTATTCAACCCCCAACAATAGACCTGACCGTTAGTAGTTAAGGCGCAAGTGTGGGATTCTCCATTAGTAACTTGACTGAATTTAAGATTCTCTGTCTGACCAGTATCCACTAAAACTGGGACAGATTCTTTCTTTTCATCGCCAAAATCCCCTGTCCCCAGTTGACCTGAGCTATTCAACCCCCAACAATAGACCTGACCGTTAGTAGTCAAAGCGCAAGTGTGACGATAGAAACTAGTGATTTGTTTAAACTTAATGTTGCTAGAATACTTAACTAAAGAAGGAACATTATTATAGTTATGTCCAGAAGAGCCATCACCTAGCTCTCCGTGAAGCCTCCACCCCCAACAATAGACCTTACCTACATAGCTTAAGCCACAGGTGTGTTGATAACCAATCGCTATCTCCTTCCAGCCAGTCAGCTTCACAATGTCGCCTCGATCATCTATTGTTAATTCACCATCTTCTAGTGGGATAGCTAAAGTGTAGCCTTGTCCGTCATCTTCTTGGTTGTATTCTGGTGTGTGGTCAGGACTGGTTTGAAGACAGATGTTAGTTTCAGTGATTGGTTCATTGCAGTTGTTTGTCTGCGGATAAACACCATATTCAGCTTTATGAAGTTCTAGTTGTTTTCTAGCATTAGTTAGATCAGATTTAATAGCAGTTTCTTTAGCTCTTTTAGTTAAACCTTGATAAGCTATGATGCCAATAGCGGTTAGAATACCAATGATAACTATGACAATAACTAGTTCAATAATAGTAAAGGCAGAAGAGGGTTTAGAAAAGAGAGATTGTTTATCTTTAGTTAACATAGTTTTAGTATAGCGTAAAAGGATTAGAAAAGGAAAAATATATTAAAACAACCACTGTTTAGAGTGGCTGTTTTAATGTTTAGAAAAAGTTTAGCGCTTGGAGAATTGCTCTTTCTTGCGAGCGCCTCGTAAGCCATATTTTTTGCGTTCTTTTTCGCGGGGGTCGCGCTTAACTAAGTCAGATTTTTTTAGCAATGGTCGGAGGTCTGGGTTGGCCACGAGAATTGCTTTTGAGATAGCTAGTTTGATGGCGTCAACTTGGCCAGCTAAACCACCGCCTTTTACTATAACAGTGATGTCATAGTCGGCTTGTTTGTTGATGATCGCCAATGGATCAGTAATCTCGGCTAATTGAGATTTGTTGTCATTAAAGTATTCGTTGGCTGGTTTGTTGTTGACAGTAATTTTACCAGAACCGGGTAATAGTCGTGCGCTGGCGCTAGCGCTTTTTCGGCGTCCTAGACCATATAGATATTTTTGTTCGGCCATTTTATTTTATCTCCATTTCTTTTGGTGACTGGGCGAGGTGCTGATGCTCAGCTCCAGCGTAGATATGTAAGCGTTTGAGGCGGTCAGATGATAGTTTATTTTTTGGAAGCATTCCTCTGACTGCTTCTTTAATGGCAAAAGCAGGGTCTTTAATCAGAACTTCGGATAAAGAAACTTCTTTTAGGCTACCAATATAGCCAGAGTGGCGGTAATATTTTTTGTCAGTTAATTTGTTGCCTGTAACGACTAATTGTTTGGCGTTAATGACCACAACATGTTCACCGTTGTCGACATGTGCAGTGTAAGTTGGTTTGTGTTTGCCAATTAGGTAATTAGCGACACAAACAGCTAATCGACCTAGAGGTGCCTTAGAGGCATCTAGTAAAATCCATTGCCGATTTATTTCAGCTGGCTTTTGAGAATAAGTTTTCTTATTTAACATCTTTGCCTTTCTCCTTTTCGGTTGACTCTAGGGGTGCTTTTTTGTCGGTTTTAGGGGAGATATCATCCACAAATTCAACAATTGCCATCTGGGCGCTATCACCTACTCGTAGGCGAGTCTTAACGACTCTAACATGTCCGCTTGAGCGATGAGCTATTTTTGGAGCGATTTCATCAATTAGTTTGGTGGCTGATTCTTGAGTATGGAGTTTAGCCAAAACTTCTCGACGGTAGTTTAATCCTTTTTTCTTGGCTTTGGTAATGAGTTTTTCTATATAACGAACTAATTCCTTGGCCTTAGGAAGGGTTGTCTCAATTTTGCCGTGGGTGACAAGATCAGTCGCCAGACCTTTAACAAGAGCTCGGCGTTGATCTCTTTTACGACTTAATTTTCTACCAGTATAACCATGTCTGTGCATATTAAAGTTCCAATTCTACTAATTTATTCTTAACTTCTTCAAGAGCTTTCGAACCAAACCCTCGGAGATCTCGTAACTGTTGCTCGCTAAGGGTTACTAGGTCATGGACTGTCTTGATGTCGTTATTGACTAATGCGTTGGCCGTGCGAGCGGTTAGACTAAGGTCTTCAATTGGGGTGTTGAGTTCTCCTGAGTCATCAGCAACCTCTTCTCCGAAAACTAGAGCGCCTTCTACTGTAGTTGAGCCAGCTAAGGCTGTATATTGATTGACTAAAATAGCCGAAGCTTGTTCAAAAGCTTCTTTTGGGGTTAGGGCTCCGTTGGTTTCAATAGTCATAACCAGCTTGTCTAAGTTAGTTTCTTGGCCGACACGAGTGCCTTCAATTTTGTAGCGAACTCGAATTACAGGGCTGAACATTGCGTCGACTGCTATCATGTCGCTATGGAGGCGATTCTTACTGGAATCTTCGATTGTTTGGTAGTCACAACCTGATTCAACAACAAGATCAATCATGACAGACTTTTTAGGGTCATCAATGTTGCAAATAATTTGATCAGGATTAACAATCTTGATATCAGCCGTGGTTTTAA
>CAZEWP010000022.1:0-8792 GCA_964516285.1 uncultured Saccharimonas sp. (SeqCode)
CAGGTCTTCATTGGCTATTCCCATACCGGTGTCTTTGATGACAATCGTGGCGTGTTCGGCTTCGGTTTTAACATCTACCAGCACTTCCCCACCAGGTTTATTGTATTTAATGGCGTTATCAACCAGGTTGTCGATAATTTCTCGAAAATGACTTTGATCTAGATAAAGTAGAATTTTTGGAATAATAATCTTAGCTCGATGAGGACTTTCAAGGGAGCCTAGCCTTAGTTTTATTTGTTTTTCGGTAGCTTTTGGCCGGAAGTTATCTAAAATTTTTTGCAAAAAAGGTAGGACATCGATAACGACTGGCGTAGTAGCAATGTGCCCCTCGTCGGCTCGAGCAATATCTAAAAGATTTTGAAAAAGTTCACCCAAATGTTGGGCGGATTGTTGAGCCTTAGTGATATAATCTCTCGCTCGATCGTCAATAGTGGCAGTTTGGTGGTTGATAGCTAGCCCTAAGTAGCCCTCAATTGAAGCAATTGGTGTTCTCATTTCATGACTGGCTGTGCTGATAAATTCAGACTGTTCTCTTTCGTGTCGTTTTTCTTCGGTAATATCTCTAAAAATAACAATGATTCCAAAATTTTCTTCAGCGATAGGAGAAACTACCAAGCTTAAGAGGAGATTTTTTTTGTGACGAGTTAGGAGGTTAAATTTATCGCTTCGAATCTCTTGTTTATTCTTAATAACGCTTAATATAGGGTCGTCATTTTGAGAAACTGGTTGTCCAGTATCGGTTGTTAGCTGTAGGATTGTTTTATAATTGAGACCGACTGAATCCTGTTTACTCCAACCAGTTAGTTGTTCGGCCTTGGGGTTGATAGCCTTAATCACCCCCAATCGATCAATTACCACCACCCCATCGCCAATTGAGTTAATAATCACACTGGTGTCATTGGTAAACTCATTAATTTTGGCGTTAGCTAGTGGTATAGCTGGATCGTCAGCCGGTGTTCTTGGCTGAAGAGTAGTTTTATCGTTATACCAAATTATAAAACTAGCCATTAGGCTGAGTGGTCCTAAAATAAAAAGTAAAACCAGAAATTGTTCTTCTAAAAATGGTTCAGTAACGAGATAAACAGCAAAAATAGCTAGGGTTGAAATAATAGCTAAAATTACTCCAGCCAAATTAAACAAGACAGCAAAGATGGCTACTAAGCCGAGTAGTGGCAACCAATTAAGGCTAACCTTACCGGTGCCGAAAACAAGAGAGAGCGCTAAGCAATTAAATAAAAAATAGATGATAGTTGGCCAAAAAGGGTTTATTTTATTACCTTTAGGAATAAGACCAATTAAGCTGACTAAAGCCATTAAGCTAGCCAAGCCCACTGCTAAAAGACTGACTTTTGCTAGGTTGGGTATTAGAGCACTATAAGCCAAAGGAACTTGAAGTATAAATAAACCTAAAACAATCAAAGCCATTAACAAACCCACACCACTAACTTGGCGTCGTCGGGTTGTGGAGATTGGTTTCGGTTTAATAAGCCCCCCTTGGTAAGTATCGATTTCTACTGTCTATTATGGTGGTTATGGTAGTTTTTTTCAAGACTTTAACTTATGCTATACTATTAGTAGGAAACCTTAAAATGACTGAAGAAAATATAGCTCAGGCAGAAGTGTCTAATTTAGATAAAAAATCCCTTAAGTTATCTTTTAAAGAAGTCTTTATTATTTTTTTTGTTTTTTCATTTTTAGGTCATTATCTAGAAGTATTTTGGGCAATTGTTAATAAACTTATTATTAATTCAACTTGGTATCCGGTTATAAATGACCCTATTCCCCTAGCTGCACCTTATGGTTTAGGGGCAGTTGCGATTACTTTAGTCGTATTACCTTTAAAAGAGAAAAAACAATTATCAAAACCTTGGGTTTTTTTATTAAGTGCTATAACGGCTGGTGTGGTTGAATTTTTTTCAGCTTTAATCGTGGTTTTATTTTACGGCAAAAACCATTTTTGGGATTATTCCAATCAGCCATTAAATCTTTTTGGCTTTACTAGTGCTTGGGCTTGTTTTTTATTTGGTGTTTCTTCGTTAGCTTTTATCTATTTAGTATATCCGGGGTATCAAAAAGTGATGCAAAAAATAACCAAGCACCAACTAAAATACATTTTTTGGGTGCTGTTTATTGTTTATTGGATTAATCAAGTGGTTGTTTTTCTGCGTGAATTTCCAAGAATGACTTTTTTAAAATAAAAAACCTTCTTTTTCAAAGAAGGGTTTATGGTGATCTCACCGGGAATCGAACCCGGATTGCCAGGATGAAAACCTGGTGTCCTGACCGTTAGACGATGAGACCAAAACGGTGGCTACTAGGTAATTCTAACAGATAAAGTAGTTTTGGTCTAGCTTTTTAACTAGGCTAGTTGTAGGAAATAGCTCCAGTGTTGTTTGGTAGAGCGACAATCCAAACTTGCCCGCGATTAAAGAGAATTTCTTTATTTTCCTTGTCGGTGAAGGTTATCTGTTCAAATTGTCCGCTTTTTTTCCAGGTTGCCTCGGTGGCTAAACCGTCTTGAAAAACAATCGCTTTGCCTGAGCCAACCGTTTCAACAATCTCATGATTCTTGTAGTCACCACTATTATATTCGTTAACATGCATGGCTATGACGACGCTTGGCTTGATTTGTGCCCCACTCTCATCAAGGTGTGGCGCTCCAGCTTGGCTACGAGCGTAGGTTTTAGTTGCTTGATCATAGGTGTAGGTACTATTAAAGAGTGGTCCGCTGATACTAACATTAATGTTATAGGCAGTGTTGGTGATGTCTGCTGTTGCTTCACTGGTAACTTGGTCGGTTTTATCGGTTTTTGGCTTTTTTGGGGTTTCTTTTTTAATTGGCACTCTCGGAAAAGCCGTGAAGTTGGAAGTAGTATAACCTAAAGAATTATTTAGTTGGGAGATTTTTTCGTAGTTAGTGTAGACATTGTGAGGGGCGTAGCGCTGATTGCTTCGCCAGAAAGCTTCAGCGTGGCTAAATTGATCGAGGTCGCGGTATTGGCCGTTTCTAATTAAAGCTAGAGCGTCATCGCTTCCGCCAACATGAGCGATACTGGCGTTAAAGCCAGCTGCCCAACTAATGTAGTATGGTCGAACACTGCGGACTGGTCCAATGAGAGCTGGCTTTTCGTTTTGAAAGAGAACTAGGAAACGAGTGATTCCAGCTTCGCAGATAGCTTCAAAAACTACACCACTTTCAGCGAGGGCTGATTGTGGTCTGGCGTCTGGGCTGTTTTCCACCATTACGCCAATTACTGGGGCTTTAGTGTCAGCTTCTGTTGTAACCTCCAGACCAGTTAAAGGAGAATAATATTTTATGGGTTCTGGCTTCTTTTTTTGAGTAACTACAGAATTAGTGTTTTTTGTTTTTGGTAGCCGATTTGACAAAAAGACAAAAGCCGTTAGCCCCCCTAATAGTAAGGCAATCATAATGGCAATTACCAAACTAAATTTTCGGTGGGTTTTAATAAAGTCAATTAGTTTATTTAAAAATTTTAGAGGTTTTTTGGGTGGTTTAATTGTTGAGTTCATAAGCTTAAGCACTATTATAGCAAATTATTTAGAATAATTAACTAAATCGTTGATAGTATTTTGAATTCGCCTTAAGGTTGTTGCTTTACCTAAAACAGCCATGGTTTTATTTAATTCAGGGCTAAATGGCGCCCAAGAAATAACTAAGCGAATTAAGCCAAAAAGGACAGCTGGCTTCTGTTGAGTATCAACAAGCAACTGGTTTAGATCAGCGTGGAGTTGGTTTTCGGAAAAGTCACTATCTTTAAGGGCCTCTATGGTGGTTTCTAAAATAGTTTTAATTTTAGAAGAGTCTAGTTTTTTTAATTGCTTATTACTAGAGACCATTGTCCAGTCGATATCTGGTTCGGCAAAGAAATAAGGAGTAATAACTTTAAGATCAGTTAGGGTTTTCAATCTATCTTGGACAAGGGCTAAGATGGATTTTTTATAAGCCAGGTCAGCTGTTTGGGCAACTTCTGGCCAAAAGCTACTAGATCGATCAAAAAGATCATCGAGGGATAACCGACGAATCCATTGGCCATTCATCCAAATTAATCTTTTTTCATCAAAACAAGCGCCACTTTTTTGAACCCGATCAAGACTGAATTTAGCAATTAGTTCTTCACGACTAAAGATTTCTTGTTCAGTGCCATCATTCCAACCAAGACTTGATAAGAAATTAAGTAAAGCTTCTGGTAGAACACCTTCTTTGCGATAATCATCAGCACTTTTAGCGCCGTCTCTTTTGCTCAGCTTTTTTTTGCCGTCAGGAGCCATAATATGGGGCAAACAAGCCATTTTTGGTGGCGTAATCTCAAGAGCTTCATAAATAGCCAGATACTTAGGGATAGATGGGATGTACTCTACTCCCCGAATAATATGAGTTATTTTCATTTCATAATCGTCCACGATATGGGCGAAGTTATAAGTTGGGAGGCCGTCACTTTTTATTAGAATAATATCGTCAAGAGCTTCTGGGCCAGCTGATAATTCCCCCATGACTTCATCATGCCAAGAGTAACGCTGAGGGTTGGTAACTTTAAAACGCAGAGGTTGACTGCCATCCCATAATGGTGGGTTGTCTGGGCGATAATCGCGATACAAAAAAGCTTTTTTCTTCTGGGTGGCGTCTTGTCGAAAAGCTTCTAGCTCTTCTTTTGTGTAGGGATCAGCATAGGCTAAGCCTTTTTCAATTAGTTTCTGAGCCCATTTTATGTAGTGATCCTTGCGTTCGCTTTGAATATAGGGCCCATACTGCCCTCCCACTTCAACGCCCTCATCCCAATCGAGACCAATCCATTTCAGAGTTTCAATAATTAAATCGGTGGCACCAGCTATAAAACGCTCTTGGTCAGTGTCTTCAATCCTTAAAATAAAGTCCCCCTTAGTTTGTCGGGCGATTAACCAAGGAAAAATAGCCGAGCGTAAATTGCCGAGGTGGATATAGCCGGTTGGACTAGGCGCGAATCTAGTTCTGACAGGGGCTTGGTGTGTCATAATAGTAGTCATTATAGCTTATTTAGAGGCTACAGACTAGTGGCGATTCGACGAATTTGGTCGGCTGGGAGGTGTTCGTCGCTAAGAATAGAGTATAAAATGCCACCATTGACCCACATGGCGTGGTTGTCCCATGTAAAAATAGTCAACCCTTTTTCGTTGGTGGTGATTATTTTTTGGCTGTAGGTATCTTCGATGTGTTGTTTAACAGCACTTGAATCCCAGTTACTAGTTTTTTGTTTAAGAATAATTTTAGCAGTTGGAGATTTTTTAAACTCAATCAGGATTTCGTCGGGTTGGGTTTGCCAAGCTGGTTTAGACCACGAATAACCAACTGGCCGGTATTCTGGGTATCTGGCTTTGACACCAGATTTTAAAGTGAGGACTTGTATAGAAAAAGCGGGAAGATAACGATAAGTGGCAAGTAGTCCGCCGATAACCATCACTAGTCCCAAAAACAGGACAAAAAAAGGAATTTTTGGTTTTGTTTTTTTAGCTCGGATAGGAGCTTCTGATTGGGTTGGAGTTTCACTAGTCACTTGAGTGGAAGAAGCTTGGTCGTTATCCGGGGATTTTGGTAAAGCTTTTGTTTGTTCCTTGGCAATTGCTAGCATGCTCTTTTTTCGGGGCACTCGGATGTCCATAATTGGTTTCATTTTTTGTTAGTCTCGCAGGTTAACATATGCTTTTTATTTTAAGTAAAAAGTATAAGATAATCAAGGGTGGCGAAAAGTTAGTTTTTTAGTATAATAATGGTTAAAGTTATGTTTAATAAAAACAATCCTAAAAAAGAGTTACTTGGGCGGATTTTTGCTTACCTAGCTATGTTCTTTTCGATTCTTATCTTAGCAACATATATTATTGGTTCACTGTTTGGGTTTAAGTTGAAGTTCACCAACCAGCAAGTGACGGTTGAACGGCGAGTTTTTTTAAGATTTAATTCTTTACCAGCCGGGGCCACTGTTTATATTGATGATAGCCCTTTGTTCCAGAAAACGCCAACTAAGGCTACCCTTCCTTTAGGGTTAAGGCAAGTAAAGTTAAAAAGAGACGGTTACCAAACCTGGTCCAAATGGATTGATCCTAAAGCTGGGAGTCTGGTTTGGTTAAACTATGCCTTGCTGGTGCCTAAAAAAATTACCAGTGAAGACCTTCTGGAATATGAACAACTTGATCAGTCACTGGCTTCTCCAAGTGGAAAACATTTTCTTTTTCAGCCACTCTTATCCTCTCCCGCTTTTGACCTAGTTGATGTTAATAATACCCCTCTTAAAGTTGAAAAGCTTTTGTTGACTGATGATTTATATACTGAAGCAGACAACTTAGAAATTAATCACAAGTTTGAAGCTGTTAAATGGGACATGGCTGGGCGCTATGTGCTACTCTGTCATACTTTTGGCGAGCAAAAAGAGTGGCTGGTTTTAGACACCCAAAATGTCAATTTATCTAAAAATATTACTAGAATTTTTAACATTAATATTGATCAAATTGATTTTTTTGGGCCAGGTGGCAATATCTTCTTTGTGCTAGATAAGCAAGATATTAGAAAAATTAATCTTTCAGCCGGGACGATTTCCAGGGTCTTGGTTGATAGCGTAGAGTCATTTAAAACTTATCAGAATAAGGAAATAATCTTTCAGCGCCGAGTTGCCGGGCCAGTAACTCTCAGCGAAATTGGGGTTTATCGCGATGGTATGGATACCCCAAAGATTATTAAACAAGTTGAATCAGATAACATAAAAATAGCTCTGACGAGGTATTTTAATGATGACTACATAGCCTATAGCGACGCTAAAAATGTTTATTTACTTAATCCTCAGTCCCAGGTCATATCCTTTGAGGTCAGTCAGCCACCAGATGATTTGGAGTTTAGTGCTACTGGACAATATCTATTAATTCGAACCGGACAGTCTTTTATGGTTTATGATATCGAATATGAGAACTCGGAGACTTTTTCTAAGAAGTGTCAGTCAGACAAGTTTGCTTTTGGTTGGCTCAATGAGACACACCTCTGGTTTAATTGTGATAATAAATTAACCATTCAAGACTTTGATGGCGCCAATAGCTATTCGCTAGGGGCGATAGCCAACAAGCAGGATGTTTTATTATCCCACACTAATAAACACATCTACACTACAGCGGTTGTAGATGATAAATTTTTATTTCAAAGAATTAACTTAGTCGCCAAATAACTTAAAGAGCTTTTCGATTAGCGTTGGTTGCTTGCCAGGAATGTCGGCCACATTAGAGTTTTCTTCGCTTGGGGCAGGCGCGGACTGTCCGGGGTCAGGGCTGACTTGTTCGGCTGTAACTAGGAGACGATTTTGGGCTGTTCCAACTGGCGTGCAAGTTATGAGGGTCATAACTGGTTTGTCTGTTGGATAAATTAAAGCTTGAACATCACGAGGTCCAACCACTTCTTTTTTGGTGATTAGATAAGTGTATCTAGTTGAGTTGTAATGAGCATAAATAGCGTCGCCTTCCTGGAGGCGCTCTAGCTGGGCAAAGATAAATTTATAATCACCACTATCAAAAAGATCGTTACTGCTGTGTCCTGATAAAACAGTGTTCCCAATCTGTCCAGGGTGACTACTAGCTCCAGGTATTGAGAAATGAGCAATACCTTTCGTCATAGCTTCCATCTGAGAGTTGTAATCATTACCAACATCATATAAAACCGGCACATCAATATTAATTTTAGGAATAATTAATCGTGGTTCAGCATCAACCACAACAACAGCACTAGGGTCGACGATAATGTCTTGTTCGGTAATTTTACCGGGGCTAATAAAAGTGGCAACTTTACCAAAAAGATAACTGTTGTATTGGACAAAAAAAACTAATGCCACCACAAACAGCCCAGCCAGGAGTGGTTTTAGATATCTGTTCTTTTTAATTTTTTCAGCCGATTGATTGATTTGTTCTAAAAGCTGGCCCTTTAGTTCTTTGATGGCCTCTTTTTCAGAGACAGTAGCGGTGTTGGCGGGCTGGTTAGACGACCGAGTAGTTGTTTGGTTTTGCTGTTTATAATAGCCCTCGTAGTATTTTCTATAGTAGTCTTGCCAGGCTGTATGGTAGCGCTTAAGTTGCTCATCGCGGAGACTAGGAGCAGGATTGTGGCTACGATTGTATGGTTGTTGGTCGTTTTGGTTGGCGTAAATAGCGCTGATTTTAGAGCGCAATAAGTTTTCAGCGGCAGTTTGATCGCTAGTTTGGTTAGGGTTGGGTGGTTCGTTTGTCATAACAATAAATAACTTTTATAGATTGTTTATTACTTCTATTGTATAATAGACAAGGAATGATTGCCATATAAGCACAGGCTTTTTGGAGTTATTGTTTTTTGCCGCGATGGTGGAATGGTAGACACGTTAGACTCAAAATCTGATGCCCCCTGGGGTGTGCCGGTTCAAGTCCGGCTCGCGGTACCAAAATTTGTTATTTAACAACTAGCTAAAAGGCTAGTTGTTAAGCTTTCTAGGGGTGTTTCAAGATTCCAAAGCCAGTGAACAGTTGCTTTAGTGGCGGTATAGCCCTGCCAAAGAGAGAGGTGGTCAGTAAAAGGAGTGCTGGTAACTTGTCCTTGGTGGGCGACTAATATTTTATCTTGATGAAGAACCATAATAGTAGCAGGATAAGAAATAGTAAACTTAAAAAGAGAAGCAACTAAGCTGGTTAGTTGCATATTAAAAGTTAAAATAATTGGATAATAGGTTTTTTGAAAGAGCTTCTGTAGTTGAGTAAAGGACAAGATTAAGATGGTTTTTGGTTTGTTTAGAAGTGGT
>CAZEWP010000023.1:0-8043 GCA_964516285.1 uncultured Saccharimonas sp. (SeqCode)
TAAGCGGGAGCGCTACCTCAGGTGGTGCAAATAGACTGGGAGAGGCTATTATGACAGCGCTGGGTCAGAGTGGTATTAAGGACAAAGATGTTGTTTTAGGTATTTCTTCAAGCAAAACTTTTGCCACAGTGATTGATGTTCAAGATATGCCAGAGGCGGAGTTAAACAACGCTATAAAATACCAAATCGATCAATATATTCCTATGAATATTGATGAAGCTAAAGTCGATTGGGCGGTTTTGGGATATTCTAGACAGGACAACAAAAAGAAAGAAGTTTTATTAACTAGTGTTTCTAAAAAATACATTGAGGATCGACTCGAGTTTGTTGAAAGTTTAGGCTTAAATGTGATAGCGGCCGAGCCAGACGGAATTGCTGTTGCTAGGGCCACTTTGCCAAGTGGCTTGTCTGATGCCCGGTTGATTCTTGATATTGGGGAGTCAAACGCTGATTTGATTATTACTTTTTTAGAAAATCCCCGATTAGTTAGAAGTATTCCGACTGGTGTTAATTCTTTAGTGAAGTCGATTATGCAAAATCTAAATGTTAGCAATGAACAGGCCCGACAGTTCTTATTAAAATTTGGCCTAATGCCAGATAAACTTGAGGGACAGGTTGTTCGGTCGGTTTCGCCGGTCGTGGAAAATTTTGCGAATGAGGTTGTGAAGTCAATTAAATTCTTTCAAGGACGCTATCCAGAAGTGCCAATTGGTGGACTACTGTTGTCTGGTTTCGCTGCTGTTATTCCTCAGTTTTCTGACTTTATAACCGCTCAAACTGGAGTACCGGCAACTATTGCTAATCCATGGCAGAGAGTTAAGGTTTCGGATTTAGCCCAACAACAACTTACCCCATATGCTTTTGAATTCGCGACCGTTATAGGTCTGGCACAGAGAGAGGGAAGCAAGTAATGATTGAGGTTAATTTAATACCAGATGTTAAGCTAGAGCTGATTAAGGCTCAAAAAATGCGCAATAAGGTTATCTCCATTACAGCCTTAGTAGGGTTAGCTTCAGTTGCAACAGTCGTGGTTTTAGCTTTTTATGTCTTTGGTGTTCAAGCTCTTCGGGGGAGCTTAGCCGACACAGCGATAAATAACAATATCGAAAAACTGAAAAAAGTTGAAGACCTAGACAAGACACTCACTATTCAAAACCAGCTGGTTAAGATAACAGGCTTAAATAAATCTAAAAAGATTAGCTCTCGATTGTTTGACTTGTTGAATTCAGTTATCCCACCAGCCCCAAATGATATTCAAATTTCTTTGATTAATGTGGATACGGTGGCGAATGTTGTCCATTTGGAGGGGCAAGCTCTTAATAGTTATCCGGCTGTCGAGATTTTTAAAAAGACACTCGAAAACGCAATTTTAGATTATAAGGATCAGGATGGACAAGCACAACAAATAAAATTAATTAATGATATTGTTGTTTCTAATACCTCTTATGGTCAAGATTTATCGGGCAGAAGATTACTAGGTTTTAGTATGGGATTCAGTTATGCCCCAGAGTTATTTGACCAAGCCTCAAAAGGGGTGAATATTAAGGTCAATGTTAATGGTGATGTTACAGATTCCTATATTGATATCCCGAAGAGTATTTTTGCTGATAAAGTTATAGAAATTAAAAAGGAGAAATAAGGTGGACCAAGAGCCTGTCGTTGCTAAAAAGAGCCAAATTGATTCTTCTAACCGAGTAATGTTCTTATGGGTGATAGGAGTATCTATTGTTTTAGGCGTGGCTATTGTTTTGGTTGTTTTTCTGTCTCAAATGCTTGTTTTTAACGAGCGAGTCCTATCTAGGAAAGGCGGGACAGTAAAGGACTTAGAGATGAGCTTAAAGGCTGTGCCTGAGCTTGAGACAAATGTTAAAAAGCTAGACGCTAATCAGGCGTTGATAGATTCAAAAACAGAATCTAGTGATCGTGCCATTCAGGTAGTTATGGACGCCTTACCGGCTACAGCTAATCCATTAGCATTAGGGGCCTCTTTGCAGAATAAGTTGCTGGATGGTATTTCTGGCCTAACAGTAGTTTCTCTGCAGGTAGATGAGGTGTCTGAGAGGACAGATAGCGGTCTTTCTGGTTCGCTTGGCTTTACTTTTACGGTTGATGGTGATGATCAGGTTTTGCAACAGGTTTTGGCTCGCCTCGAGTCTTCTTTAAGAACAATTGCTGTTAACCATGTGGGGATTAGTAGTAGTGGTAACAAGCGCTCTATGACGGTAAAAGGCCAAGCTTACTATGAGCCAGCTATTCGAGTTGAACTCAAAGAGGAGGTTGTAAAATAATGAAAAAATCAGACATTATGACAATCGTAGCGGTTTCACTGACAAGTGTTTTAATAGTTTTTTTTGTGGCGCGATCTATATTTGGTGATATTTATCGGGGAACAGCTAAAGTAAGGGTTATGAGAAGAATTACTGCAGAAATTGTGGAGCCGGACACTGAAGTCTTTAATGAACGAGCCATTAATCCAACGGTTCGAGTGCAGATAGACAGAAAACATTAGGGGTCAAAGAGCAAATGGTGCTTTTGACTGGTGGGATGGAAAAAAAACTAGCTCAGTTGCTAGTTTCAGAAGGGTTGGTTACCCAAACTGTTATTAATGATGCCGAGAAAAGAGCTACCGACCAACTGCCACTTTCTAAAGTCTTGCTTCAAGATAACATTGTTGATGAAGAGCTTTTAACTCATGCTATCGCTCAAATTAGTGGTGTGTCTTATGTTGATTTAACATCTATAAATATTGAACAGTCAATTTTAGGCTTACTACCAGAAGAAGTGGCTACTCGTTTTTCAGCTGTGCCATTAGCCGAAATACAAGGTCGGCTAGCTGTGGCTATGGTAGATGCAAATGATGTGCAGGCTGTTGATTACTTATCAACTAGAGTTAATCGACCGCTTAAGGTTTACATGGCCTCAGAAACAAGCATTAAACATGTCCTGTCGCAATTTAAAACAGACTTATCCAGTGTTGGGAAGGCAGCGGAGGTTAGTCAGGCTGAAGCTGTGGTGGAATCTGAAAAAGAAATTAAGACCATTGTTCAGGATTCACCAATTAGTAAGGCTTTGGCGACAATTTTGGAATATGCCTTAAAATCTAAAGCCAGTGATGTTCATATAGAACCCCTAGAGTCTTCAGTGAAGATTCGCTGTCGAATTGATGGTATGCTCCGCGAAATTATGCAACTACCAAAAAGTATTGAACCAGCTTTAGTTAGCCGAATAAAAATATTATCCAATCTTAAAATTGACGAGCATCGCACCCCACAAGACGGACAATTTACAGCTCAGTTAGCTGGTCGAGAGGTTGATTTAAGAATTGCCATTAGTCCAGTTATTTGGGGAGAGCAGGTTGTGATTAGGTTGTTAGATAAAGACAGTTCAGCACTTGACCTACAAGGGTTGGGGATGGCTGGGCGAGCCTTGAGAGCAATCCAAAAAGGTATCCGTCGTCCAAATGGTATGATCTTAACTTCTGGACCAACTGGAAGCGGTAAAACAACCAGTCTGTATGCTTTGATTAAAGAGATTAAAAATGACACGGTCAATATTATTACTCTAGAGGACCCAGTTGAATATAAAATAGAAGGAGTTAATCAGATTCAGGTAAATGCTGAAGTTGGTTTAACCTTTGCTAATGGTCTTCGTTCTATTTTGCGTCAAGATCCTGATGTTGTCATGGTAGGGGAGATTCGTGATAGTGAGACGGCTGGTTTAGCTGTTCAAGCTGCCTTAACTGGTCATTTAGTTTTTAGCACTCTTCATACTAACAGTGCCGCTGGGGTTTTACCAAGGTTGCTTGATATGGAAATAGAACCTTTTTTAATTGCCAGCACAGTTAATACAGTCATTGGACAAAGGCTAGTGCGTCGAGTGGCCCAAAAACGGGAAACTTATCAGTCTAATCCACTTGAGACGCAGTCTATTTTGGAAACAGTTGGTCATATCTTACCTAAGACGCCAGCTGATATTGAACGAGTGTCCCGAGATCTAGGCTATAAAGACTTGCCCTTGGCCGGTCAAAAAGCTTATACTTTAGTTAGAGGCATTGATAGTCCTCGGGCGCCAGCCCCACAAGGTTATTCTGGTCGGGCTGGTTTATACGAGGTAATGGATGTTGATGAGGATATCCAAAAGCTAATAAGCTCTCATGCCACAAGTGCTGAGATTCAACGAATGGCTCAGCAAAAAGGGATGGTAACAATGCGCCAAGACGGATATCTAAAAGTTTTACAAGGTATCACTACATTAGAAGAAGTTAATCGCGTAACATCGGACATAGCTTAAGGAGGGGTGTATGAGTGAAGTTAATATAAAAATAGAAAATTTACTAGAAGAGGTGATTAAACGCCAAGCATCAGATTTGCACATTCAGGTTAATTTACCGCCAATATTAAGGTTAGATGGTACATTAGTGCCCATTCTTGACTATCAACCGTTAACCCCAGCTGTTGTAGAGAAGCTAGTCTTTTCTTTAGTAGACGAAAACCAAAAAGCCATTTTAATAAGAGATAGAGAATTTGATTTTAGTTTTGCTTTTGGAACACTTGGTCGTTTTCGGGTTAATGCTTTTTATGAAAGAGGTAATCTTGCGGCGGCTTTAAGATTAGTGCCTAATGAAATTAAAAATATTGCGGAGCTAAGACTTCCCTTAGTGGTGAATGGTTTTGCTGATTATCCAAGGGGTTTAGTGTTGGTTACGGGGCCAACTGGAAGCGGTAAATCAACCACCTTAGCAGCCTTAATAGACAAGATTAACAGCGAGAAATCTTGTCATATCGTGACAATCGAAGATCCAATTGAATTTGCTCATAAGTCAAAAAAAGCAGCGGTTGTACAGCGGGAAGTTCACTATGATACTTATAGTTTTAGTGCAGCTTTGCGGTCGAGCCTCCGTCAAGATCCGGATGTTGTTCTAATTGGTGAAATTCGTGATTTGGAAACGATTAGCGCAGCGATTACAATTGCCGAAACGGGGCATTTAGTTTTTGCAACTTTACACACTAACACGGCCTCCCAGTCAGTTGATCGTATGATTGATGTTTTTCCTCCTTACCAGCAACCACAGATTCGGGCCCAACTATCTAATATTTTAATGGCGATTTGTTCACAAAGGTTAGTGCCAGCGATTGGTGGTGGGCGTGTTCCAGCAACTGAAATTCTAATTAGCAACTCGGCTGTCAGGAATATTATTAGAGAAGGTAAATCTCATCAGCTTGACGCTGTGATCCAAACTGGAGCTGAACAAGGTATGCAATCGATGGATCGAGACTTAGTTAATCTCGTTCAAAATGGAATTATTACTTACGAGAGTGCTTACGAAGTAGCAGTTGATCTGATTGAGTTTGAAAGATTAATAAGGGGGTAACAAAAATAGATGAAAAAATTTAACTATGAAGCCAGAGAGGGTGGTACCGGTAAAATTGTTAAAGCTTTTGTTCAAGCTGACTCTGAAGTCTCAGCTGCAAAACTACTAATTGGTCAAAACTTGACGCCAATTAAGATTAAAGAAGACTCAGGCGATAGGAGCTTTTTACAGCAACTATCTAATCGTATTACTACTAAGGATAAAGTTATTCTTAGCCGTCAATTAGCAACTTTAATTGGAGCAGGGTTACCGATTACTGAAAGTTTAACTACGGTTACTGATCAAACGCCAAATAAAAAATTAAAAGCAATTGTGCATGATGTCTTAGTGTCTGTTGAAGCCGGAAAAACTTTGGCTGTTTCTTTCTCTAAGTATCCAGAAGTTTTTGATCGGGTTTTTCTAGCTCTAATAGCTGCCGGTGAAGCTTCTGGGACATTAGACGACTCACTATTAAGAATTGCCAACCAACAAGAAAAAGACGCTGCGATTATGAGCAAACTTAAAGGGGCGATGGTCTACCCGGCAATTGTTTTAGGGGTAATTGTTTTAGTGATGCTTTTTATGATGTTTACGATAGTGCCACAAGTTGAAAAACTTTATCGTGACTTAAAAGAGACTGTTCCATTACTAACTAAAATTTTAGTTTTTATATCAAACGCTTTGATGAGTTATTGGTGGTTATTTATTATAGTATTAGGAATTATCATATTTTTCAGTGTCCAATACTTAAAAACAGAGAGTGGTATAAGGCTATTAGACAAAATAAAACTAAAGGCGCCAGTAGTCGGGACGATGTTCAACAAGCTATATATGGCTCGGTTTATGAGGACCGGTCAAACTCTTTTAGGCACAGGTGTTACTATGTTAGATATGCTTAATTTAACAGCTCTAGCAGTTAATAACACTTTTGTAAGGGACAGTATTAACAGTGCAGCCGAGAAGGTTAAAGCTGGTAAGGCCTTATCGGTGGCGCTTAAGCCAGAACCCTATATCCTTCCGCTGGTGGTGCAAATGATTAGAATTGGTGAACGATCAGGTAAAATTAGTGAGATGATGGGCAAAACAGCTCAGGTTTATGAAGACGAGCTAGATGAACAGATTCGTAATATTTCAACCTCTATCGAACCAGTTTTAATGATTGTCTTAGCGGTAGTGGCGGGTGGTTTAATTGCCTCTGTTTTGATGCCAATTTATAATCTAGTTAATAGTATTCGGGTTTAATTTCTGGACAAATCATCATAAATAACCTACTATATAAATAGTAATGCTTAAACAAGAAAGGGTATAAGGTAATGAATAAATCAACTAAACAAGGTTTTACAATCATTGAGGTCGTCTTGGTCTTGGCGATTGCTGCACTCATCTTTTTAATGGCTTTTGTGGCTTTCCCAGCACTCCAACGCTCACAACGAGACACTGCACGTAAGAATGCAGTTAGCACGGTAGTGTCAGCCGTTAATGACTATTCATCGAACAACAGAGGGGCTTTATCGGGTCTCAGCGATATCTCTGGTTATGTTACAGAGTTAATCGCCGCTGGTTTTAATATCAGTGTTGCTGCCGATACTCTTACTACGATTACTGATGCTTTAGACACTATCACTATTTTTAAGAATAAAAAATGTCCGGTCAACTCCACTAGTAATACAGTATTGGCTGGTACAACCCGTGATTTTATAGTTGCCACTAAGCTTGAATCGGGCGCCTTTTTTTGCCAAGAGGGTTAATCTAAATTAATAAATGTTATTTTCAGCTCTGTGGTTAAGCTATCTTGGAGTGATTGGTCTTTGCCTCGGCAGTTTTGCCGGGGCAACTGTTTGGCGTTTAAGATTTAAACAACTCCAAGCTGATAAATTAGCTGGTGAAGGCTATGATAAGATGGAGTTTCAGAAGTTAAGTAGACTTCATAAAAAAAGCTGGCGAGAAGATTACTCTAGGTGTTTAACTTGTGGTCAGCGCTTGGCTTGGTTTGATTTAGTCCCGCTTTTTAGCTGGCTCTTTTTAAGAGGGCGCTGTCGTTATTGCAAGGCTAAAATTGGCTGGTTAGAGCCAATAGTTGAATTAGCTTTGGCGGTTTTTTTTATCGCATCTTGGTTGGTTTTTAAAGATTCTTTAGGTGGTGTTTGGTCTATTTTAGCCTTTATTTTGTGGTTAGTGGTAGGTGTTTTATTGGCTATTTTGTTTATTTATGATTATTATTGGCAGTTACTGCCAGATATTATTAATTATTTATTGATTGGTGTTGCTGTTACGCTTTTTTTGGTTAAATTGGCATTTGTTGGTTGGTCACTAGAGAGTGTGCTGTCGGCACTGGGTGGGGTAGCTATTCTAGCTGGTTTATATTTAGTATTATATTTTATTTCTGGTGGTCGCTGGGTTGGGTTTGGTGATATCAAACTTAATCTTGGTCTGGCTTTAGCTTTAGCTGATTGGAAATTGGCTTTATTGAATCTTTTCTTAGCTAATTTAGCAGGTAGTTTGATTGTTTTACCAATGCTTTTAACTAAAAAGCTTCAACGCCAGTCTCGTATTCCTTTTGGTCCACTATTAATTATCGGGTTTTTATTAACTAGTTTTTTGGGGCAAGGGATAATTAATTGGTATTTAGGGTTAATACCGCCTAAATTCTAACTCCAAATGCAACTTTCTTTAATTGTAATGGTTTTTTAGGA
>CAZEWP010000024.1:0-6597 GCA_964516285.1 uncultured Saccharimonas sp. (SeqCode)
TACTATAACAAGTAAAATAATAAAGTTAGAAGACAGGATAAAATAACAGTGAATGAGGTTATACTACAATTAGATAAAAGAACTTTGGTGGGCAAAAAAACAGTTAAGCTTCGAGCTAGCGGGCATATTCCTAGTGTTGTTTATGGCGGTCAAGAGGAGCCATTGGTTACGCAGTCGCCAGAGTCATTAACAATTAAGGCTATTGATGTGGTCGGAAGACACACGCCACTACAGCTGGTTGTCGATGAGCAGAAGATATTAGCTATCGTGAAGAACATTAGTCTTAATCCAGTCAAGCAAACGATTAATAACATTGAATTTCAAAGGATTAGTCGTGACGAGATAGTGACAACTGAGGTTAAGATTCGTTTGACAGGGCTAGGTGAGACTCCAGCTGAGAAGTCTGGTCTAGTGATTCTTCAGGCAATTGAGTCAGTTGAAATTAAAGCCAAACCCCTAGATTTACCAGAAGCACTAGATGTTTCAGCCCTATCCCTAGAGAATACAGAAGATAAAATAACCTTAGCCGACTTAGTCTTACCAAAAGGTGTAGAATTTGCTAATGTTGAGCAAGACTTAGAGTTAGTTATAGCCAATGTCTATGAGCCAGGGGCTTTACAAGTTGCCAATAGTGCCACAGAAGAACCAGAGGCCACGATTGAGACAGGGTCTGAGGATTCTCCAGTCAGCGAAGCTAAACCAGAAGCTAAATAATAGGTTTTTAGGCAACTAATTGGTCCCTTCTTGTAAGAAGTCTCCGGACTGGTGCTTCCAGAGTTGGGCGTAGGTTCCATCTTTAGTTAATAATTCTTGATGAGAGCCTTGTTCAATAATTTTTCCATTATCAAGAACAATAATTCGATCAAGCCGAGAGATGGTTGAGAGGCGATGAGCCACAATAATACAAGTTTTATCTTCCATAAGATTAAATAAAGCTTTTTGGATTAATTTTTCGGTATCACTATCTAAGGCTGAGGTGGCTTCATCTAAAACTAGAATTGGCGAATCTTTAATTAAAGCTCGAGCGATAGCTATTCTTTGTCGCTGTCCACCAGAAAGCTTAATGCCTCTTTCGCCGACAATTGTGTCGAGGCTATTAGGTAACTTTTCAATAAATTCCATGGCGTTAGCTTTTTTTGCAGCTTCAATAATTTGCTCAGTGGAAGCATCGGGTGTTCCGTAAGCAATATTTTCTCGTAAACTACGATGGAAGAGAATTGGTTCTTGGGGGACATAAGCAATCGCTTTATGGAGATCGACCTGGGTAGTTTTAGTAATATCTTGATTATCAATCAATATTTTACCGCCTTGAAGATCATTAAAACGCAAAAGTAGCTTTGTCAGGCTAGTTTTACCTGATCCAGAACGACCAACCAGACCGATTCTTTCACCAGGAGTAATCGTCAAAGAGAAGTTATCAAAAAGAGGTTCGGTGGCATCTTCATATTGAAAAGTGATCTTTTTGAAGGAGACTTGCCCTTTTGTTACAATTAGTGGTTGTGGATTCTTAGGATCCTTAATTTCAATTTCACTATTAAGAATATCAAGCATCGGGCTAGCCTCCCCAATCACTTTAATCGCACTTCGGACGGTTTGGTTAACTTCGTATAGAGACGAGACAACCCGGTTAGTGTATATGACGGTTAAATAAATAGCGCTAGCTGTAGCTAGGTCTAATTGAACAGCTAAAATGGCTGCTACTAAAGCTGAGAAGCTAATTAGTGTGGAGATTGATTGAAAAACAGAGGCAATAGTTACGACACTTCTCATCTCACTTAGAAGAGTTTTATACCAAGACAAGTTCTTTTTCAAGTAGGCTGTCTGTTCTTCTTTTTCCATCGCAAAAGATTTAACGGCTGAAATGTTACCAATTACATCGGCAAAGTAAGCGGTCATTTCGCTATATTTTTTTGTAGTCGCTTTTTTCTTGGGCAAAATAACTAATTGGAACTTAATAGCTGTAATAGTAAAGATAATAATTAAAACACTTAAAACGACAGCATACTGCCAAAAAACTATTCCTAGAGTAAAACACGCCAGGATTAATGTTGTAGCGGTTGGGATCAAAGAAAAAGTTATGGTGTCCCAAAAATCTTCCACGGCTTTTACTAATTTATTAGCATCGGACACCAACCCCCCACCCATTTTATTGGCATGGTAGTTGAGACTTTTTTGAGTGAGGTGAGTAATAATCATAGATTGAACTTTAACTTGCATCTTGGGTTCAAGCCAATAAGCTAAGGTTAAAGAGATTCTAGGAAAGATAACACTTCCTAAAAAGATAACACCGGTATATAAAAGTAAGAGCGAATAGCTATTGGCTAGTGTGGCAGTGCTATTAGTGATTTTATCTAGAATTTGCGCGATAAAAATAGGTGCAACAACATAAGATAATGAAGCTGAAATAACTGGTGAAATCATAAAGAAAAAACTGGCTATAGGATTAACTTTCCAGAGTTTAAATAACCAACCAAAAATATATTTTGCATCTAATGAGGGTTTAGATTGGCGCGGTGCCATAGTAGTCTCCATTTGTGTTTAAAGTTAGCAAACGATAGTTATTATAAAGTATAATCAAAAGAGTCACAAGTAAAGACAAGAGTTTAGAATGGATTTAAAATCTAAGATTAAACAACTACCGTTAACTCCAGGTGTCTATTTTTTTAAAAATAGCAGACAGGAGATTATTTATATTGGCAAAGCATCTGTTCTAAAGAATCGTGTTAAACAATATTTTTTTAAAAGTAAAATACTTGACAGCAAAACAAGAGCTTTAATCTCACAAATTCATGATCTAGATTGGGTTGAGGTGAAGAGTGAATTAGACGCTTTATTTTTAGAAGCGGAAATGGTAAAGCGCTACAAGCCAATTTATAATATCTTACTGCGAGATGATAAGTCTGTTACTTACATTAGAATTAAAATGAAGGATGAATGGCCTTATCTTAGTTACACGCGTAACCCGCTAGACGACGGAGCCAAATATTTCGGCCCGTATTATAACGGAGTAGCAATAAAAAAGGCCCTGCGCTATTTACGACGAATTTTTCCTTACTACTTAAAGCCTTATCAGCCGGGAAAAGAACACCAATTATCTCGGGTTGACAGGCAAATTGGGCTAGAGCCGAGTGGCCTGACTAGTTCAGAATATAAAGACAACCTAAGGGAGTTGATGGCTTGCTTAGAAGGAAAACAGGGAGAGGTTGAGAAAAGGCTGATTGCCAAGATGGAACAGTCGGCTATTAACCAGCAATTTGAAGGAGCAGTCTATTACCGCAACCAATTACTAGACATAAAGAAAACCAACCAACAAATACTTTTTGGCGATGAGGAATTTGTTGATATTAATAAGGATCTGTCTTTGGCGAGCTTAAAAGAATTATTGGGTTTAGATAAAGTTCCCGGTCGGGTTGAGGGGTTTGATGTTTCGCACACTAGTGGTTTTGGGGTAGTTGGCAGTATGGTAGTTTTTAAAAACGGCCTGAGCTCAAAAACGGATTATCGGAAGTTTAAACTTAGCCAAAATATTAACAATGACTATCAAAATATAGCAGAGATTGTTAGGCGACGCTTTAATCCTAAAAACATTAAGGCTTGGGGAAAGCCAGATTTAGTGCTGATTGATGGTGGGGTTGGCCAACTTGAGGTGGCACTAAAAGCTGTTTCTGACTATTCTTTAGGAATTCCTTTTATCGGCTTGGCCGAGAGGCTAGAACAAATTATCATTCCCAGTTCAGTGGCGCTTTCAGGAAGTTTTATGAAAGATAATAAAGCCAAGGTTAAGCTTGTTTCTGGATTTTGGGTGCTTAGCCTGCCCAACAGTAATCATGTTATAAAGTTTTTACAGCGTCTTCGCGATGAATCGCATCGTTTTGCTATTAATTACCATAAATTGTTGAGAAAACAACAAGTGGCGAGTTGGCTAGACGATATTCCAGGTGTCGGTCCGATAACTAGAAAAAAACTAATGAAAAAATTTGGTAGCACTAAAGGTATAAAAGAAGCCAACCAATCGGAGTTAGAAGCCCTGGTAGGCGAAAAAATAACCCAAAGAATTATTGCACAACAAGCTAATTTAAGGTAAGCTTAGGGGAGTTAAATGAAAAAAGATCTCTTAATTTTTAGTATTCGTTGGTTTTTTAACGCCCTTGGTTTGTGGTTGGCGATTCGCTTTTTAGTATCTAGTCGGGTTGTCATTCCGGTCGATGCTGGGGTGCTGTGGTTCTCCCTGGCTGGATTAGCTTTTTCTTTAATTAACAGCTTATTAAAACCTTTTATCGTCGTTTTAGCATTGCCGTTTATCGCTTTAAGCCTAGGATTTTTTATGTTGGTGGTGAACGGGTTGATGGTTTACTTGTCTTTAAAAATCTTTCCTCACTTATCAATAACTTTTTTTGGAGCAATTATTATTGGATTAGTGCTAAGTTTGGTAAACTATATAGTAGACATGTTGTTAATTGATAAACTTAATAGAAAGTAGGGAACGATGAAGATTAGTGATATTTTACAAATAATAACTGTTAGCTCAGCTATTTTGATGATTATTATGATTCTGCTTCAACAAAGAGGGGCTTCTTTAGGGGCTGGTTTTGGTGGGTCTGGAGAGCTCTACACCACACGGCGAGGTATAGACAAGAGCTTGTTTGATATCTCGGTCATTCTAGCGATTATTTTTGTGGCTTCGATTGTGGTGGGATTAGTGTTGCCTGTTAAATAAAGATCGTTTATGAAGAAAAAACCAATTTTAAAAAACATACCAACTGTCGATATTGATACAAAAGTTTTAAAAAGTCGGTTTAAAAAACTACAGCGCACAACTACCACTCACACCCAAAAGTTTTTTGTTAAACGGCTAGATAGTGTTCGGTTTTCGCAAAGGTTTGTTGTTTTTTGGGTATCCTTGATGGTGTCTTTAATCTTAGCGACAGTCTTTCAAGCAATTTGGCATCAGAACAATTACCAGACTAAAACTCAAGCTGAAGACGGTGTTCTTGCCGAAGCTGTTTTGGGTCCGGTTGACACTTTAAATCCTTTGTTTGCTAATAGTAATGCCGAAAAGGTAATTGATCGTCTTTTATTCTCTCGTTTATTGTCATATGATAGCTCTGGTTTTTTAAATTATGATCTAGTTAAGAATTTAACCGTTAGTGAAGATGGGTTAAGTGCTTTAGTGGCTATCAAGTCAGGTGTTTTTTGGCATGATGGTCAAAAATTAACAGTTGACGATATTGTTTTTACTTTTGAACTAATTAAAAGCACTGATTTAAACACGACAGTACAGGGTCTAAACGATTTATCGGTTAGAAAAGTTGATGAGGCTACTCTAGCTTTTGACTTAAAAAAGAAAACAATCACTTTCACTCATTTCTTAACATTTCCAATTTTACCGAAACATATCTTACAGGATGTGCCAATAGCAAACTTACGCGAAGCTAGCTTTACCAACCACCCAATTGGCAGTGGGCCCTTTAAGATAAAATATACTCAAAGTTCTGACAAACTTGGTCGTCAACAAATTATTCATCTGGCAAGAAATAGTAATTATTATACTGGCACTCCAAAGTTAGAAAAATTACAACTACATGTTTATGATGACTCTAATTTTATTCAAGAAGCTTTAGATTCTGCAGAAGTTAATGCCACCGCAGAACTATCGCTAGACGAGATTGCTAGTAGTGCTGATCGCTACCAAGTCATTAGCGCTAAAACCCAAGCCGGCTATTTTGCTTTGTTAAACACCACTAGCCCGATGCTTAAATATATTAATGTCAGAAAAGCTTTACAGCTATCAGTTGATCGAGCCAGTATCATAAATGAGCTTAGAGTGAAACTGCCACTATTAGACTTACCATTAACTAATTTTCATTTACCTAATAATCAATTAAAAGCCGATGACTACAACCTTGAAAAGGCCAAGCAATTGCTTGACGAGAGTGGTTGGAAGGTCTGCGCTAATGGTATTCGCTGTAAAGAAAGCCAAGAGTTGCAACTGTCAGTAGTTAGTATGGCTAATCGCAACTTAGAGCGTTTATCGGACTTTGTCTTAAAACAATGGGGAAACTTAGGCATCAGGGTTAACTTTAAAGTAGTTGATGTCAACGATGCTTCACAAGACGCGATTCGAAGTATTTTACAACCTCGAGCCTATGATGTCTTGTTCGACGAAATAGTCATTGGGGCCGACCCAGATGTTTATGCCCGGTGGCACTCCTCTCAAACCGAAGCCAGTGGTTTAAATTTTGCTAACTATAATAGTTCGGTAGCTGACGATGCCTTGTCTACTGCCAGGTTAAAGTCGGACAAAACCCTACGAGTTAATAAATATCAAATTTTTGCTCAACAATGGCTGAAAGATGTGCCCGCGATTGGGTTGTTTCAATCTACTGTTCAGTATGTTGTTAGTAAAAATGTTCGGGCTTTTTCGGCTAACGAAGACTTGATTTCACCCTTTGATCGATACGGTGATATTGTTAATTGGTCAGTTGGTGAAACTACAGTTTTTAAAACTCCTTAAATGGAAAGTTTGGGGTTGGGATGTAGGCAATTGAATTCCATCCCCAATCTTTCCACTTAGGCATTAGCCATAACTAACTCTCG
>CAZEWP010000025.1:0-6265 GCA_964516285.1 uncultured Saccharimonas sp. (SeqCode)
GCTTATTTAGAGGCTGCTAAGATTAATCCTAGCGGAATGGTAACGGCTAGTGATGCTTACAGTATTCTTTTGTATACGGTTGGGTTAAAAGAAAAATTATAAGGAGATAAAAAATGAAGAAAAATTTTAGAAATTTATGGAGCGTATTTTTAGGCACAACACTACTTCTCTTTTTAGCCTTATCTTTAAATGTTTCAAACATTAATGCAACCAATAACTTCACCAGCAAGCTTGCTCCGAGTAAGAGCAAGGTTCAGGCCGGCGAGACTTTTACAGTCAATATTGTTTTATCAGGGCTGGATAGTAATGGCTTAGGCAGTGCTAATTATAATGTTGGGTTTAATGATAGTTTATTTACTTATGCTTCTCACACCACCCCTATAGGGGCAACTATGGTGGATAATCTAGATGGTAATGTTGTAAAGTTGGGTTTTTTTACAGCTAACGCTGTGGGAAATGGTATACTTACTACTTTAACTTTTACTGCAAAATCTACCGCTGTAGGGTCAGGTGATTTTACCTTAAGTAGTTCTGGGGCAGGTGTTCTGGTCGGGTCAGATGTGATTCCTCTCACTAGTTCAGATTCAGGCACAAGTGTTACTGCTTTTATTCTAGGCACCAATGCTAACCTAGCTAGCTTAAGTCTCTCTGCGGGCAGTCTTAGTCCCACTTTTAATGCCGAAACAACCAGTTATACAGCAACAGTCGACGCTTCCAGTGTGGTAATCAATGCTACCACAGTAACGGGCGCAACGCTTACTGGAATTGGTACTAAGAACCTTAACTATGGTAACAATAGTTTTTACCTAATAGTAACCGCCGAAGATGGTGTGACTAAAAAAACTTACTCTATAACCATTAATCGACCAGACAATCGAAGTTCAAATAATAAACTTAAAGAGCTAGCTGTTTCAAATACCGATATTAAATTTAACGGTGGCACGTCCTACACTAGTACGGTTGAGAATAATATTACAAGTGTTAATATCTCAGCGACTGCTAGCGACTCAAGGTCAACTATCTCTGGTGCTGGCAAAAAAGATCTTCAGGTTGGGAGTAATGTTTACCAATTAATAGTTACAGCTGAAAACGGTAGTCAACAAATTTATGTCATCACAATTATCAGAAAACCCAAGAGTGGCGAAGAGCTTAATTTATCTAAAATTAACACCCTAGAATCATTGTCAATTGAAGGTGTGTCACTAGATTTTGATAGTAAAAAACTAGTTTACAACCTAAGCGTAGAGAATAATATCTCTGAAGTAAAATTAAAATATAAATTAAGTGATACTAAATCTTCAGCGGTAGTGGAAGGTAAGACTCAACTAGAGGTTGGTGTTAACAAAATTAGTATAATTGTCACGGCTGAAAACGGTGAGACAAAAATCTATGTGTTATATATCGAAAGAAAGCCAGTTCGAACGGTAGTTGAGAGTGATGATGAGAAAATTATTGCTGAAATTAATGACAAAAACGGAACGCCACAAATCTTTATTTCTGTTACCGAAGCTTCACAAAATAAAGTGGTTTCGGTTGAAGTCTTAAAGCAATTAGCTAGTTCCGGCAAAACACTTATTTACGAGATTGTAAATAATGGTGGTGGGACAATTTATTCGGTCACTATTAATGGTAGTAAATTAGACGCCGTTAATAATCCTTTTGATTTCACTATTACATTTAAAAGCAATTACTCAGCTGTGCTTAAGACTTTAGCCGGTGATAAAAAACATCTACCGATAAACATTAAACATAATGGTAAACTACCAGCTGGGATCAGTATAAAAATCTTTGTTTCAGATAAATTTACGTCCACGAGTATACTGCTCTATTTATACTATTTTAATACCGAGACTAATAAACTAGAACTAGTTCAAAAAGATGTGAAAGTTATTAATGGTTATATTGAATTGCAATTAGACCATGCTTCAGAATATGTTTTACTAGAAAGCGTTTTAGGGCAAGCTAGTAAAAACTTTTCTTGGACACGATTAGTTATTAGTGCGATAGTGGGCGTAATAACGATAGCTGGCTTGGTGGCCTTTATTGTCAAACAAAAGAAAAAACCCAAAACAACGAATGACGAAGATCTAGCTTTCAACCAGCCAACACCAACAGGAGTAACTGCTAGCGAATTTTCGATCACCGAAGAGAAAGACACGACCGCTGACGAGCAACCGCCAACTTGGTCTGGTTTTTAAGCTACCCTTCTCTCTCTAGTGTGTTAAAATATGTTTAATGTCTAATTCTGAAAAATTTAAGATTGACCGAGCTGGTGATCAATTTAAAGAGTCTGCTAGCGCAGAGAAGCTAGAAGAGCTACATTTATTTTCAAAAGAATGTTTGAAGTATTCGAGGCAAGAACTAACTGACTTATTAGAAACTAAACAGGCCGTTTTTTCTTCTAACCAACCTAATCAATCTGGACAAAGAGAATTGTCTGATTCTAGTCGGATTGAGTATGATGATAGCCAAATTATTGACGGCTTAAGCACTCGTCGTCGAGGCACCCTCGCCTATCACCAAGAGGTTGTAAAATATGACGATAAAGAAGAGGATGATGAGGCAACTTTATTAGCAAAACAGACTTACCGGCTAAAGCTTTTGGAAACCGGTCAAAAGCTAGGATTCTTAGATGAAAAAATTAAACAACCGACTAACTCGCTAGAAGAGATTTTAGATTGTTCGTCTGAGCCAGAAAAAATAACCGAAGAGTTAGAAGCTATTGTTGTGCCAACCGCGGCTGGTTTATCTAATATTAAACGAGCCTACCATGCCTTTAAGGCTATCGCGACTGGGGCTATTGTGACTGATAAAATTGTTTTTGCGTCTTGTGATCGACCAACTTCCGAAACTGAAAAAAAGAATTCAATCGCTAATGGGTTTTCGTCTGGTGAGACTGAATACCAGCTAGTAATCGGCGCCATTAACGATATCTTTGGTGGCTTTGTTGGTGAGACTCAACCGATTCAAGATAGTGTTGTTTTTCGGGACAGCGAAACAGCCTACCCGATTACTGGCATAACTGGACAAGTTGATATTAATGGTAGATTAGTGACTGTTAAAGTAGTTGACTCACCTTTTGATAAATCTAGAGTGATGGCTGATGGCACTTTAGCTACACGAGCCAACACGGAAGAAACTTATTACTCAGTGGCTACTGTTTTAGACAATAGTGCTAAAAAACCAGTTTGTATCACTTCGCATGATATCTGGCAGTTGCATCAATTAGTGGTGGCAGAAAGAGTTTTTGGAGTTAATTTAGGGCGTAATGTTTTTAGTTCAGCGCCAAATAATTGTAGCCGACTTTATATAGACGCGAACGGTCAAATTGATATTGCTTCTGCTGAAGCACTAGAAGATGAAATGTCGAAATATTTATATGAGCTAGAAAAATTAGAGCGAGCGGTTTATATAAAACAAATGACAGCTTGGTTGGTTGAGTTTGGTCAACAACAAGGTTATGACTTTTCTAGTTTTGAAACTACTAGTCTTAATTCAGCAGATGTGTCAGGTGGTATTTTAAGTTATCTTTACCAAGCTAATGCTAACGATATAATTATTAGTAATTTTAAAGCTAAATTTTTTGTAGAGTAAAAAAACAGATTTTTAATTTCTTTTTTTCACCACCGATATGTTTGTTTAGCTTGTATTATATTTAATGCACTTAAGTTTGTTAACTTGATTGGCTCATTTAATTTTCTTATGCTTTTGATATGAAATATAGTTATAAAATAGTTTACGATATTAAAAAAGATATGTGGAATTGGCGCGAGAGTGTTAAGACATCTTTTATGGGTAAGGATAATATTGATAATACAGACAATGATGCTGACAGAGAAATTGCTAATAAAATTGTTGGCTTAAAGAAGCAATCAGCCGAAAAAATTTTAAGACCATATCTTTTAGAACAAAATAATAACCCTAATAGTAAACTAAATAAATTTATTAAAATTGCGAATAAAGATTTTAAAGATAAATATGTAGATGCCTGCAAGGCTTTAGAGTGTATAACTGGTTATCCAATGATGTCGGACAAATTTACTTTTTGTATCACAACATTTCCGCGTATACATTATTTTTATAAAGAATGCGTAATATTTATGTATGATTCCATAGAAGGTTTTTGGGGAATGCCGATTGATGGATTTTTACATGAAGGTCTTCACTTCCAATTTACCTATTTTTGGCGTTGTGACAAAGAATCACCAGTCAGTAAACTAAATGAAAGTGAGTTTAATTACCTAAAGGAGGCGTTGACTGTAGTTTTGGATGATGACCTAAAACCCATTATCACAGTTCCAGATATGGGCTATCCATCACAAAAAGAATATCGTGACCAACTTTATAGGGAGTGGATGGAGAATCATGATTTTAATAAACTAGTTGATTACGGCTTGGTTTTGTTAAAAACTATAAAGGTTGGTTAGTAACCTATATCCTACTGAAAAATAAACTAAACCCATTTTTTATTTTTCTTTTGTGGTTGTGCCTGTATTTATAACTTAAACCGCCAAAGGCGGTGTGGTTTTTTGCGCCTAATCAAAAAACCGCAATAAATAAACTCTTTTCAGATATTTCCAAAATAGAAAGAACTCGGAATGTGTAAAAATGATACAATAAAATAACAATGAAGAAATTATCACTCAAAAATTCAACTATGCAATTTCTCAAATTTATCAGCGAGAATGAGACTGATAGTGTTGATATTTTATTCACAAAGGGCGATTTATGGGCAAGCCAGAAAATGATTTCCCTTTTGTTTGGTATTGGTGTACCAGCGGTATCAAAACACATCAAAAATATCTTTGCTGACCAAGAACTTAATAAGAGTTCAGTTGTTTCCAATTTGGAAACAACTGCTACTGATGGTAAAAAATATGATGTCGATTATTACAACCTTGATATGATAATTTCTATCGGCTATCGTGCCAATTCCGAACAAGCCAAGAACTTTCGACGATGGGCGACTAGCGTTCTTAAAGAGTTTGCTCGCAAGGGCTATATTATCGACCGCAAGCGCATGGAAAATGGCAAGTTTTTTGATGAAGATTACTTTGAGCATTTACTCGCTGAAATTCGCGAGATACGCCTTAGCGAGCGTCGTTTTTACCAAAAAGTGACAGATATTTTTGCCACTGCTAGCGATTATGACAGCAAAACAATAACTGCTAAAAATTTTTTTTCCACAGTTCAAAACAAATTTCACTATGCGATCCACGCGCATACTGCCGCCGAACTAATCGTTGAACGAGCCAACGTAAAAATAAAACATATGGGTCTTTCTACTTGGGAAAATGCTCCTGCTGGCAAAATCGTTAAAAGCGATGTTTCTGTTGCCAAAAATTACCTAAAAAAGGAAGAATTACGCTCTATGGAGCGCATCGTCAACGCTTATCTTGATGTCGCCGAAGACCGCGCCTTGCGTGGTATTCCGACTACAATGAGTGATTGGGCAAAACGCCTTGATATTTTTCTCAAAAGCACCGACCGTCAAATTCTTAAAAACGGCGGCAAAATTACCGCCGAAATCGCCAGACAACACGCCGAAAGTGAGTTTGAAAAATTCCGAGTGATTCAAGATCGATTATTTGAGAGTGATTTTGATAATTTTGTAAAGCAGATTAAGAAATAAATATTGTACTGGCGTATATTAGGCGGTCAAATTATTTATTAAACTCACGAAATCATCTTTTGTAATATGATATTCTTTCAGTAAATTCGGGTAAACAGTCTTTAGTAAATCGTCGGGATTAGATAGCCTTTGACGGAATTCTTCAGCAGATAATTTTACACCAGTAGTATCCTCTATTTCTTCCTTAACTACATCAAGATTATTTATAGAAAAAACAGCACTAAGATAATCTAGATCATATTCTCTCAATTCTTTTTCTGTCATATTTCGATGCGGGTGTTTTTCGTCGATTTTTTAATTTATTTTTCCGCCAAAACGGCGAAAAAATTAGCAGCATCCTCTGACTTGGCTGGGGATGAGGGATTCGAACCCCCGATCACGGGACCAGAACCCGTTGCCTTACCGCTTGGCTAATCCCCAAGACTATTAGAATTATAAGGTATTTAAGGGTGTTTTTCAATGAAAATGTCCATACTCACTACATCGTGGACACTTCCCGTCGTTTAATAGTTATGTTCATTGTAGCACAATATTCTTCTGGGGTTAGATTCTGAAGACTGTTGTGTGGGCGGTAGTAGTGGTAGTTATTAAGCCAACGGGTAGTATAGTAATCAAGCTCATCTAAGTTAGTTA
>CAZEWP010000026.1:0-4740 GCA_964516285.1 uncultured Saccharimonas sp. (SeqCode)
ATAAACTTAAAAACCTTGGCCAAAATAAACGGTAAGTAAAGATCTTAGTTGCAACTTCTTTGGGTAATTCTTTAACTAATGGGCCACCACCTTCTAGTAAAATTAAATGTAATTCTAAGTCTGGCCTTTTTGCTAATTCTTTTAAAAGCAAAGTTAAAATCTTTTCAGCCCCACCAATCTTCAAATTATTAATAACATGCAAGATTTTAATTTTTTTAGCCATTATTTTAAAAACTCTTCAATTGAAGTTTCAACTTTTTCCTTTAAAACTGGTAGATAACTCTTAATTTCTGTCTGAATGGCTGGATAATTTTTAATCACTGCTTCAATCTGCTTAGCAATTTTTAATGGTCCGTCAATCGCTGACACTGTTAACCACTTCTTTAATTGTGGATTAAAGTCATAAATAGCTGAGGTGTCACTCACTAAACAAGGAGTCCCATACTGCATACTTTCAATCACCGTCATTGGAAAGCAATCAGTCAAAGAAATGTATAAATTAATATCTATTTGCTGGTAAATCTTTAAAAACTCTTCTTTTGGCAAAATACCGTAAGTCTTAATTCGTTCTCTATCTAAAAAGAAGTGTTTGGAAATCTCATTAACATGTAGTTTTGATCCCTCAACCAACAAAGCCCCCACCGCTTGGTTAGTAATATTGCGGTGCCACTGGTTTTGACCAAAAATACCAACATTAATCTCTTTGGAATTAAGTTTCTTAAAGTTATGCTTCTCTGGGTAAAAACGATTCATCACAAAATAACTCTTCACCCCTTGGCGAGCAAAATATTCAGCTAAGTCTTGCTTACAGAAGCCAACCTTTTCAATCACTCCTTTTTTAGCTAAATTAATAAATCGCTCAAAAACTTTGTTTTCTGTTGGGTACATATCAAACCAAATGAAAGCCGAGTGAATCAGCACAAAAATCCGCAACTGAGGGTCGAGCCGATGTAACTCTTCGACTAAAAAGTCATATCCCAAAGCGTAACCACTAACCAAAATAATCTTTGGTTGATGAATCAAAATATCCTTAGCAACCCGCCGAGCCATTATTTTAGAATATAGTGGAGGCACTTCCGCCAAGTCTGGTATCATCTCCTTGGTAGCCGATTTAACACCTCGGTAATCTGGACAAGCCACCGCAATGCTGTTAATTTGACCTCGCAGGTTCTTCAAGTTAGCCCTTCTCTGAAAAGGCTTCTTAGCTATCGGTTTTACTTTCTTAATAATTGTTTTTAACATCTCTTTAATTTTACCCTACTTTTAGCCATATTTCCACTTGCGCTCAATCCAAGAAGCGACCGACAAAAGTAAAATATTGTGCTTGCCTAAAAGTTTTTGTATATCTTACTGAAATATTTTTAATAATTTCTTTTGTTTATATATTATTAATCCTGGAATTATCGAGAAATTTCACTAATCATATATAACGGTATGTTCGTTAGCCAATTTTCTTTGCGGTAATCAGACATTGAGGTTCGAATAGCGTATCTAGAGTTATGCTTTTCTATATAAACTTTCAGACTCTTACTGTGCAGATTCTCCTCTGCCTTGACTTCGATTGGTATGATCTGGTCATCTTGCTGGATTAAAAAGTCCACCTCTGCTCTCGATCCGGCGTCTCTAGACCAATAAACAACCTCACCACCATATCCAGATTTTAGCTCCTCTAACACATATTGTTCTGTTAAAGAACCTTTAAACTCCGTAAAAATAGTATTGCCATTCAACAAAGTTTGCGCACTGAGTTCGGTCATAGCAGAGAGCAGACCGACGTCAAGCATATAAATTTTAAATGCATCTAAATTTTTATACGCCTTCAGTGGTATTTTAGGAGCTTCTGCTCTCGACACCCGGTAGATCAATCCCGCATCTTCTAGCCATGCTAATGCCATTTCATATTCCTTAGCTCGTGCGCCTTCACGAACTAATCCATAAACATACTTCTTATTCTCCTTTGCGAGCTGAGCAGGAATGCTTTGCCAAGCTTGACGAATACGTGGAACAATATTGTTCGGAGCATGTTTAGCAAAATCACTGTCATAAGCAGTTAATATATCCTTTTGCACTTTGCGGACTTCCTGCCATGACTTTGTGTCTATGTATCGCTTAACAGCTTCTGGCATTCCTCCGACATAATAGTAAATCTTTAATAGATCAATATATTTATCTCGAAAAGTAGCAATAAGTGCATAATCTTTGGAATTTAAGAGACTTATCATTTGTTCTTCGCCTAGCGCAAGTAAAAATTCTTTGAATGATAACGGATAAAGATTCATAAAATCTACCTTACCAACTGGAAACGAAGTGTCTTGGTTAAGAGTCAATCCCAACAAACTCCCCGCCACGATAATGTGGTATTCCGGCATATTCTCATAAAAATATTTCAAAGATGTTAGAGCAAGGGGTGTGTCTTGAATTTCGTCAAGGATTATAAGGGTGTCGTTTGGCGTAATATCCACCCCAGACTCTGCCTTTAAGCCTTGTAGAATGCGCTCCGTATTTAAGTCCTGCTCAAAAAGCGACTTCATACGAGGATTATTTAATAGATCAATATAAGCTATTTTTGCGTAATTTGCTTTCCCAAATTCGCGAGCTAGCCAAGTTTTTCCTACCTGACGAGCGCCATGAATCACCAATGGTTTCCGTTCTTTACTAGTTTGCCACTTCTCTAATTCTGTGATTTTGTCTCTATACATATCATCCTCCTTTATTCAGATTTCTTGATACAATCATAGCATGCTTTACACTTTTTGGCACGAGTTTTAGTGCTTATGCTACACTTTTTGGCACGAGTTTTAGTGCTTAAGCTACACTTTTTTGCACGAAGTGAGTGACTATTAACTAGTGAGACACTAAAAAACTAACCAAAGTCCATGAACCGAGTCAGCCAACCAATGGCACGATAGTTGGCACGATAATGGCACGATTCTAAAAGAGTTATGTTATAATCAAGGTATGTATAAGCCCAATTACACAATTTCCAATAAGCTACTTAATAAAATTGCCGAGATTGAATCTTTGCGCACTCAAATAGGTAGTAGTTATCTTTTGCCGGAACGTGAGATTGAAATTCGCTACAGGGCAAGCATAGAGGCTACTCACAGCTCAACATCAATAGAAGGTAATCCTCTAAATCTTAAGCAGGTGGAAAAAACATTATCTGGAACGAACCATTTAACACGCCAACAATATGCGGAAATTGAAGTGCGTAATTATAAAAAAGCGTTAGACTTTATCGAACAACGCAAGAGTAATAAATCACCGATCAATCTTAGCGACATACTCCAAATACACAAAATAACAACCAACCAACTTCTACCAATAAAGAAAGTTGGTAGATTACGAGTTAGCTCTATATATATTGTCGATCAAAACAATAATATTATCTACACTGGCCCAGAATCTAAAATTTTAACGCGAGAAATAGATGAGCTCTTTAAATGGTTGAACACCAAAAACGATACCCATCCAATTATCGTGGCTGGTATTTTACATTTTCACTTTATCGCCATTCACCCCTTATCTGACGGCAATGGGCGAACAGCGCGTCTATTAACAAATTTATATCTAGGCCTCATGGGTTACGACTTTCGTAGTTCATTAGTATTGGAATCTTACTATTCTATAGACAAGCTAGCGTATTATGAGGCTCTAAATTTAGCAGACAACTACATCGGTCGTAAAAATGCCGATCTTAATACTTGGTTAGATTATTTTGTAGATGGTTTTTTATCATCTGCCAAAATACTAGCAATTGAAGTCACTGCCTTATCCGGACTTGCAAAAGATATTAATAAAATAAAATTCACTAAAATTGAATCTAATATCTTAAACTATGCTAAACAATTTGGCTCCATCTCTTTATCTGAAGCAGAAAATATCTTAATGGGTGTTTCAAAACGCACCATCCAGCGTAGATTAATGAAATTAGTAGATAACGGGTATTTAGTAATACATGGTAATGCTCGTAACACAAGATACTTTTGGCGTAATAGCTAACTCATCTCATTATTCACAGTGTCCGAGATATTCGAGAAATTTTAATAATTAAAGCTATTTTTTTGTTGCTATTTTTATAACCCTTATGCTATACTATAGGCGTAATAAAATCTAAAAAAATAAAACTATGAAAATAAACCAAAAAACTAAAAAAAACCACAAAATAACTCTCATTATTAGCTTAATTCTCTTAGCTATCCTTTTGGGTGGTTCCTTTTGGCTGTATGACCGTTGGCAAGACAACAAAAGAAACAACCAAAACCCAATCAAGCAAATCCAAGAAGAACCTGTTATCAACTATGAACCGCCAACCGAAGAAGAAATCCAAACTGGCGTTGATATTAAAAACAATCACCAACAAGAAAAAGAAATAACCAATAGCCCTAATTTATTTATTACAGCCACTAATATTATTGATGATCAGCTCCAAATTGGCACTCTAATCACTGACATTATTAGCGACAAAGGCACTTGTCAGTTAACTTTACAAAACTCAGCTGGCCAAACTAAAGAATTTCAAGCTAAAACTGCTATTTCACCATCTAGTAGTTTATGTGAAGGCTTTTCAATTGACACCAAAGATCTATCTCCCGGCAAATGGACAATTAAACTAGTTGTCATAATAAACGATCAAACTCTAACCACTACTAAGGAGATTGAGTTATGAAAAAACTAAAGGCTATTTTATCTCTATTTTTAGCTTTTGGTTTTATCTTAACAATCAATAACCAAGTTTCA
>CAZEWP010000026.1:4750-5610 GCA_964516285.1 uncultured Saccharimonas sp. (SeqCode)
TTTTAGTTTTGTTTTGTCGTTTGACACCCCAGCTTTATCCGCCCCAGTCACAGGCTTTGATCCAGGTCGTATTATGGACGATGTTGTAATGGCTAATTACCAATCCATGAACGTCAATCAGATCCAAGCTTTCCTAAACAGTAAAGTGCCTGCTTGCGACAATTACGGCACTCGTGGCTCAACCCCAACCGCTCGAAGAGACTATTTTGCCAGTAGGGGTTGGCCAATCCCTCTCACCTGTCTAAAAGACTATACTGAAAACGGCAAGACCTCAGCTCAAATTATCTACGACACCGCCCAAGAGTTTAAGATTAATCCCCAAGTTTTAATTGTTTTACTCCAAAAAGAACAAGCTCTCGTGACTGATGATTGGCCAGACCCAACGCAATTTAGAATAGCCACTGGCTATGGTTGTCCTGATACGGCTCTTTGTGATAGCCATTATTATGGTTTCACTAACCAAGTCCGCTCAGCCGCTTCTTTATTCCGATCCGTTTTAAATGGTGGTTGGACTAATTATCCTGTCGGTAAAAACACTATTTTATATAATCCAAACACCGCCTGTGGTAGCTCTGTTGTTAACATCCAAAACAGAGCCACCTCTGCCCTTTATCGCTACACTCCCTACCAACCAAATCAATCAGCCCTAAATGCTGGCTGGGGAAGCGGAGATGCTTGTGGCGCCTATGGTAACCGTAATTTTTATTTATATTTTAATAGTTGGTTTGGATCAACAACCGCCATTAACAGTTCTATAGTTCTTTCTAAGGGGCTAACCACAGACAGGACAAATTTATATGTGGGAGATACCGTAACAGCGTCCTATGAAGTTTCCAACTCATCAGACATAGGCGTGCAAG
>CAZEWP010000026.1:5620-5865 GCA_964516285.1 uncultured Saccharimonas sp. (SeqCode)
ATCCAAAACAGAGCCACCTCTGCCCTTTATCGCTACACACCTTACCAACCAAACCAATCTGCCTTGAATGCTGGCTGGGGTAGTGGTGATGCTTGCGGTGCCTACGGCAATCGAAACTTTTATTTATACTTTAATAGCTGGTTTGGCAAAACTATTTTTAATATGGAGATGGTTAATGGTAAGCTCATAAAACTTGTTAATAATTCTGGTATTTATTTAGTTGAGAATGGTAAAAAGAGAGGATT
>CAZEWP010000026.1:5875-6015 GCA_964516285.1 uncultured Saccharimonas sp. (SeqCode)
GGGTGATGTTGTCTCATTAACTAGCAGTGAATTTAGCTTGATTCCAGTAGGTGAAGCGATGGCAACTTTCTCGATAAGCAACAGGAACGGCAAACTCATCAAGTTAGACCAACCAGGAGCTGGTATTTATTTAGTTGAGA
>CAZEWP010000027.1:0-5728 GCA_964516285.1 uncultured Saccharimonas sp. (SeqCode)
CGGTTTAGTTCTTCAGGGACTCGTTGATCGAAACAGCGGTTACCGGCCTCCATATGAAAGACCGGGATTTTATTGCGTTTAGCTGAAATAACAGCTAAACAAGAGTTTGTGTCACCGTAAACTAATAAAGCATCTGGTTGATGTTTCTTGAAAAGTTCATCTGTTTTAGTAATGACCTTACCGATAGTTTCAGCTGGTGTTTCACCAGCCACTTCTAAAAAGATATCGGGACGACGAATTCCCATGTCTTCAAAAAAAACTTCGTTTAGTTCATAGTCATAGTTTTGACCAGTGTGGACTAAGGTATGGTCAGTAAATTTATCTAGTTCTGGAATAACACAAGCTAGTTTAATAATTTCTGGCCGAGTGCCGACAATGGTCATTACTTTCATTGAGAGCCACCTTGGTTTTTACTGTAGAGTTCTGGGTGAGTTTTAACCCAAACATCCATTTCTTGAACCATTTGATCATAGCTTGGAATTTTAAAATCGAAGTCAGTTGTTCTGATTAAGCTTTTATTGCTTTTAGTTTCTTCTTCTGGAGTAATTTTAATATCTTTTTTGAAGTGTTTTTTAAAAAGTTTTAAAAGCTCATATTTACTAATTTTTTGGTTATTGACAGCGTGACGCAAACCAGTGAGATTATGGGTGATGGCTTGTTCCATACACTTCGCATATTGGAGAGTAGTAACGCCTGTCCAAATAACCTTACTAAACCCTTTGGTTTCGGTTGTTTGATTCATAAACCACTGAAAGAGTCCGACACCTCGATCATTAATATCGGGACCAACAATCGAAGTGCGTAAAGTAATACTAGAACCATTATTAAGCTCCCCCAATGCTTTCGATTGACCGTAGAAGCTAGTAGCATCTTTAAAACTGTCTTCGGTGTATTCGCCAGTTTTACCATCAAAAACACAATCAGTTGAAACGTGGACAAATTTTATTTTATAGTGCCGAGCTAGCTCGTCAACATAATGAGGTAGATAGCTATTTAATAAAACGGCTAGAGCTTTATTATTTTCAGCCACTTGGTTTAAAAGACCAATACAGTTAATAATTGCTTGCGGTTGGAAGTCTTTAATAAACTTTTCTAAATCTTTTAGGTTTTTAGTAGCGTCAAATAAATAGTCTGATTGACCGGCTAGCGATGTGCCTCTAACTTCATGACCTTGCTCTAAAAAATAGAGCTTGACGATGTGACCCAACATGCCATCGGCACCTAGTATTAATACTTTCATAATTTTTTATTTCCTTTCCTTTTGAATATTTTAAATAAATAACTTGATTTTAAAGATTTTATTTCGTTATTTAAGTTTTCTATTTTTGTGTTAGAACGATTTATTGTCTCTTCATATTTATTTTTAAATGTTTTATTAAAAAGAATATACTGTACCTCATCTCGAGTTTGAGCAGACAATAATTGAGTTTGGTATTCATCATCAAATCCAAATTTTCTTTTAGTATCGTCAAAAAAACCCTGACGCGAACCAAAAACGATTGAAAGTTCATCGTCAGGTAATTTGTTTACACAATAAAGGTAATACGCTAACCATATGTTGCCGATAAAATCATTTTTTGTATTAGTGTCTTGCTCAGAATGAATCCTTTTATATGCAAGATTCTCTCTTAAGTAAATTAATCTTTCGTTTCGCATCATTCTAAACCATAAATCATAGTCATTAGTCAACAAAGCTTCGTTGAAAGTTCCTACCCTATCAAAATGACTTTTGTGAATTAGTAATGAGCAACCAAAAATGCAACCACCAGAAAGTAATGCGAAAAGCGGCCTGGAAAGTTCTTCATCAGAATATTTTTCATTTTCAGGGGTATATATTTTTTTAGCTTTATTGTCTATGAAATCCCCATTTTCATCTATTCTGGCATAACCACAAGTGATTATGGTGGTTTCAAGTTTTTTCTCTCGCAGCGCTGTTATTTCTTTTGCAATTTTTTCTTTGTGGTACATATCGTCGTGTGATAACCAAGAAAAATATTCACCATTCATTTTGGCAACACCATAATTTAATGCAGAAGCAACTCCACCATTTTCTTTTTTATAATAACGGATTTTTTTTCCATAGCTTTTTGCAATTTTTTCGGTAGCATCAGATGATCCATCATTAACAACAATTATTTCACAATTACTATATGTTTGATTTATAGCACTATCAATTGCATCTTTAAGATAATTTTCACCGTTAAAAACTGGAATAACTATTGAAACTAATGGTTTTTTCATAATAATATCACTCTTCAATCTCCCCCATCATTTCTAATAATTCAATCACACCGTCTTCGTCTAGTAGTTCAGTGTTGTTAGAGCCATAGGCTTCATATTTAACAATCTGACCATCGCCTTCTTTGTAGAAATTATCTTTAGTATAGTTTAAACTACGAGCATCCATTGGGATACGGAAAAAATTACCCATATCTTCAGCTTTAGACATTTCTTCTCGTGTCACTAAAACCTCATGATCTTTTTCACCATGCCGAGTGCCAATAATGACGGTTTTAGACTTAGAGCATTTATACATCTTGACAGCATTAGCTAAAGTTTTGATAGTGGCAGCGGGAGCTTTTTGCACAAAGAGGTCACCTTGCCGGCCATTTTTAAAAGCAAAGATGACTAGGTCAACTGCTTGCTTCAAGGTCATCATATAGCGCGTCATGTTCGGATCAGTAATGGTTAAAGGTTTTTCTTCTCTAATTAATTTATAAAAAAGTGGGATGACTGAGCCTCGAGACCCCATGACATTGCCGTAACGAGTTAAACAAATCGTGGTTTTAGCTTTAGGCCCTAATTGGCGCGCTTTGGCGATGATAATTTTTTCCATCATAGCTTTACTGGTGCCCATAGCGTTAATGGGATAAGCGGCCTTATCGGTAGACAGACAAATAATTTTTTTAACTCCATGATTAATAGCCGAGGTTAAAACATTATCGGTGCCAAGCACGTTAGTTTTGACGGCCTCTAGTGGAAAAAATTCACAAGATGGAACTTGTTTTAGAGCGGCAGCGTGAAAGATATAGTCCACACCCCGCATGGCGATATCAATGGTATTAATATCTCGCACATCACCGATATAAAAATTTAGTTTAGGATTATTATTGTAGAGTTTTCGCATGTCATCTTGCTTTTTTTCATCACGCGAAAAAATTCTAATTTCTTTAATATCTGTATTTAAAAAACCTTTTAAAACTTCATTACCAAAAGAACCTGTCCCACCGGTTATTAATAAAACCTTGCCCTTAAACATCCAACCTCGCAGTGTCTCTTTCTTAAAATACTATTGCCCGTATTATATACCAGATTGGTAGTTTTTTCTAGTTTAAGCCGTTGTAGATTTTGACAGCTTCTTGGGGGTCGCCAAGGTATCTTAGTTGACCGTTATCCAAGACAGCGACTTTGTTGCAATACTTCATGACGTCGCCCATAGAGTGTGTGACCAGGACAATAGTTTTCTTTTCTTTTTTGAGCTTTAGGAAGTGTTTGTCACATTTCTTTTGGAAGTTAGCGTCACCGACAGCCAGGACCTCATCAAAAAGTAGAATATCGTTGTTGGCTTTAACTGAAATTGAAAAAGCTAGACGAATTTGCATGCCTGAGGAATAGTTTTTTAGTTTTTGATCCATAAAGGGGCGGATTTCCGCAAAATCGACAATTTCATCATACATAGCTTCCATTTGTTTACGGGTGAAGCCTAACATAGCGCCATTTAAGAAGACATTGTCTCGTCCAGATAGTTCAGGGTTAAAACCCACACCTAATTCAATAAAAGGTGTTAAACCGCCGTAGACATAGATATTGCCGGCGGTTGGTTCATAAACTCCAGCGATGAGTTTTAAGAGAGTGCTTTTACCGCTACCGTTACGACCAATAATTCCAAAGAAGTCACCATCATTAACATTAAAGTTAATGTCTCTTAAGACTTGGTGCATGGTTTTGTTGTTTTCTTTAAAAATATTAACCACCGCCTGTTTAAGAGTGGTATTTCGATTTTGCGGTAAAACAAACTGTTTCGAAACATTTTTAATCTCAATCGCGACTTTTGGTTCGGTCATTTTAGATATCCTCCGCAAAAGTTTTAGAGCGCTGACGGAAAACAACAACACCAAGTAAACAGATGGTTAAGATAATAGCAAACGGAACTAGAGAGCGAAGCCAACCAACCGTGTTCCACATCGTGATACTGGTGTTGGTGGCCATCACATATCTGGCGTCTTGGACAATTTGAGTAATCGGGTTTAAGAAAAACCACTTGTGAAGCTCTTTGGGGGCAGAGGGAATCGGGAAAACAATCATACTGCCATAAAAACCAACCTGAATAACCACCTCCCAAATATAGGTGATATCGCGAAACTTAACATAGAGGGAAGATAGAAAAAGAGCGATTCCGGTGGCAAAGATAAAAAGCTCTAAAACGATCGGAATCATTAGTAGCCAAGATAGGTTTGGGATGACGCCATTGAATAAAGCAAAGATAAAGACAGCGATGAGACCAAAAAAGAGATTAATTAAAGAAGAAAGCGCCGAAGAGATAACCAATAAGTATTTGGGCAGATTAATCTTCCGAATTAAATCGCCTCGCGAGACAACGGCGGTTAAGCCCATACCGGTTGATTCCACAAAGAAGTTCCATAAGATAATACCCGTTAGAAGATAGACTGGAAAATGTTCAATGCTATTTCCTAGGGGAAAAATATAGACAAACATGACATAAAGGACCGCGAACAAAAAGAGAGGGCGTAAGAGTGACCAAGCATAGCCAAGAACTGATCCTTGATAACGAACCTTGAAGTCGGCTCGGACTAATTCCTTTAGAATCGCTTTATTGCGCACGCTTAAGTATTTCATCTTTATTTATTTTAGCACATTACCTTGGGTTTTGGTTGGTGTTTTGTCAGCCTGTTGTATAATAAAAATATGAAAACCATTAGTTTAGTCATTCCAGCTTACAACGAAGAGGACTCTTTGGAGACTTTATTTTTACGCTTAACTCGCTTAACTAAAAAGTTAGCTAAGTATAATTTTGAGTTTATTCTTGTTGATGATGGTAGCGCCGATAAGACTCTCGAAATTCTTAAAAAACAAGCCAAAGAAGATAGTCGATTTCGGTATGTTAGTTTATCGCGTAATTTTGGTAAAGAAATTGCCATGCTGGCTGGTTTAGATCATGTGACTGGTGATGCTTCAATTATTCTAGACGCTGATTTACAAAACCCTCCGGAGCTAATCGAAGAGATGCTTGGCTACTGGGAAGAGGGTTATGATGATGTCTACGGCAAAAGGGTTGATCGAGAAGGTGAGAGTTGGTTTAAAAAAACCGCTACTCAGCTTTTTTACAAACTTTTACAAATCAATAGTTCTGTTCCCGTTCAGATTAATGTGGGGGATTTTCGTTTACTAGATAAACGCTGTGTTGAAGCGCTCTGTCAGCTTCGTGAAAACCATCGCTACACTAAGGGATTATATAGTTGGATTGGTTATAATAAAAAAGCTCTTGAATACCAGGTTGAAAACCGGGTGGCCGGAGAAACTAAGTGGAACTACAAACGGCTCTTTAACTTTGCGCTGGATGGTTTAGTTTCCTTTTCAATTAATCCTTTGCGCTTAGCTTCCCTTTTGGGGTTGCTGTTGGTGGGGTTATCTATAATTAGTTTTATTTTTAAGGTTTTTCGATTCTTGTTTGGACGGCAAATTTTAACTGGTTTTCCAGAATTAACTC
>CAZEWP010000028.1:0-5694 GCA_964516285.1 uncultured Saccharimonas sp. (SeqCode)
TTCTGGTTCCTAATTTAGTTGACCCCTTTAAAGCCACCGAGACATTAACATCAAACCGCATATTACCATTATATAAATCACCTTTCGTGACCCCAGCATAAGTCAGTAGCTGATAAAGCTCTTGGCAATAAGCCTTGGCTTCTTCAGCCGAATGCATATCTGGCTCCGACACAATCTCTAATAACGGAGTCCCAGCTCGATTAAAATCAACCAAACTATAATCTTTAAAGTGAGTTAACTTACCAGCGTCTTCTTCAAGGTGGGCATGGTGAATCCGAACAGTGACTAGTTGACCATTTTCTAGAGGCGCCTTAACCGCACCCGATAAAACAATCGGCTGATACATTTGTGTTGTTTGGTAGCCCTTGGGTAAATCTGGATAAAAGTAGTGCTTTCGATCAAAACTACTGACTTTAGCAATTTCACAATTTAAAGCTTTACCAGCTTTAACCGCTAGATCAATAGCTGAGCGATTAAGAGTTGGTAGCATACCCGGTAAAGCTAAATCAAGCGGGCTAATTACCGTATTTGGTTGTTTGTCAGCGTCGTTATTATCAGCTTCACTAAACAACTTCGTCTTAGTTGCTAATTGAACATGGCATTCAATTCCAACAGTAATTTCATATTTGTCTAAAATATTCTCAGCTAACATTTTAAATAGCTCCTAAGTCTTTAAGGGCTTGGCGAAAACTCCGTAGAGCTTGCTTGGCCTGTTGGTAATTAACGGCGACATCAACTTCATGAGACAGACGATTGCGTAATTTGTGAGCCTGCCAAACCGCATTACGGTCGCTAAATTTTTCACTAACAGTTTTTAGACGCTCTCCCATAGTTTTTCCTTTTGTGCCTCGATCACGTAAAGCCTTATCGAGCAACTTGTCAGCATTAAGCACCGCCAAAGCGTAACTAGCTTGATCAGTTTCTTTTAATTGATGTTCTATGTCTAAGTATTTAGCCCTAAAATAATCCATATTAAGCTGTTTGCCACACTTACGATTAGAACTAATAAAGAGTAAAAGCGCCACCCCAAAAACTAGAATAAACACAAACAAATAAATAATTTGGTGGTTAAAATTAAGCATTCTTTTTCTCCATTTCCCTAGCAAAGGCTAAAAGTTGAGCGTCATTTTGTTGACGACTAATTAATTGCACCCCAATCGGTAACTTATTTTTATCCTGGCCAAAAGGAAGACTAAGCGCTGGCAAGCCCGCCAAAGAAGCCGGAACTGTCATAGCGTCCTCAAGATAAATCTCAACCGGATCAGTCTTTTCCGCTATCCTAAAGGCTGTGGTTGGCGCTACCGGTGAAACCAAAATGTCATAATGTCTAAACAGCTTTTGAAATTCCTGAATGAGAAGAGTCCTAGCTTTTTGGGCTTTTATATAATAGGCATCAAAATAGCCACTAGATAAAACAAAACTCCCCATAATAATCCGCCGTTTATTTTCCAGATTAAATCCTTGATCACGACTCTGACCATAGAGATCAACTAAGGTCTTTGCCTGGGAAGATTGATGCCCAAAACGCACCCCATCAAAACGGGCTAAGTTACTTGAGATTTCAGCTGATGTAACCACATAATAAATGGCTAGAGCTGAATCAACCATTGGCAAATCAACTTCCTCAACTGAATGTCCGGCTTTGGCCACCTGTTTAATAAAATCTTTTACTGCACCAACCACTTCTGGCTGAATTTTACTAGATAACCCCTGTTTAATTAGGCCAACCCTTAGCTTCTGTGAGGTTTTATTTTGAGGCTTAAAAAAATCCGGAAGAGTTGTCATATCCTGCTTGTCTCGCCCAGCCATTACAGTCAACACCGTTTCAGCATCAGCAACATTATTAGTAAAGACCCCTAGACAATCAGTACTACTGGCCATCGCCACGACACCAAATCGGCTAATCATACCATAAGTTGGCTTAACCCCCACCACTCCATTATGACTGGCCGGTTGACGAATCGAACCACCGGTATCACTCCCAAGCGCAAAAGGGACCAATTTTAAAGCTACCGCTACGGCTGATCCACCGCTACTTCCTCCAGCTACCCGAGTTGGATCAACAGCATTTTTAGTCACCCCAAAGGCTGAGTTTTCAGTGCTGGCACCATGAGCAAAAGCATCTAAATTAGCTTTTCCCACACAGATTGCTCCCTCGGCTTCTAGTCTATCAATGGCTGTTGCTTGAAGAGGAGCTTCAAACTTTTCTAGCATTTTACTACCAGCCGTAGTAGGAGCGCCAAAGACTAAAAAATTATCCTTAGCCACAAAAGGAACACCAGCCAGGCAACCCTTTATTTCTCCTTTATCAACTAACCTAGCTCGATAATGAGCCTGTTCTTTGGTTAAGCTCAGCAAAGCGTGGTAATCGTCAAACTTTTCTATCTCGGAAAAAATCTCATCCAAAACCTTCTCAGCTGAAGTCTTTCTAATTTTTTGCAAAATATCGTTTATTGTCATTATAAAACCTTCTGAACCTTAACTTGATGTTCAAAACTATTAGGCGCCAGAGCTATTAGCTGGTCGGGGATGACTTTAGCTGGCGCCACATTATCTTCTCTCCAAACATTTTCTAAACCAGTCACCTGATAGGTTGGTTCCACTTGACTGGTGTCAAGCTCGTTTAGCAAATTAACATAACCAATAATCTTATTAAGATCTACTTCTAGGTTGTCAACTTCTGTCTCAGAAAGATTTAAGCTGGACAATTGAGCTAAGTGTAAAATATCCTGTCGAGTTATTTTTATCATGCTCTCTATTATACCTTAAAGAATTGATTGATTAAATAATAAAACCTAAAAAAGGGCTAATCAGAAAAACACTAACCATAACAGCTTAGTGTTTTATTCTATACCCTAATCGGAATTAATCAAATCAACTACATATTATCCAGATATACTATCTGAAAAATTCCAAAATCATCGAGTTAACTGCGTCTGATGTAAGGATAAAAACAACCTAGTATCAATCTTTAACTTATTGATATGCTAAAAAATATCATAGACAGATAATAGTCACTATGTCATAAACTATATTGATTTTTTTACAAATTATTCTTTAACAGTAAAATATCGTCTCGTAAAAACGCCGCTTTTTCAAACTCTAGGTTAGCACTAGCTAGTTCCATCTGGGCTGTTAAATCTTTAATTAAGTTTGGATATTCCTCTTTCGGTATTTTATTAATAGCTAGCTTTGGCCTAGCTTGATCAGTTTTTGGAATTAATGCTCTTAACCCGTCTTGAATCTCTTTAGAGATTGAAGTTGGCGTAATCTCGTGTTTCTGATTGTAGTTAATTTGAATGGTTCGGCGACGATTAGTTTCATCGATGGCTTGTTGCATTGATTTAGTCATCTTGTCAGCATACATAATCACCTGACCATCGACATGCCGAGCCGACCGACCAATTGTTTGAATTAAAGCACTCGCACTTCTTAAAAAACCCTCTTTGTCAGCGTCTAAAATTGCTACCAAGCTAACCTCTGGCAAATCCAAACCCTCTCGTAAAAGATTAATCCCCACCAAGACATCGTAGACACCCGTTCGTAAATCTCGCAAAATATCACTCCGCTCTAAAGTCTCTACTTCGCTATGAATATAGGCCGTTTTAATTTCTAAATCTTGCAAGTAAACAGTTAGATCTTCGGCTGTGCGCTTCGTTAAGGTCGTCACTAAAACGCGTTGTTTTTTAGCCACTCTTAATTTTATCTCATGGATTAAATCATCAATCTGATATTCAGCCGGCCTAACTATCACTTCTGGATCAATCAATCCCGTAGGGCGAATAATTTGCTGAACTGGCTTTGGGCATTTCAATAGTTCGTATTCTCCAGGTGTGGCCGACAGATAAACAACTTGATTGATATGTCGATCAAATTCCTGAAAAGTTAGCGGTCGGTTATCTAGAGCTGACGGTAAACGAAAACCATATTCCACTAAGGTTTCTTTACGAGCTCGATCGCCGTTATACATACCCCTAACTTGTGGTAAGGTCATATGACTTTCATCAATAAATAATAAAAAATCATCTGGAAAGAAATCTAACAGCGTGGCTGGTTGCTCACCCGGTTCTCGATCAGTCAGATAGCGACTATAATTTTCAATTCCCTTTACAAAACCAGTTTGCTCCAACATCTCGATATCAAATTTTACGCGCTGAGACAACCGTTGAGCCTCTAGATACTGCTTATTATCTTCAAAAACCTGTAATCGTTCTTGAAACTCGGCTTTTATTTGCTCGACGACCCGCGGAATCCGATCTTTTGGAGTGGCAAAGTGACTACTTGGGAAAACAGTAATCCTATTCGGCCGTCTCAGCTCCTCGCCGGTTAAAGGATTAATCTCACTTAATCTCTCAACTACATCTCCAAAAAAATCAATTCGATAAGCTGTATCTTGACCAGAGGGATAGACATCTAAAACATCTCCCCGAACTCGAAAGGTCCCCCGTTCAAACGACAAGTCATTTCTTTGATACTGGATATCCACCAAATGGCGCAATAATTTTTCTCTTAAGTGTCGCTCACCAGTCTGCAGATGAATAGCTAAATCGTTGTAATTATCCGGTGAACCTATTCCATAGATACAACTAACACTAGCTACGATAATAGTGTCTCGCTTAGTTAATAAAGCATTAGTGGCTGAATGACGGAGCTTGTCAATCTCTTCATTAATCTTGCTATCTTTTTCAATATAGGTATCAGTCTGAGCGATGTAAGCTTCTGGTTGGTAATAATCAAAATAACTGACAAAATAATGGACTTCGTTGTCTGGGAAAAAAGCTTTTAACTCAGTATACAACTGGGCCACTAAAGTTTTATTATGGGCTAAAACTAAAGTTGGTTTTTGAACTCTCTCGATCACATTGGCAATCGTAAAAGTCTTACCAGAGCCAGTCACCCCTAGTAAAACTTGTTCCTTATCGCCCTGTTCTAGCCCAGCTACTAGTTGCTCAATAGCCTGAGGCTGATCACCAGCTGGCTGATAATTTGCCTTTAACTTAAACATTATTACTCAGCTCGCAAAGCTTCAACGGCATCTTTCTTAGAGGCCATTAAAGCTGGGATATGCCCCCCTAAGACTGTTAGAGTGGTACTCAAAATAATCAACCCCACAGCATGAAGAATTTGCAGACTAGCAACATTAGCTAATTGTGTTTGTTGGTAAATAATTTTATTAATTGGAACAGTTAAGACTAAAGCGACTAAAATCCCAAGCACTCCAGATAGCAACCCTATAATAAAAGTTTCAGCGTCAAAAACTCGAGTGATATCTTTTTTCCTGGCCCCTAAAGCCTTTAAGACTCCAATCTCTCTAGTCCTCTCCAAGACAGAAATATAAGTGATAATACTAATCATAATCAGGCTAACCACTAGTGACATTCCCGCAAAAGCCACCAAAACAACTGTTATGGCATCCATAATATTACGGGTTAAAGAGGAAATCGTCAGAGCTAAGTCGGTGTGAATAATTTGGTCTTTTAAATCTTTACCTTGGTTATACTCCTCTAGATACTTAGTAACCTTATCTTTCTCATTAAAACTCCTAGGATAGATTAGAATCTGATTAGGTTTAGAGCTACCACCAAGATACGCTAAAAAGTTATCTTTTTCTTCACTGGTTAGTTCTTTTAATGTTAGAACATTATAGTTAACTTTTTGTTGGGCTTGCACAATTTGAGAGTTTTTATTTTCAGC
>CAZEWP010000029.1:0-4453 GCA_964516285.1 uncultured Saccharimonas sp. (SeqCode)
TTTATCTCGTGGGATCTCTAAATTAATATTTTTTAAGTTGTTCTCGCGTGCACCAACGACCTTAATTGTCTTAGACATATCTGGAACATTATACCTTAAAGCCCAATCTTTTTCCACACCCTAGTAACGACAAAGCACCCTCTCAATTGAGAGGGTGCTGATGGAGGCTATAACTAGTCAACTGCGGTTAACTACTTAATTGTTAAGGCTGGGGTGTAATAATTTTTATTATTAATTTTAATACCGCCACTAACAAAACAAGCAACACCTGAATTACGACTAGGCACTGGATAGTCAATTTTAGTAGAGTAATTGTAACCATCTCTTTTAACGTTATCTTGGTAATAAGCAATTGTTCGGTCAACAGTTATTTTACCATTATAATAACAAGTAAAGCGATACCATTCTTGGTTATGACCAGTAGCTTTAAATTTAATACCAGCTTGGCTGTTTTTAATACTGTCCCAAGTAGCTGATGTAATTTTACCTGGATTAGATGGATTAGTGACCCAGATAGGGCGCTCTTCTTTAACACCTAGTGCTTCAACTACCACCTTGTCGCCATTCTTGTAGGTGCCACTGGTGACCTTAGAGCCAGAGGCGGTCACTATATATTTGTTAATCTTTATTTTAGAGGCGAAGGGGTAAATGTTGTTAAGAATTGTCTCTCGGTTGAGAGTGTTGACATTAATATAATCCCCTGAATAGGCGTAGTTAGAAGTTAGCATTCTGACTTTCCGTGGGGAGAAAGGGTTCCCTTTAACTCCAGTCCCCCAACCTCCAAGTTTTTTAAGATTAGTTAAGTTAATTGAAGTGAGTTTGTTGTTGGATAGATTAAGAGAAGTCAATCTGGTTTGGTTAGTTAAGTTAATTGAAGTGAGTTTGTTGTTGGATAGGCGAAGAGAAGTCAATTTGGTTTGGTCAGTGAGGTTGATTGAAGAAAGGTTGTTACTGTCTAATTCAAGACTAGTTAAGTTTTTTTGATTAGTTAGGTCGATTGAATTGAATTTATTGTCATTAAGATTAAGTGTTATTAGTTGTTTTTGATTGGTGAGGTTGATTGAAGAAAGGTTATTTTTATACAAGTCAAGACTAGTTAAGTTTTTTTGGTTAGTCAGGTCGATTGAATTGAATTTATTGTCATTAAGATTAAGCGCTATTAGTTGTTTTTGATTGGTGAGGTTGATTGAAGAAAGGTTGTTACCTCATAGACCAAGGTAAATTAAGTTTTTTTGGTTGGTGAGATTGATTGAAGAAAGGTTGTTGTATATTAAATTTAGCTGACGTAGATTAGGTATCTTTTCTAAACCAACTGTGCTGTTAATTTTTAATGATTCTGGAGTATTATAGCTATTATGGCAGGTTAACAATGTTAGGGCTTTTAGCTCTGCGTCAGTCGCTTTGTGACTGAAAGTGCGGTTGGTTTTGTTGTTGATCTTTTCACTATTCAAGTTACCAATCACACAAGCATAGAAGTTTTTGTCTTTGAAGGAGGAGTGTGGGATTTTAGCGTTATTAGGAACAGAAACCGCTACACCAAGCACTGGTTTGTCTTTAGTGAAACTCTTTAAAATATTTGGCAGGATAAACACTCCAAGGAAGATGGTGGCGACAATACCTAAACCAACAAAAACTAAGCCTTGTTTGTTTAGTTTAGCTTTGTTTGTTTTTTTATGAGAGATAGTTCTGGCAACTGGTTTTCTAACAACTGTTCTTTTGGTTGTTAGTTTCTTAGCGACTGTTCTTTTTATTACTGGCTTTTTAGCAACAGCTTTTTGGCCACTGATTTAGTGGCTCTTTTGGCGACTACTTTTCTAGCGACTGGTTTTTTAGCAGTTGTTTTGTAGGCTGTCTTTTTGACAGGCTTAGTAGCCCGCTTAGCAGTTATTGGTTTTTTGGTTTGTTTTTTAATGGATTTTTTAGTCGCCATTAGGTTCTCCTTTTGTTTGTTATTTTTGGTTATTTCTTACCAGTTAATGATGTTAAAAGGCTATTAGCAACCGCTTTAAGTAAATTAATTGTTAGTGTTGTAAGTTTTTTAGCGACAGCCGTGCTATCAGTTTTTGGTGCAGTTGTGGTTGTTTTTGTTGCTGATGTTGTGGTTGCTTTTGGCGCATCTGGTGGAGCGATAACTATGGCATTGCCCCAAATGTTCTTTGTGCCGTTCCAGATTACTCCTGAAATAAAACACTTAACATTATTGTAAAAATATTTATCGTTAGAATATCTGTAATTGTCCTTGGCATTGAGCGTATTAGGAAGCTTAATAGATGAATCGATGATTAAATTACCGTTTTTGTCATTACAAGATAATTGGTACCAATCTTGGGCGATGTCAGACTTAAACTTAATTCTTGCTATACCATCAGAAGCCTCAACCCATTGAGCGTAAGTAATCTTACCTTTGTTAGTGGTGACTGGAGTAGGGATAGTAGAAGCCTTTGGCGCATCTGGTGGAGCGATAACTATGGCATTGCCCCAAACATTCTTGACACCATTCCATTTAACACCAGAGATAAAACATTTGCGGTTGGTGTAAGTGTATTTTTGGTCAGAATATCTATAGGTGTCCTTAGAATTGTAAGTATTAGGGAGTTTAATAGATGTTCCGTCAATTAGCTTACCGTTATTATCGTTACAAGATAGTTGATACCAATCTTGAGCGGTGTCTGATCCGAATTTAATCTTTGCCTTGCCATCTGAAGCTTCCACCCATTTAGCATAGGTTATTTTGCCTGTGTTGACAGTGAAGGTTGGGATAGAAGCTGGCGTCGATGCTGAAGGCGAAGACGACTTAGGTGGAACCGTTGCTGTGATAACTGACTCTTTTCCTGGAAGAGGTTTGCCGGTTTTAAAATCGTAAACTTGTTTTTCTGGGACTCTAGTAGCTTTATACGCTTTATCTACATACGTAGAAGTCCCAATTTGTGTAGTAGCTCCACGGGCATAACCAATATTAGTACTTTCTCCCCAAGTTTTTAAAAGACCGATACGATCATTGTACCACTTGTTTAAATTACTTGGGTCCTCTCCTGCCCATGGTTTGTTTCCTTTATGCTCTGTATAGTATGTTAAAGTACGCATAAAATCTTTCGCAGTACTACTTTTTTTAGATAAAATATCACCAACACGAGATTGATAACCGTAAACCATAGTGTCGGCGATTGCATCAACTCCAGCATCAAATGAAATAAAACTCTGATTTCCTTTTGAGTTATGTATACCGCCAACAGTTAAATCAGGGCGCTTTATTCCAGAATTGAAAAGATTAAATACATTCTTATTACATACGTCCCCACCCTCTCCAAGAGCAAAAGCAACCAAGGCATGGACATGAGGAAAAGTAAGCACATCACTAACAGGTACACCTTTTTTCTCGGCAATACTTTTCAAAACTTCAATCGCAAAAAGCTCAACGGTATATGGAGCAGAAACGCCAGTTGTCCGAACACCTAAAACTGGCTTATCTTTAGTGAAGCTCTTTAAAACATTAGGTAGAATAAAAACACCAAGGAAAATAGTAGCGACCACACCTAACCCAACAAACAGAAGACCTTGTTTGTTAATCTTATTTTTGTTGAATTTTTTAGAGGTAATTATTCTGGTAAGCGATTTTTTAGCAACAGCTCGCTTGACAACTGGTGCCTTAATAGCAGACTTTTTAGATATAGTTTCTCTAACCAATGGTTTGGTGGTGGTTTTTTTGGCGACTGGTTTTTTAGCCATTACTTTTTTAGCTACTGGTTTTTTAGCAATGGCTTGACGAGTTACTTTTTTAGTTGGCTTACTAACTCGTTTAGTAGTAGTTGGTCTTTTAGTGGTTGGTTTAGGTTTTTTAGTGGCCATTGGCTTCTCCTTGGTTATTTTTTACTGGTTAATAATTTTAAAAGACTATTGGTAACTGCTTTGAGTAAATTAGTTGTGAGTGTCGCAAGTTTTTTAGCGACAGCCGTGCTATCAGTTTTCGGTGCAGTGGCGACTGGAGTAGGCGCAGGAGCAGGAGCTGGAGCTGGAACATCTGGCTGAGCAATAACTATGGCATCGCCCCAGACGTTTTTAACGCCATTCCATCTCACACCAGAGATAAAACATTTACGATTAGTATAAGTGTATTTATCGTTAGAATACCTGTAAGTATCTTTGGAGTTGTAAGTGTTAGGGATCTTAATGGATGTTCCGTCAATTAGTTTGCCGTTGCTATCGTTACAAGATAGTTGATACCAATCTTGAGCTGTGTCTGTGCCGAACTTAATTTTAGCTTTACCGTCAGAAGCTTCAACCCATTGAGCGTAAGTCATTTTGCCTGTATTGACTGTGAAGGCTGGGGCTGGGGCTGGGGCTGGAGCAGGAGCTGGGGCTGGAGCGGGAACATCTGGTTGGGCAATAGCTATGGCATCACCCCAGACGTTTTTAACGCCATTCCATCTCACACCAGAGATAAAACATTTACGAT
>CAZEWP010000030.1:0-2034 GCA_964516285.1 uncultured Saccharimonas sp. (SeqCode)
TCCACAAGATGTATTAAAAAGAGCTGGAGTGTTGCTTTAAGGATTGGAATCTAGTACATGACCCTATTGTTAGTCTATGGATATTCGCTCATAGCACTTACTAACCGCAGTCTGCACTCAAGAAAAAACATATTATAACATAAAGCTGACCAAAACAAGGACAGTCCTTGTTGGCCCTTGTTGGCCCTTGTTGGCTAGACTTTTTTGTCTGGTTGATTTATGATAAGCATTATAAACTTAAAAGAGGGAAAAATAATGGGGTCAAACAAAAAAAAGATTTTTAATGAAGGAAAATACCAAAAAAATCGCAAGGTTATGAACTATGTTGGTATGGCAGTGGTGGTGCTAAGTATTGTGGTTGGTGGTTCGGTAATGTATTTTGGCAATCGTCTTGTTCGCAAAGAGATATTTACCAAACAAAACAACAGTTCAATTCAAAAAAATGTCGAAAAAAAGGTTATTTTGGAGGATGGTTCTTTGGTTGCTGTTCCGCATACTCAGGAAGAATACCAAGAAGCTCTGGCTCGGGTAGACGCTCAATACCCTAATCATGATATTCGTCAAGATGGATATAATTCTGAGGAGAATATGGCTCGCTTTTCCGACAGAAATGAACTTGAAAGAGCTTACAGAGATTATATCGAAAGCCAACAAGAAGGCGAAAACAAAAACATGTTTGGAGAGTTTGATGGGGTTCCCGGCACGATAGCTAAGGTTTTTCTCACAATCTTTTCGATATTCCCCGGATTTATAATTATGGTGATTGGTGTAATTATTGGTTCAAAAATTCTAGTAATGGCTAATGGCCGTGGAATTGCTGGCTTCTTTACCCAGACTTATACACCAGTTGTAACAGAGACAATTGAGGAAATAGCACCAACTGTTGGCAAGATTAAGAAAGATATGATCGACACGATATCTCCTTCAATTGGCAAGGCTACCGAAGAGATTGCCAGAGGTATCAAAAAAGGCCTTGCTGACCAAGACAAAGAATAAAAAATATTAGCGCTAAATTAAATATCCCCTTTTGATGAGGGGATATTTAGATTGTAGATGATTAAAGAATTAGTTGATGTTATTTTCAACTTTAATATTAGGTCCCATGCTGGTGCTAATATTAATTGTTTTAACATAGCTTCCTTTTAAGCTACTTGGTTTTTGAGCTTTCAAGCTACTAAGGAAAGCTTCAGCGTTTTGGAGTAAGTTGCTGGCTCCAAAAGAGACCTTACCGATACTAAGATGGACAATCGACTGTTTGTCGACGCGATATTCAACTTTGCCGGCTTTGGCTTCGGTTACAGCTTTAACCAAGTTAGTGGTGACTGAGCCGTTTTTTGGATTAGGCATTAAGCCTTTTGGACCAAGTGAGCGAGCGTATTTACCAAGCTTAGGCATATATTGCGGGGTGGTGATGAGAACATCAAAGTTTAATTCACCGTTGTCGAGCATTTTTAATAAGGTATCATCACCAACAATATCAGCGTTAACATTTTGGAGGTTTGCGTGTTCAGATTCTGGTGCGAGCACGGCTACACGAATAGTTTTACCAGTTCCTTTTGGTAAGATAACGGTTGCTCGGATATTTTGGTCTGCTTGACGAGGATCAACATCTAGGCGAACATGCATTTCAACGCTAGCATCAAATTTAGTTGGGTTGGTCTTGGTGGCCAGCTCTAAAGCATCGCTAAGGCTGTAAAGTTTAGTTTTGTCGACTAGTTCATAAACCTGGCGATATTTTTTACCACGGCGTTCAAGAATCGGACGAGGGATTGGTGTTGGTCCTTTCTTTTGTTCGGTGGATTGCTCCCCTTCTGGTTGTTGTTTGCGGTCTTCTTTAGCTAGCTTCTCAGCAGTTTCTTTGAGATGCTTTTCGCTTCGCTTGCCAGCTTTAGCAAGGGGTTTATCGACAGGGGTTTCATTGATAATTTGTTCAACTTTCTCGCTAGTTTTAGAGTCAAGCTCGACTGACTTAAGGGCGGTTTCAATCTCCGCGATGGTGTTGCTAGGGCTAACATTAAGTTTTAGCTTTCTAGC
>CAZEWP010000030.1:2122-4391 GCA_964516285.1 uncultured Saccharimonas sp. (SeqCode)
GTAATAACGGCCAAAGGCCTCCCAACATAGTTTTATTATTTAATTAATTATAACACAACTTCGACGCCCATTGAACGAGCGGTGCCGGCAATAATCTTAATACGGCCCTCTTGATCAATAGCGTTGAGTTGGTCTTTTTTAATTTCAGCGATTTCTTCTAATTGTTGGCGAGTAATTTTGCCAACTTTGTCAGAGTGTGGTTTGCCACTACCTTTGTTGATTTTAATCTTCTCAGCGATTAAATCATCAATAGGTTGGCCAGAGCAGGTCCAGTCAAAAGTCCGATCTTCAAAGACACGAATATGAACAATAACATTTTTACCCATTAGGTCTTTAGTTGCGTCATTAAAGGGGTTGATGAAATCCATCATATTAAGACCCCATTGCCCTAAGGTTGAGCCAACTGGTGGGCCAGCGGTCGCTCGACCAGCTGGAATCTTAAGTTTTAGGTTTCCAATAATTTTTTTAGCCATAAAATAATCTTTCTAGTTTAATTGTTAAATTTGAAGCGTGCGTAACGGGGTTATTATAACTTAGTAATCTGTAAAACGTCAAGCTCTACTGATGTGTCACGGCCAAACATACTAACCATGACTTTAACTTTCCCTTTTTGAGGATCAATTTCAGAAACAGAGCCGTCAAAGCCTTTAAATGGTCCATCAGTGATACTGACAATTTCACCGGGTTTAAAGTTAATCATATGTTTTGGGTCTTCAACACCCATACGACGCTTTATCTTGGTCATTTCCGCTTCGGAAACTGGGGTTGGCTCGTTACCACTCCCCACAAAGCCAGTTACGCCGGGGGTGTTACGAATAATAAACCAGGTTTCGTCGGTTAGGTTCATCTCAACTAAGACATAGCCTTGAAAGATCTTTTTTTCAACAATCTTTCTCTTCCCATTGCGAATTTCAATTTGTTTTTCCTTAGGCACAAGCGCGTCAAAAATTTTATCAGCCATATCGACAGTTTTAATTTTTTGGAGAATACTGTTGGCTACTTTATCTTCAAAACCACTATAGGTGTGAATAGCATACCATTGTCGAGTAGAGTCATATCTATTTTTCATTTTTACCTCACGATTAACTTAAATAATAATTGGAAAATATAATCTAGGAAAATAACTAAAATTACAAAAAAACCGGTAAACAAGATAACCGCACCAGTTAGTGACCAGTTGGCTTTGCGGTTTGGCCAGTGAACTAGCTTTAGCTCTTTCCAAGAATCGATAAAATAACGAATTAACTTGTTTTTACTGAGAGCGAGAAGCAACTTATTTGTTTTTTTGTTCTCTTTTTTGTCAGTTTTTTTAATTTTATTAACCCTAGGAGTCGCTTTAACAGGCGACTGTTTTTCGGTTTTGGCTTTAATTTTAGTAATTCCCACAATTTTCTCCTATTTAAATAGTCTGCTATTAGCAGACTGTCAAGTTTTAATATAGTATTTTTTTAGAAAATAGTCAAGCTATCGTCTCAAAATAAAGCTAAAAGTTGAACCATAGTTAAGGCGACTAGTTAACTCTATGTTGGTGCCGAGTTTGCGGGCGAGACGTTCGGCAATATAAAGACCGAGACCGGTCCCACCAGTTTCTCTAATTCGGTAATCTTCACCTCGGAAAAATTTATCAAAAATACGCTTTTGGTCAGAGCGACTGATGCCGATTCCAGTATCAATCACAGAGAAGATGATCTTATTATCTTCTTTCTTCTTGAGAGATAATTTTATGCCACCTTTTTTAGTATATTTCATAGCATTATTTAATAGGATTTGAAGTAATTGTTCGAGTAACTGACGGTTGGCGCTAAGTTTACCAATATTAGGAGAGATATCAAGATCAAAGGCTAGCCCTTTGCCGGCGATTTCAGCTGAATATTTATTGTGTAGTTCGGTCATAAAGTCCAAAGCATTAATTAATTCTTTAGTGCTGTTGGATTGGCTGTCGAGACGAGATAAGGTTGTTAGGTCGTTGATAACTCCCGCTAGACTGACGATGTGTTTATGGGCGGTATCGATAGAGCTAGCTATAAGTTCAGGGGTGGCGTTGGGGTTTCCTAAGATTGCTTGAATGTTGGCAATTGTCCCTTCGGCCACGGCGACAGGTGTTCTTAACTCGTGTCCCATAACACTGATAAATTCGTCTTGTTCTTCTTCGAGGTTTTTTTGCTTAGTCACATCTCTTAGGATTAAGATATAGCCCGGTTCGGTTATTTTTTGGTCTTTAGAATGATACTGTTTTCGAATTGGAGAATAAGTAATTTCTAGACGTATT
>CAZEWP010000031.1:0-4348 GCA_964516285.1 uncultured Saccharimonas sp. (SeqCode)
TCATGACTAAGCCAAGAGAAGTATTCACCAGTCATTTTTTTAATGCCTAGGTTTAGGGCTGTGGCAACACCACCGTTTTCTTTTTTAAAGTAACGAATTTTATTACCATAAGACTTAGCTATTTTTTCTGTTTTACCTTTGTCATTAGAGCCATCATTAATAACAAGAATTTCTAGGTTTTTATAGGTTTGAGCTAAGGCACTATCAATAGCTTCTTTAAGATAATTAGAGCCGTTATAGACTGGGATAATGATTGATACTTTAGGGTTAAACTTAGACATAGATGGTCCCCTTGATGTTATATTACTTTCTAATAGTTTTACTCTTAACCTTTTGGGTTATTTTATTAATCACTTTTTTACTTGTAGGTATAGCACCATCTTTCTTGAGTGTATTAAAAGTTAGCTTGGCTAATCTAAGAGGTTTGGTGATGCGCCAAGAGGTGCTATTGAGGATAGCACTATAATTAGTGTAGTTTTCGTTATAATTACTTTTTGCTTCTGATTTTTCGTATAATATGGTGTAGTCTTTACATAGTCTATAAACCTCTTCATTATATACCTTTAAATCGTGGTCGTTTATAACAAAAGCTAGTATATTTTGCACCCCTATTTGCATTTTTTTGGCATTAAAAGCTGTTGTAGTGTTAAAAATATTAACAATTGTTAGTGGATTTTTGATTGAAACTATTTTATGTATCTTAAGAATATTAAGCCAAAAACAAACATCTTCACCTATCCGGAAAGATTCGTCAAATTTATATTTTATAGCTAAAGATCTCTTTATCATAACTGTTGGTGTAGCAATCGTGCATCGACTGATTATCCTGGGTATGACTATACCGTTTATCCATGTCGTATCTATAGTCTCTTTGTTTTTACCGCTCTTTCTGATATATGAGGTGTGGCTAAAATTTATCTTTGAAGCCACCATAACAGCTAACTGTTCCGTAATTTTAGTGGGCAAGAATAAATCGTCTGAATCTAAGAAAGCAATATAATCTCCCTTGCTTTTTTCTATTCCAACATTTCGAGCCGCAGAGGCGCCTTTGTTTTTATTTAATTTATAAAAAACGATCTTTTTATTGTTTTTGTATTTAACCTTAAGATTTTGATAATTGTCGTTAGAACCGTCATCAACTAATATAATTTCTATGTTCTTATGCGTCTGAATTAAAACAGACTCAATAGCGTTTTCGAGTAAGTCTATTCTGTTGAAAAATGGTATAATAACACTAACTTTATATTTTTCTAGTCCTTCTTTAGTTTTTTTTATGATTTTTTCTATCTCTTTTTCACAATGTTTTTGAGCCAACTTATATGGTGTATTATCTAAAAACCTGATCATTTCTAAATAGAAACCGTATTCGCTTTCCTCTGTCTTGCGTTTTTCCTCCGAACTGGTTTTTTTAATCATATCTATCCATAATCTGTTCCCCTCATACACCGCTCTTGAACTTGCTGAGTCTTGCTCACTATGTATTCTAGTTTTTGCTAATACATCTTCCATATGAACGAACTTATATTTTTGCATAATTCTAAACCACATATCATAATCTTGGGTGGTTCTTAGAGATTCTTTAAAATTACCACAATCATCAAAAATAGATTTAGACACTAGGATAGTTATACCGTTAACAGATCCTCTTAATAATGCATAGATTGGTTTTTTTTCAAGCATGTCATGATCATGTCTACACTTCCCCGTGACTAAGCCGTCTTTATTAATAAGATCGTAATTTGAATACAACACCACTTCCTTGTTGTCTAGTTTTTCTAAAAACCTGATTTGTTTTTTAATCTTGTCTGGATAGTATAGATCATCATGACTAAGCCAAGAGAAGTATTCACCAGTCATCTTTTTAATGCCTAGGTTTAGGGCTGTGGCTACTCCACCGTTTTCTTTTTTAAAGTAACGGATTTTATTACCATAGGATTTAGCGATTTTCTCAGTTTTACCTTTATCATTAGAGCCATCATTAATAACAATAATCTCTATGTTTTTGTAGGTTTGAGCTAAAGCGCTATCAATAGCTTCTTTAAGATAATTAGAGCCATTGTAGACTGGGATAATGATTGATACTTTAGGGTTAAATTTTGACATAGATGGTCTCCTTGATGTTATATTACTTCTTTTTATTACCTTTATTTTTAGTCTTTTTGGCTATCTTCTTGACTACTTTTTTGCTCGTGACCACAACACCTTCTTTTTTGAGTGTATCAAGTGTTAGCTTGGCTAATCTTAGAGGTTTGGTGATGCGCCAAGAGGTGCTGGCTTCAAATTCTTGTTTTTGGGCTTCTAGTTGCTGACTAGATTCTTGTTTTTGGGCTTCTAGTTGCTGAGTTAATTGTAAAATATTTTCTTTTAATTGTTGGTTTTTTGCATCTGATAAAACCATTTGGTTATTAAGTCCCACCAATTTAGTTGTTGGGATGTCAATGTTTTGAAGTGTTTGACTAAAAGTTTTAGACATGTTGTCATAGACCTGTTTTTCTTTTGGCGTTATTTTATATCGCCCGTATAGTTCTTTTTCAGAAAAAAGGTTTTTAGCCCCTATAACCCACTGGAAAAAATACATTAACGATACATACATGGCAAAGTTAACTGGGACACAAAAATCACTAATCCATTCTTGATCTATTAAGTAATAGCCGTCTTTATTTTTAATTAAGTTAGCTAGATGAGCATCAAAAAGATTTTCTTTTAAAATATATGCTTTTTTATCTTTAAAAAAGTTTTGTTCTTTTTTATTAGCAAATTTCTTAATTTTACTAAATCGAGAAAAAGATTTTAGATAATTATAATAATTATCTAGTTCTTTTAAGACACCGTCTTTATCTTTTTTCTCAACTAGTTTTTGTAAATATTCATAAACTGTTTCACCGGGAATATACTCTACTTGATATTCAGTTTCACTTTTTTTAGTGAAGCTACTAAGCCTTAGCCCTAACTTTTTTAGTTTAGCGTGAGTTTTGACCATATTATCTAGGTGTTGCTTGGCCTCTGGATATTTTGGTACTTTAATTATTTTATGACTATCTTTAATAATGGTTTGTATTTGATATGGTCGGCTTCTGTAAAGACTAGTCCTAGCAAAAACTACTGGACTAAGATTTTCTTTGTGGTTGGCTATCTCAACTAAAAATGAGTTTGCAAAAAAACCATATTGTTTATTATCAATAATACCGCCTAAAACCTGCCGATAGTCATACTCATATTCTTGTTCGCCATGATTATAGATACTAAACATACCCAGCTCAGTTTTAAATGGAGGACGTTGGTCTGTGTAGACAACATCTGTCATTTTATAGTCTGGGTTAGGATAATAAAATTTATAATCTAAAAAACCAGCTTCTTTGATGATTTCTTCTAATTCAATCTTACCAAAGGTTTGGACATCTGTATCGTGATAGCCATAAAGCCCCTTATATTTAATATCGTAGTGGTCTTCTGTAGCTCCAGCAAAATACTTAATGCCATATCTATTTTCAATAGCAATCAAGATCACCCCGTTGAGCGACAAGAGTTTTTTCATATCTTTTAAGAAATCGTGAAAAGGATTTTTGGTTTGATAGAACCTTTTAGCGTATTCAAAAACACCAACCAACACGATATAGTCAAACTTTTCTTTAAACTTAATTTTTTGGAGATTACCGACAATTACTTCTAGGTTTTTTTTGTCGTGGTGGCGATGACACAAAACCTCAGCTCGGCGTTTAGAGTATTCAACACTAACTACCTTTTTAGCTTTTTGGCAAAGACAACCGGTAACTGCCCCTAGACCAGCTCCAACCTCTAAAATAGTTCCGGTTTTCTTAAAAGGATACCAATTTAAAATATTTTCCCTAATGTCTGTTACAGTATAAAAATAAGGCGCCAGCTCTGGTTGTTGCTTGTTTTTATAAATTTTTAACAACTCAGCTTCCATGTCTCCACTGTTATACAGATCTTTTTTCTCAGAATAGCGGTAGTTAATTGTAGCCATTGGTTTAGTCTTTTCTCCAGACGGTGCGGTTAATATAGCCAGTGTAGCTCATAATAATGCGGACAACTTTTTGAGCAACTTGATTGGCGTCATAATCTTTAACTGGAGCCATCTTGGTGCTGGTGACGACTTTGATAGCGTCTAAAATGGTGTCTTTATCTATGCCGGTCATGATGAGAGTGCCTTCATCCATACCTTCTGGTCGTTCGTGAGCTTGGCGAATAGTGATGGCTGGGAAACCTAATAGTGAAGACTCTTCGGTAATAGTGCCACTATCTGAGATCACACAAAAGGCGCTTTGTTGAAGCTTGAGATAGTCGGAAAAACCTAAAGGTTTCATCTCTTGAACTAGTTTGTGAAGTT
>CAZEWP010000032.1:0-4007 GCA_964516285.1 uncultured Saccharimonas sp. (SeqCode)
AATTAATATTGCTTACGCCACAATTGACGCCCTAAAAAAAGTTGCCCCTAGAAAAGAGTGGTTGAGCTATAGCCACAAAAAAAAGCCAGTGGTGACAAAAACAAAGGAGCAAAAAAATGACTAAATATAATGAATTAAAACTAGAGCCTACTAAAAACCTAAAGCGAGTCGGTCGAGGTATTTCATCCGGTTACGGCAAAACAGCTGGCCGAGGAACTAAGGGTCAAAAATCTCGCTCTGGTCATCACAAAATGCCAACCAGCTTTCAAGGTGGGTCACGCTCTTTGGTTTCAGCCGTGCCAAAAAGAAAAGGTTTTAAATCCTTTAAAGTTCCAGCCCAGATTATCTACTTGGGGAATCTCCAAAACTTTAAGGGAAAAATTGTCGACAACCACACGCTTTTTGCAGAAGGTTTTATTGCTACCCCTTTTCAACCAGTTAAACTTATCTTAAAAGGGGAAATCAGTAAAGCTCTAACCATTAATACTTTTGGCATTAGTAAAAATGCTAAAGAAGCTGTCATCAAAGCCGGTGGGAGCTTTAACAAAACTGAGGTCCCCAAAAAAGCTAAGCTTAGCACCACTAATTAAATTGATAAAAAACTAAACGAGAGGGGTTGTATGGATTGGAAAATTATTTTTAAATCTTTTAAAAACAAAGATATGCGTCGTCGTGTCTTAATTATCTTAGGACTGATCGTCATTTACCGCTTTTTATCACACATACCTGTTCCGATGGCTGAGCCAACCCAACTAAAAAATGTCGTGAGTAACCTAATTAATACGACTGACTTTGGAGGCTTTATGAACCTCTTGTCCGGTGGTGCTTTAACTAGTATTTCCATTATGCTGGTTGGAATGAGCCCCTTTATAACCTCATCAATTATCTTTCAGTTACTATCAAAAGCTATTCCAAAACTAGAAGAACTAAACAAAGACGGAGAGACTGGTCGTCGTAAAATTAATCAATGGACACGCGTCATAACCGTCCCTATGGCTTTAATCCAGTCTGGTGCTTTTGTGTTTATTCTTCGTCAAACTGTTTTAGCGGGAAGCGCTACCGCTGTAGATAATTCCTTGGCTTCCTGGGTTATGGCTATCACCTCAATGGCAGCTGGGTCAATTCTACTAATGTGGTTAGGGGAACTTATCACTGAACAAGGCGTGGGGAATGGTATCAGTTTAATTATTTTTGCTGGTATTGTTAGCCAACTTCCTAGCATGATTGGCTCGATCGCGAGCTCTTTATTCCGCTCCGGTGCTAAAATGAATGTCTTTAACTGGTTTGAACTGCCCGTTGATCCCACTGCTTTTTGGATATCACTAGGATTAATCATCTCCTCGGTTATTATTCTCTATGTTTTAGTTAAAATCAATGAAGCCCAGCGCATCTTAGTTATTAATTATGCTAAAAGAGTGCAGGGGAATAGTAATTACGGCGGAGTGAAAAGTATCCTACCTATAAAATTAATTATTGCTAATGTTACCCCTATCATCTTTGCTGTAGCTTTCTTATCATTTCCATCTTTTATTGGCCAAGTTCTGAAAGCAACCAATAAACCAGCTTTGATTGATATCGCTAATAATTTAATAAAATGGTTCCAAGCTCCGGCTGCTGGCTCCTTTACCGGCTCTTCGCCACAAGCTTTCATCTACCCAGCTCTCTATTTTGTCTTAGTGGTAATCTTTACCTTCTTTTACACAAGTATTATCTTCAACTCTGAAGAAATTGCTGATAATATGCAAAAACAAGGTGGCTTTATAAAAAATGTTCGGCCAGGCAAACAAACTGAAAAATACCTTAACAGCATTACTAATCGGTTGACTCTTTTCGGTTCATTGGCTCTCGGTTTTATAGCGATTTTACCTTTTATCGCCGAGTTTCTTCTCTTCCATTTAACCGGTGTAACAGGGACAAAGCTATCTGTTAGCGGGACAGGTCTTCTAATTATTATATCGGTTGCTCTAGAATCATTACGCCAAATTAACTCACGCGCCTTAATGGTAACTTATGACGATTATAATTAATCATTTTACCCTTTACATTACTAGTAATTTAATGTATAATTCTTCATTGTAGCTTATGGCCAGTCAAAAGGAAGTAATCAAGTTAACAGGGAAGGTAGTGGAACTACTACCTAGCACCCAGTTTAGAGTCGAACTAGAGAATGGCCATAATATTATCGCCCACATATCTGGTAAAATGCGCAAGCACTATATCCGATTAGTGATTGGTGATCAAGTCGAAGTTGAGTTGACTCCTTACGATCTCAGTAAGGGAAGAATCACCTTCCGACTTAACGATAAACAATATTAATTTAACAACCACGGGAGTTTTATTTAAACATGAAAGTTCGTGCCAGCGTTAAAAAAATTAGCCCCGGTGACATCTTAGTTCGTCGAAAAGGTGTTCTACGGGTAATTAATAAAATGAAACCTAAAAACAAGCAAAGGCAAGGTTAATTATGATTCGTATTTCTGGTGTTACTATACCAACCGAAAAACAAGTAGTTATTGCTTTGACCTATATCTATGGGGTTGGTTTAACTACCTCCAAAGAGATCTTGAAAAAAGCTGGTGTGGCGGAAAACACACTAGTCAGCAAGCTCACAGAGAGTGAAGAGCAAAAAATTAGAGAAATTATTAATAATGACTATTCTACTGAAGGCGACTTATTAAAAGTTGTCCAAGGCAACATCAAGCGTGTGAAGGATATAAATTGCTATCGTGGTCTTCGACATAAAGCTGGTTTACCAACTCGAGGTCAAAGAACAAGAACTAACGCCCGAACCCATAAAGGCAAGGGTGTGGCTGTCGGTGGCGCTCAAAAGAAAGCAGCTTCAAAAACATAGGAAGGTAGAAAATGACAGAAGAAACTATTAAACAAGAAGAACAAGTCGTTAAAAGCTCGGACAAAAAAACTACTAAAGGCAAGAAAAAACAGCGCCAATCAGTTCCGGCTGGCCAACTGCATATTAAAGCCACTTTTAACAACACTATCGTAACTTTTACCGATAAAAAAGGTAATGCTCTTTATGAAACTAGCGCTGGAGCTTGTGGTTTTCGTGGTAGCAAAAAAGGCACAGCTTATGCCGCCCAGATCGCCACTGAAAAAGCTACCGAAGTTGTAAAAGGTCAATTTGCAATGAAGTCAGTGGATGTTTTTGTTAAAGGAGTTGGTCTTGGCCGAGATGCTGGCATCAGAGCTTTAAGTAGCCATGATATTACCGTTACTGGTATCCAAGATGTAACTGGACTTCCTCATGGTGGAGTCCGCCCAAAGAAAGCGAGGAGAGCTTAAATGGCACGAGACATTTCACCAATCGTTAAACAAAGTCGCCGAGAAGGTTATATTTTGCATCCAAAAGCCGCAAAAGCAATTGCCCGAAAAGGAGACTCCAACCAAACGAACAAGCGACCAAGACAAGGCAAATCCAGCCTTTATTTAACTCAATTACGAGAAAAACAAAAGGTTCGCCGAACTTACGGCTTAATGGAAAAACAATTTGCCAACCTTATGAGGGAAGCCACCCGTAAGAGCCAAGCCGAAAAACTACCCGGAGAACTCTTAATCCAATACCTAGAGCAACGACTAGACAATGTTATTTATAGAGCTGGTTTAGCTATTAGCCGTCGCAGTGCTAGGCAGTTAGTCAGCCACGGACATTTTGTGCTAAATGGAAAGCGTGTCAATGTCCCATCTATTCGCGTTAAGGCTGATGATGTTATCACTGTTCGAGAGAAAAGCCAAAAATCTGGTTACTTCAACCAAATTGAAGAAATCCAAAAGAATACCTATCAACAACCATTGTCTTGGCTAAAAGCAGATCTCGACAAGCTGACAATAAAGATTACCGGCTTACCAACCCGCGAAGAAGCAGAGAGCGATATTAAAGAACAATTAATCGTAGAGTATTATTCTCGATAAAAATAAAAGGAAAAAGGAGTAAAAATAATGGCAATAAAAGCAATCCATAACCCAGCCCTAAAAAGTGTTGAGGAGCAAAA
>CAZEWP010000032.1:4017-4281 GCA_964516285.1 uncultured Saccharimonas sp. (SeqCode)
ATTGAACCTTTGCACGCTGGCTATGGCAACACCCTCGGCAATAGCTTAAGAAGAGTGCTCTTATCTAGTATTAAGGGCGGGGCAATTGTCGCCTTCAAAATTGAAGGAGTCACTCATGAGTTTACAACCGTCCCTGGCGTCAAAGAAGATGTCGTAGACATTATGCTTAATCTTAAGAATGTTCGCTTTGTAGTTCATACTGATGAACCAGTTGAATTAAGACTTGAGAAAAAAGGTGCAGGTCCAGTCACCGCCAAAGACATT
>CAZEWP010000033.1:0-3676 GCA_964516285.1 uncultured Saccharimonas sp. (SeqCode)
GCCCTTTTTTTGCTATACTAAACTTATGAACATTTTAGTCACTGGAGGTGCTGGCTATATTGGTTCCCACACCGTGGTGGAACTTTTAGCTAAACAGCATCGCGTGATTGTCGCCGACAATCTCGTTAATAGTAGCCCCGAAGCGATTCATCGCCTCGAAACCATTACTAAACAACCTATCCCATTTTTTGAGATAGATCTAAGAGATCGATCTAAACTGGAAGCTCTATTTAAGGATCAAAACTTTGACGCCGTGATTCATTTTGCTGGTCTTAAAGCGGTTGGTGAATCGGTTCAAAAACCCTTAGAGTATTATGACAATAATCTCTATTCTACCCTTGTCTTGCTGGAAACTATGCAAAAATTTAAAGTAAAAAAACTGGTCTTTAGTTCTTCCGCGACTGTTTATGGTGACCCCCAAGAACTACCGCTTAGAGAAGCGACACCAACCGGCGTCGGTATCACTAACCCTTATGGACAATCTAAATACATCATTGAACAAATTTTAAATGATTTATCCAAAGCCGACCCTAATATGGCTATTACGATTTTGCGCTACTTTAATCCAATTGGCGCTCATGAAAGTGGCTTAATTGGTGAAGACCCCAGCGATATACCAAATAACCTCCTGCCTTATATCTCTCAAGTGGCGGTTGGTAAACTGCAACAAGTTAGTGTCTTTGGTGATGACTATGATACACCTGACGGAACTGGCGTCAGAGACTATATCCATGTTGTTGATCTCGCCAAAGGACATCTAGCCGCCCTAGATTACATTAAACCCGGAGTCAATGTCTATAATCTTGGCACCGGTAAAGGCACTTCCGTCTTAGAATTAATTAAGGCTTTTGAAAAAGCTAGTCAAAAGACTATTCCCTACCAAATTATCGATCGCCGACCAGGTGACATTGGCACCTGCTATGCTTCAGCTAACAGGGCCAAACAAGAACTTCACTGGCAAGCTGAAAAAACTATTGACCAGGCCTGCCAAGACTCTTGGCGTTGGCAATCTAACAACCCAGGAGGATATAACAATGAAAAATAGTAACTATGACGCCATTATTATTGGAGCTGGTTTTGCCGGAGCAGTTTGGGCTCAACAACTAGCCAGTCGTCAGCAAAAAGTTTTAGTCTTAGAACAACGCCCCCACCTTGGCGGTAATATGTATGAAGAGACCTTAAAAAATGGTCTGCGGATTCATAAATATGGTCCTCATATTTTTCATACTAACTCTAAAGAGGTTTATGACTACCTAACTGCTTTTGGCGAATGGTTTTTTTATGAACACGCCGTAGTTGGCCAAATTAATAAACAGTTAGTGCCTATACCCTTTAACTACACCGCCATTGAACTTTTATTTCCTGCTAAGAAAAGCCAACAAATCATTAAAGCTTTAGAAAAAGAGTTTCCTAATGAGGTTAAAGTCTCAGTCTTAGATTTAATGCAACACCCTAACCAAACAATTAGCGAGCTAGGGCGCTTTGTTTACGACAAAGTTTTTGCTAACTACACCGCCAAACAATGGGGGATTCCTGTTGAAAAAATTGATCGCTCGGTAATTAACCGCGTACCAGTTTTGTTGAGCCATGACCATAAATACTTTCAAGACAGCTACCAATTTATGCCAAAAAATGGCTATAACGAAATTTTTGAGAACCTCCTTAATCACCCCAACATCACAGTTAAACTAAGAACTCCAGCCCAACAAGTTTTACAAATTAAAAACCAAGAAATTACCTTTCAAGGCCAACCTTTTAAGGGAAAATTAATTTACACTGGCCAGATTGACGAACTTTTTAATCACAAGTTTGGACAGTTGCCCTATCGGTCTTTAGACTTTCGCTTCCAAACTATTAAAATGAATTACTACCAACCTAACGCCGTCGTTAACTACCCTAATGACTATAAGTTCACCCGCATCACTGAGTTTAAATATCTAACCAAACAATCTCTTAAAAACACTACTGTTATTTTAAAAGAATTTCCAAAACCTTATGACGGCACCAATATTCCCTATTACTCGATTAATAACGAAGAAAACGATCAGCTTTACCAAAAGTATCAAGCTGAAGCTAAAAAGATCAAAAACCTAATTCTCTGCGGACGATTAGCTGAATACAAATATTACAATATGGATCAAGTAGTTTTAAGAGCTTTAGAACAAGTAAAGGAGTTATATGAGGAAAGCTACTAATATTAAACTAAGTGTTATTATTCCCGTTTACAAGGTTGAACAATATCTAGAAAAATGTTTAGACTCGTTAGTTAGCCAAAGCTTAAAAGAAATTGAATTAATTTGTATTAATGACGGCTCACCAGATAACTCCTTGCAAATTTTAAAGCGCTATCATAAAAAATATGGCGATAAAATTGTTATTATCGACAAACCAAACGAAGGTGTCTGGCGAGGTCGGATGGATGGTATTAAAAAAGCTAAAGGTGAGTATATTGGTTTTCTAGATTCTGATGATTACGTCAAACCTGGCTATGCCAAAAAACTCTATCAGGGGGCTAAGGAAACCGAAGCCGACATTGTGGTTTGTGGGTTTAGTCGGATTGATCTAGAAACTGGTAAAGTCTACTCCAATGAAATGTGCCAAAAACGACGCGACATCATTATTGGTGAAAACACCGATGATCTCTTAGCTATTAATGGCGCTCCTTGGAACAAAATCTATAAAGCTAAAGTTCTGAAGAATATTCAAAACCTCTCAAGTCCACCTCGTGTGCTAGATGATATGATGTTTCTACTCTTAACCTATCTTAATGTTCAAAAAATCTCGTTCATTGAAGATAATTTGATCGGCTATATGGTTCGTGGCACTTCTATTATGAACACTATCGGCCAAGAACAACTCGACTCCACTTATCCGGCTATGTTAGAGGTTAAAAAGATTTACCAGCAAGACAAGCGATCCAAAACTTTTATGCCAGTTTTAAGCGCCATGGCTTTGCTTCATTTTGGTATTTCTTTAATGTATCGAGCCTCCTATAACAAGGTGACTTTCAAACAGGTTTTTCAGGCTAACCAAGTTTTCTTGGATCAAAACTTCGCAGATTGGCGAACCAATCACTACACTAAGCTCAGCCATATCATTAAATCTAAAAGCCCTAATTTAAAGTTTGGTATTGTTAGCACTCTTTATAAAATTAATCTCTATAAACCATTCTTAACTGTTTATCGCTTTATGATCGACAAATTCAATCGCGACATTAAATGGTAATTATTTTTTAATAATTTCTTGGTAAAGCTGGTAATACTGTTCGCTAATAGTTGGTAAATCGTATCTTTGATTAGCTTGTTTTTGCGCTTGCCGACCAAAACTAGCCACTAAGTTTTTATCTAAGATTTTCTTAGCCACTTGATAAATTTGTTCTGGCTGATTATACTCCACTAAAAAACCACTGACCCCGTCTTTAATAATTTCTGGAATGGCCCCCACCTTAGTAGCAATGACTGGCTTGCCAGCTACCGCTGCTTCTAAGACACTCATGCCAAACCCTTCGGTTTCAGAGGGCGAGATAAAAATATCTGCTTTAGCTAAGGCTCTAGGCACGTCATTGGTTGGGCCCATAAATTTAACAAAACTCCACTGGTTGTCAGCCACTAGTTTTTTAAGTTCTCGAAGATACTCCGGAAAAACAGCTTTACCATAAACTAAAAACTCTAACTTC
>CAZEWP010000034.1:0-3414 GCA_964516285.1 uncultured Saccharimonas sp. (SeqCode)
AGATTGCTAATGACTCTACATCAACAAAGGGAACTATCAGTTTCAGCTCCCTAGACACTGCTAACTATACTGTTCCTGCTGGAGCAGAGTATGATTTAGTTGTTAAGGCTAGCTTTGCATCTACTATTACCGCTGGCGACTTCAAATTAAAGGTTGGCGCTACCGGTGATATGTCTGTTAGATCAGTTGATGGAAATAGCGTTGTTACGCCTAGCTTGGCTAGCACGGAATACTCTAGAGTAGTTACCACTGCTGAAGCCGGCACTTTAACTGTTGAGTTATATACAACTGACGCTAAGGCTAACAAGGATTCTTTCTTACTAGCTGGTTCTCAGACCGAAGCTGATCGCTATTTGGGAGAAATCAGATTTGCAACTGCAAACGAAGCTATTAAGGTTAAGACTTTAACTTTAACTGAAGGTTTAACTGCTTCTAGCAGTGATATATCAGAGGTTAAATTAGTTAAGGCTGATGGAACCGTAGTTGCTTCTAAGTCGGTGACTGCTGATGGAAGCGTTGTATTTGATCCATTTGATGTTGTCTTTGAAGCTGATAAGACTACCTCTTTATTCATCGTGGTTGTTGCTAAGGGAATGAATGTTAATGGTGACCCGGCCTCTACTGCAATCGCTGGTAAAACTGTTCAATATACTTTGAGCACTGTTACTGCTAGCGGAAATGAATCTGGAGCTACTATTTCAGTAACTAACAAGGCTGGAATCTCTAAGATTGCCACTATCGTTGGTTCTAAGCTTAATTCTATTACCAATTCTTTGGTTGATGGAAAATTAGCTAACGGCACTGGCAGAACTATTGCTCAATATACTTTTGTATTTGAAAATGGTTCTAATAGAGAAACCAACAACGACGAAATGAAGGCTATCTTAGAAGGTCTAACCCTAGACTTTGGTAAAGATGCTTCAACGACTCTAGATACTATTAGATTAGCTGTTAAGGACTCAACTAGTTATGCAACTTCTTCAACTGATGTTGCTACTTCAACTATCTTAGTTGCTGACTCAAAGACTGGTAAGGTTGTTTGGGAAGCTGCTAATTTAGCTAGCTTGCTCGATGACGCCAAGATGGACGGAAGCGTAACTTTAACTGTTACTGCTAATGTCGCTAACGTAACCGAAAGATCTTGGTTAGAATCAACCTTGAACGTCTCTACTGGAAATATTGTTTATAGCAGTCAAGGCGAAAGCCATGATGCTGTTGGCAAATTGCCAGTTACAGAAATCAAGGGAGCCTATCTTGCTGACTAATATTCTTATTAGTTAGAAGTTTCCTTAATCGGAAAACAAAAAGACCCGCCCTTTAAAAAGGCGGGTCTTTTGTTATAGGGCGGCCGGATGCCGCCCGTAGCTATTTTTTTTCTTTATCTTTTCTTTATGTCTGGTTTGGTATAATTATTACTGCTAGTTGTTGCTAGTATTTAATAATGTTAAAATAAGTTTATATGCATAATAATGTTTTTGAAAAGATTAAAAAAATAAACGAATACGGCAGTGAGTACTGGCTCGGTCGCGAACTTTATAAGATTTTAACCTACTCCAGTTATCGTAATTTTTTAGTCGTGGTTGAGAAGGCAAAATTGGCTTGTAAAAATAGCCAGCAGGATATCCACAACCATTTTGTTGACGTCAACAAAATGGTTAGGATAGGGTCTGGGGCGGAGAGATTAGTTGATAACATTAAGCTCTCTCGTTATGCCTGTTATTTAATTATTCAAAACTCAGATCCTAAGAAGAAAATCATAGCTTTAGGACAAACATACTTCGCCATTCAAACTAGGAGACAAGAGAAAAGCGATTTAATTGTCGAAAATCTAAAAAGGGCAAAGTTAAGAGAGGAGGTAAAAAAGCACAATGTTTCTTTGGCTGAAGCGGCTGATTATGCGGGAGTAAGTAATTATGGCAAGTTTCAAAATTATGGTTATATGGGCCTTTATGGAGGTTTAAATGCCGCCGAAATTCATAAGATAAAAAAGCTAAAAAAATCGCAAAAAATACTAGACCATATGGGAAGCGAGGAGCTGGCTGCTAATTTATTTAGAGCCACTCAAACAGATGCTAAGTTAAGAAGAGAACAAATTTTAGGAGAAGCAAGCGCTAATTTAACTCATTATCAAGTTGGTAAAAAGGTAAGAAGCACTATTGGGGAGTTAGGAGGGTCTATGCCTGAAGTATTGCCAGTCTTTGATGATATTGAAAGGGTTAAAAGAAAAAATAAAAAAGAAAGGGAGAAAGATTTGCTATTTCCCGAGGTATAGTATAGATTGTCAGTTTAAAGGGGTCGAATTCGACTTCTTTAAAAAGGTCAATAATCTCACATTTTTAAGACCCGCCCTTAAAAAGGCGGGTCTTTTGTTATGGCGGGGGGGCGCGTGTTTTTTAGATTTTCTTTAGATTTTCTTCATAATGCTTTTGTTAAGATGAGTAACATAATTATTAATTTCAATTTTATGAAGAAAGAATTAAAAACGGTCGCTTTATTTGAAAACGATCCCGTTCGCCGGGTTTGGAATGAGAAAGAAGAAAAATGGTATTTTTCTATTGTTGATGTCGTTAAAGTTCTAACAGATTCCGTTCAGCCAGAAGGATATATTAAAGATCTGCGACGTCGCGACGCTGAATTGTCAAAAGGGTGGGGGCAAATTGCCACCCCCCTTAATTTGCAAACCAAAGGTGGTTTGCAAAAAGTTAATTGTGCCAACGTAGAAGGTGTCTTACGCATCATCCAATCAATCCCGTCGCCTAAAGCTGAACCATTTAAACTCTGGTTAGCTAAAGTAGGTTATGAGCGTATTCAGGAAATAGAAAATCCTGAGCTGGCCATGGATAGAATGAAGGCCATTTATGAGAAGAAAGGCTATCCTAAAGACTGGATTGATAAACGTAGTCGCGGTATTGCTGTTCGTCATAGTTTAACCGATGAGTGGCGCGGTAGAGGTGTTAAAAATAGTTTAAGTTACGCGATTTTAACTAATGAGATAATGGAGTCAGCTTTTGGCTTAAAAGTAGATGATTATAAAAAATTAAAGGGACTGGAAAGAGAAAATCTTCGTGATCATATGAATGATATGGAACTTATTTTGACTATGCTAGCCGAAGCGACAACAACCGAGTTTACTCAAAGTAGAGATTCCCAGGGTTTTATTCCTTTAAAAAATGATGCTAAAGAGGGTGGTGAAGTTGCCGGTAGAGTTAGGAAAGATATTGAAAATAGAGCCAAAAAAAGATTAATTAGTAATAAAAATTTTAAACCCAGAATTTAAACTGGTCGAATTCGACCAGTTTAGGATGGCCGCTGGTCTGTATTCTTTATCAGTTCTTTATCTCGGGTTTGGTATGATGAGGGCATAGTTATTAATTTATAAATTTATGGAGAAAGTGAAAAAAAGAAGAATTAACA
>CAZEWP010000035.1:0-3218 GCA_964516285.1 uncultured Saccharimonas sp. (SeqCode)
GAAGTTAGAGTTTTTAGTTTATGGTAAAGCTGTTTTTCCGGAGTATCTTCGAGAATTAAAAAAACTAGTGGCTGATAACCAGTGGAATTTTGTGAAATTTATGGGACCAACTAATGATGTGCCGAAAGCCTTGGCTGGGGCTGATATTTTTGTTTCGCCGTCAGAAACTGAGGGATTTGGTATCAGTGTTTTAGAAGCCTCGGCGTCTGGTAAACCAGTGATTGCCACTAAAGTGGGAGCTATTCCGGAGATTGTCAAAGATGGGGCTAGTGGTTTTTTGGTGGATTATGGACAGCCCGAACAAATTTACCGAGCTTCTAAAAAGCTTTTAGAGAAAAATCTAGTGGCTAGTTTTGGTCGGCAAGCGCAAAAACAAGCTAGCCAAAGATACGATCTACCAACCATTAGCGAACAATACTACCAGCTCTACCAAGAAATCTTAAAATAATTACCACTTAATATCACGGTTGAGTTTGTCGATCATAAAGCGATAGACAGTTAAAAATGGTTTATAGAGATTTAGTCTATAAATGGTGCTGATGATACCAAACTTTAAATTAGGGCTTTTAGATTTAATGATGTGGCTTAGTTTTGTATAGCGATTAGTGCGCCAATCTGGAAAGTTTTTATCTAAGAAGACTTGGTTAGTCTGAAAAATCTGCTTGAAAGTGGATTTGTTGTAGGAGGCTCGATACATTAAAGAAATACCAAAATGAAGCAGTGCCATAGCGCTTAAAATAGGTAAGAAGATTTCTGAACGCTCGTCTTGCTGGTAGATTTTTTTAACTTCCAGCATGGCTGGGTAAGTGGAATTGATTTGCTCTTGTCCAATAGTGTTCATGGCCGATGATTTTCGAACCATATAACCAATGAGATTATCTTCAATAAAGGAAATTTTTTGAGTGTTGAGATAGGCTAAAAGTAAAAACATCATATCTTCAAGGATTTTTGGGGGATTTTTGAGGTCAGACATCTTTTTAAGAAGTTCAGTTTTATAGATCTTATTCCAAGGGGCAGTGTTGATGGAAATAAGGTCGTCAGTGTTTTCGCCGATAATGATATCACGACGCTTTTGACACATTTCGTTAGAATAAATGTTGCCAGTTTCTAGATCAATACGGCTAAAACCGCAGACCACAATGTCGGCTTCAGTTTCTTTGACTGCTTTGTAGAGTTTTTTGGCATAACCCGGCTTGACGTAATCGTCAGAGTCTAAAAAGCCGATATATTCCCCTTTGGCTTTTTTAATACCGTCCATGCGACCTCGCCAAACACCTTCGTTGGGTTTGTCGATAATGACAATTTTATCACCATATTTTTGATGGTAACGTTGCAAGATTTGGAGGGAATTATCTGGTGAACCGTCATTAATACAGATTAACTCAATTTCTTTGAGGCTTTGATTAACTAAAGAATCAAGACATTTTTCGAGGTATTGTTCAGACTTGTAGATGGGGATTATGACACTTAACTTGATGGTGGTCGATTTCACAGGGTTTTATATCCTTTTGGATTATTGGATTGCCAGCGCCAAGAATCTTGGCAGGCCTGGTCGATGGTTTTTTCGGCTTGCCAGTGGAGTTCTTGCTTAGCTTTTTCGGCTGAGGCGTAACAGGTAGCGATATCTCCCTGTCGTCGCTCAACAATTTGATAAGGGATTGTTTTTTGACTAGCTTTTTCAAAAGCTTTAATTAACTCTAAGACAGAAGTACCCTTGCCAGTACCAAGATTATAGATATTAATACCAGGTTTAATGTGGTCAAGTGATGCTAAATGTCCTTTGGCGAGATCAACAACATGGATATAATCTCTGACGCCAGTTCCGTCGGGGGTGTCATAGTCATCGCCAAAAACACTAACTTGTTGCAATTTACCAACCGCCACTTGAGAGATATAAGGTAGCAGGTTGTTTGGAATACCGTTAGGGTCCTCACCAATTAAACCACTGTCATGAGCGCCAATCGGATTAAAGTAACGCAGAATAGTAATGGCCATACTGGGGTCGGCCTTGGCGAAGTCGGTCAGGATTTGTTCAATAATATATTTCGATTGGCCATAGGGATTAGTAATACCAACACCGGTGCGAGTGGTTTCTTGGATTGGTAACTCTTGGGGGTCGCCATAGACGGTGGCGGAAGAACTGAAGACCAGTTTTTTGACTTCGAACTTTTGCATGGTTTCTAAAAGAACTAATGTTGAATAAAGATTGTTGTTATAATATTCAAGGGGTTTTTGGACTGATTCACCGACAGCTTTGAGGCCTGCAAAATGAATCACGGCATCAAAAGAGTGATCTCTAAAAAGAGCTTCCAGCTTGACTCGATCCCTTAGATCTATCTCAAAAAAAGGGATAGTTTGCTGGGTAATGGTTTCGAGGCGACGAATCGCTTCAGGGCTACTATTGACGAGATTGTCAGCGACAACCACGCGGTGCTGTTTGGCTAAAAGTTCTACTACAGTGTGAGAGCCGATATAGCCAGCACCTCCAGTGACTAAAATGTTCATAATGTTAGTATAACAAAAAAGAGATTAAAGTCTCTAGATTAAGAGCTAGTAGTATTGGGGTCGTGGTATAATGGTAGTTAATAGATAGAAGGAGAAGGTTGTGTTAAAAAAAACAAATTGGCGAAAATGGTGGCAAGCGATACCTACAGCCAAAAAACAGTTAGGTTTGTTGATTGTTTTTTTGGGCTTAATTTTAGGTTTTTATTATTTGTCTTGTTTACCAACTATTACGCCAGACTCAACAGATTATTACGCTATTAGTCGAGTGATAGTTGGTTATTTACCAATGTCTAATTGGTGGGAATTAAGAGGTCCAACCCTTCCTTTGGGTATTACTTTGATTACACAGATTTTTGGCGATTCACCGGTTGGGTTTCTGATCGGTAGCTTTGTAGTTTATCTATTTTTTGTTTTAGCGGTTTGGTTAGTTTTACGAGAAGTCTTAAAACTAATGACTAATCAATTGAATAAAGTTTTTGTGGTGGTGACAACAATTGTTCTAGTTGTTTTTAACCCTATTTTAATTGGCTATTCACACGCTATGTTAACTGAATTGTTGGCAATTCCTTTGACGATGTTGAGTTTTTTTATAGCTTTAAAGTGGGCTTACTTTAAACCTCAGCCAAAAACCTGGCTCAGGGCGGTTTTATACACCTTAGTTTTCTCGGTTTTATCACTTACTGCTTGGTTTTTAAAACAACCCTATCTAACTC
>CAZEWP010000036.1:0-3187 GCA_964516285.1 uncultured Saccharimonas sp. (SeqCode)
CACCTCTTTTAAATATCATCTTTAAGACCATCAGTCAGCTTAGCGAACCAGTTTTTTTGATGTTAATTGCTCTTATTGTGTCCATAATCTGGCTGATCCGCACTAAAAAAACCTGGGCACCACTACTACTACTAACTTCTTTAGCTGGATCAAATCTCTTGACTCTCATTATTAAAACTGTAACTAAAAAAGAACGACCAGAATTCGGTTTCATGGTGCCACCGCTTGAACCTGGCTTTTCTTTTCCTTCTAGTCACACTCTGGCTATCGCCGTGTTTTGCCTAACCCTAGGTTATTTAATCTATCTCACCAACCTTAAAGATAAAACAACTTTCTTAATTAATTGGATATTAGTTACTGCTCTTTGTGTGCTTCTGGTGTCACTAAGCCGACTCTATCTTGGCTATCACTGGATATTTGACATCATTGGGTCAATCGGTTTAAGCCTGATTATTCTTGTAATTATTATCTTTATTGACCGCTATTTAAAACCTAAAGATTAAAATATTTTTTTAAATATTGTCCCGTAAAAGACTGGGGTTGTTTAGCTACATCTTCTGGTCGACCCTCCGCCACAACCAAACCACCCTCTCGTCCACCTTCTGGCCCCATATCAATAATGTAATCTGCCGACTTTATAACATCTAAATTATGTTCAATCACTATCACAGTGTTACCGGTGTCAACCAACTGATTAAGGATTTTTAAAAGTCGTTTAATGTCATCACTATGTAACCCCGTAGTTGGTTCATCTAAAACATAGAGTGTCTTGCCGGTTGAACGACGCGCTAATTCCGTGGCTAGTTTGATTCGTTGCGCTTCTCCCCCGCTGAAAGTGGTCGCTGATTGACCAAGCTCAATATAACCTAGGCCTACTTCTTTTAGAGTTTGAAGTTTATTAGCCACACCTGGAACATTAATAAAAAAATCAAAGGCTTGATCAACCGTCATAGCTAAGATATCGCTAATTGTCGCCCCTTTGTATTTAATTTCTAAAGCTTCTTGGTTATAACGCCGACCACGACAAGTTTCACAAATCACATAGACATCTGGCAAGAAATGCATCTCAATTTTAATTACTCCATCGCCACGACAAGTTTCACAACGACCACCGGCAACATTAAAACTAAACCGACCAGCTTTGTAGCCCCTAACATTAGCTTCCGGCAGACTAGCAAACAGCTCACGAATTGGTGTAAAAATTCCAGTGTAAGTCGCTGGGTTAGAGCGAGGGGTCCGACCAATTGGCGATTGATCAATCACTATCACTTTATTTAAGTGTTCAATCCCCTCAATTCGGTCATGTCGTCCAGAAACAGTTTGCGCTTGATGGAGTTTGGCTAATAATTCCTCAGCTAAAATATCATTAACCAAAGTGGACTTACCGCTCCCACTAACCCCACTCACCACCGTCATTACACCAAGCGGAAAAGAAACATTAATGTTTTTTAAGTTATTTTCCTTGGCCCCAATAACAGTCAACCACTTGCCCTTAATTAGCGGACGACGCTTTTTGGGTGTAGCAATCGAATCCACCCCACTCAGATAACGCCCTGTGATACTGGCTGAATTTTCTTTAATCTCAGCTGGCGTGCCAACCGCCACCACTTCACCGCCCATTGAACCAGCCCCTGGCCCAATATCCACCACAAAGTCAGCTTGAGTAATTGTTTCTGTATCATGCTCCACGACAATGACACTGTTACCAGAATCCCGTAAATGCTTTAAGGTATCAATTAACTTTTGGTTATCACGCTGATGTAAGCCAATTGACGGTTCATCTAAAACATATAACACTCCTTGTAAACCAGAACCAATTTGTGTCGCCAAACGAATCCGTTGAGCTTCGCCACCAGATAAAGTTTGGGCTGATCGATTTAATTCAATATAACCTAGCCCGACATTTTTCAAAAAAGTTAATCTAGTAATAATTTCTTTAACAACTTGCTCGGCAATTAAGTTTTCTCTTTCCGTCAATTTTAATTGATTAGTAAACAAATCAAGAGCGTTATCAATATCTAAACCACCAATATCTAAAATATTTAATTCATGAATCGTTACAGCCAAAACAACTTCTTTTAAACGCGCGCCATGACAACTACCACATTCAATCTTACGCATAAAACGCTCCACATCACGCCGAAAAAACTCACTATCTGTTTCACGATAGCGTCGCTCTAAGTTAGGAATCACCCCTTCATAAGTAGCCTGAAAATCTTGTCCAGTATTTAATTTAATTTTATATTTCTGAGCACCAGTCCCATACAGAATTTTTTGAATATCTTCTGGCCTTAAATCACGAGTAGGCACTCTTAAACTAAAACCAAAATGCTCAGCCACTCCCTGCAAGCGTTTAATATACCAAGCATCGCTCGTAAAACGATTATAAGGACGAATTGCACCTTCCATGATTGTCAGATTTTTATTTAAAACTAGTTCTGGATCAATCTCTAAACGATGCCCTAAGCCGGTACAAACCGGACAAGCCCCCTGCGGAGCATTAAAACTAAATAAGCGTGGTTCCAAAGGTGGAATAACTTGTTCTGGGTGATCCAAACAAGCATAATTCTGACTATAACTAATTATATTTTGGCTATCGTCGTCCAAAACCTCTACCACCCCTTGCCCAAGAGTTAAAGCTTGTTCTAAAGATTGAGCTAACCGTCCTCGCACACTCTCATCTAGCACCAACCTATCCACCACAATTTCAATCGTATGTTGATAATTTTTGTCTAATTCCGGAAACTCCACTAAATTATAGATCACACCATCAACTCGCACCCTAGCAAACCCCTGCTTAATAAATTGCTCTGGGATATGAATAAATTCACCTTTTTTTGCTTTAATAATAGGGGCTAATAAAATTAAGCGTGAGCTATTAGGTAATTTCAAAATCTCTTCTAAAATATCATTAGTAGTGCGTTTAGAAACTTCTTTATGGCAAACTGGACAATGCGCCACCCCAATTCGAGCAAATAATAATCTTAAATAGTCATAAATTTCCGTAATAGTTGCCACGGTACTACGCGGATTACGACTAGCTGACTTCTGATCAATACTAATGGCTGGACTTAGCCCTTCAATATAATCTACATCGGGCTGTTCCATAACCCCTAAGAACTGCCTGGCATAACTAGACAGACTCTCTACGTAACGCCTTTGCCCCTCAGCATAAATAGTGTCAAAA
>CAZEWP010000037.1:0-2038 GCA_964516285.1 uncultured Saccharimonas sp. (SeqCode)
TTGCTTCGGCTTGGCGATTCTCGTCAAAGTCCCACCTTCGCCAACCGCCACTCGCACCTTAGTCAGCTCCGACAAATGCTGGTTAATCCACTCTTCTTGTCGTGGTGATCCCATCGCCACAAACAACAGCTTCGCCCCCGACTGGTTAATAATCTGCACTGGATCAATCGTCGCTTGGCTCTGAAAGTCAAAACCATTTAAATAACCTTTAATTTTCAATTGAGGGTGAGCCTGCTTTAAACTTTTAACCGCTCCGGAAACCACCGCCTCAGTCGCCCCAAAAAAGAAAACGCCAGCCTGCGCTTTTTCAGCCTCTTCCAACATCAGCTCCAAAGCTTCAACTCCGGGAAAAACTGCCGGCAAAGGTTGTTTCAAAAAAGCCGGCCGAAAAATTAAAGCCAGCCCACTATAAACCACCTGCCAACTGGCTTGAAGATAGCGTCCTAAGCGGCACTTAGTCACCGGTAAAGATAAATAGCGCGCCGACCAAGCCACCCCCCGACCATCAGCAATTTTTAAACTAAAAGAATTAATCAGCTCAGCATAGCCAGCATCATACCAAGCTCGATACAAAAATTCACTATTAATCTTAGCGATCGTTAACGGCGCACCGGTCTTAACCTGAAAGGCCTTCTTCAAGCGTTGACGCAAAGCAGTTTCTGTTAAGGCATCAAGTTGAAGTTTTAAAATCTGCATTATTTACTAACATTTAAAATTATAACGCCCAGCAGAATAGTCAGTAGCCCGATAACCTTACCTAAGGTAATAGCCTCATGAAAAAACAACGCCGAAGAAGCAAAAATTAAAATCGATGTCACCCCCACCGTAAAAGGATTTAAAAAAGATAGGTTATGACGACTAACCAACACCGTGTAAAGTAAAAAACTAATTCCATAACAAGCTAACCCTAAAAACCAATAAACCGAAACTGTCATATCAACCACTGGAATCTTAAAGAGAGCTTGCTTAGCCATCGAACCATACTTCATCAAAACTAAACCCGAGCAGGTTAAAATGAAGTAGCTAATAAATAAAATCGCATCCTTCATTTTTACTTGCCCTTCTTTTTAGTATGCTGTTGTCTTAGAATGGCAACCTCTTGCCCGAGAGTAATTAGTTTTTCTTGCAAAATAGCAATTTTTTTATTAAGTCGCAGGTTCATCAGGAGTAAAAAAACAATCCCAGCCGTAAACAGTAATGATGGTGGGTAATCCACCCCAAACCGGACCGCCACCCGATCTAAAATCCCTGGATAAATTGCTAAGCCCAAAATTGCCACCGCCCCCATCAACCAAAAGAAGCTCTCATCAATCGCAATCTTCCCCTTCACCACCGTGCGGAGAATCACCACCACCGCCACTAAGGCAATTAATACAAAATAATAGTTAACATTCATTATTTATCCCTCCTTATTTCTATTTGCCGTAAAGTAATAATAAAAATAGCATAACTAACTTTAATAGCATACTTTAATGGCTTCCAAACACCACTATGCATGCTCTCGCCAGTCTCACGAGCCTTCATTTGGACCGCCACCTCTTTAATCTGGTAACCTTTTAGTAGCATCTCCACAATCAAGTTAGCGTCTGGGTATTCTGGATATTCCCCCATCCGAGCATATTTTTCAATGACTCGACGATTCAAACACTGTAAACCAGAGGTTGGGTCAGTAATTTTTTGACCCGATAGTAGTTCAACAATACTAGAATTAACCTTCGTGCCAATCACCCGCGCCAAAGCATGCGGATAATCGGTTTTTTCTAAAAAGCGTGAACCTAGGACAATATCCACCTGCGAACGCTTCATCTCAACAAACATCTTTTTTGCTTCACTAGCCAAATGCTGGCCATCAGCATCAAACTGAATCACATAACCATAGTCATGAGCCAAAGCATATTTAACTCCCGTCTGAACCGCCATAGCATAACGAACATTAAACGGCATATCCAAAACCACTGCTCCAGCCTTTTCCGCCAGCTGATGAGTAGCATCTTTAGAATTATCGTTGACGACGACAATATCAGCCTCCGGTAAATGC
>CAZEWP010000038.1:0-1844 GCA_964516285.1 uncultured Saccharimonas sp. (SeqCode)
TTACTCACGGCAAACTGAACTACGCCCTAAAAAACAGCGAGGGAGGCAGAGCGCTAGTTGAGTTTGATGGTCGTGTTCAAGAATGGGAAAATTTTGCTTCAGGAAAGGCTATAGTCAGAGTTTATAAAAAATACGCTCGAGACATCACTAGCCCGCGCATCTGGAAGCAAATTGCTGAGCGCATTAGCCGTGGCTTTCTAGTAGTTATCCCTATCTTACAGCCAGACATTATCATTATCGGTGGAAGTATCGGAACTTACTTTGAAAGATACGGTAAATACCTAGAATCTATTCTAAAAACCAAACTTCCACCTCACATTAATTGTCCCTTAATTAAACAGGCTAAAAACCCAGAACTCGCCGTTGTCTATGGATGTTACTACTATGCTCTTGACCAAAAAGACGCTCCAAAGAGTTAAAAGAGACTACCCCCAATTTGTCTTTAAACAAGGACCAGTTTTTGCCTGGTCACCTCAACAAGAAACTATTTATTACAATCTTAGTGAAAAAAAATCTGACTTACTCCTTTTGCACGAATTATCTCATGCTATATTAGGACACTCTTCTTACGCAGAAGACATTGCCTTATTAGAGATGGAACAAGAAGCCTGGTCTCGTGCCGTAAAGTTAGCGAGCCACTACAAAATAAAAATAGACCAAAATTTTACTGAAGAACAGCTAGACAGTTACCGAGCATGGCTATACTCTCGCAGTCTCTGCCCCAACTGTAAAAATAGTGGTGTTCAGACTAAAAAACTATCTTATCTGTGCCCTATTTGCAACACCACCTGGCAGGCTAATTCCGCAAACAACACAGAGCTTAGGCGATACATTACCAAAAAATAAACCCCTCCTTCGAGGGGTTTATTTAATCAAAGATAAAATTATTTATTATCAATTTTTTCAGCTTTGCCTCGACGGCTAATTCTGCCACCTTTGGCACCAGCGATTCTAGCTAGCTCAGGGTTAGCGGCAAAACCACCGGTTTTACCGTTACGGCCACCAATTGCACCAATTTTAGCGTAAAATAATGGATCCTTTGCTAGGTTTCTAGCGGCAGCCTTTAGGCCACCTTTTCTTGTTCCTGCCATATAATTATCTCCTTTATTGTCTACTTATTACTCACATATGATATATGCTTGTTTATATATTAGCATATACTTTTTGATTTGTCAATCTTTACAATTTTCTCTAAATATATCATTGTCCATCATTTCTTTGGTAAACAAAAAGAGACCTTTAAAGGTCTCTTTTTTGTATAATCCGGCACCGTGCTAGTTTCCCGCTTTCGCAGTATAATCGCCGCTTCTGGGCTTAACTTCTGTGTTCGGAATGGTAACAGGTGTTTCCCCAGCGCCATGGGCACCGAAGCAAAAACTAAATCTTTAAATTAAGTCTTTGTTTCGAGGTCCATACTAAAAATTAAGATTGATAAAGATCTAATATGATTAATATTAAATACTAGTTAAGTGTAGCTTATTGTTAATATTAACGCAAGTAATAATAACAATAAGTGCATAAAAAGGCGATGGGACTATTAGTACGCTTTGACTGAACATGTTACCATGCTTACATCTTGCGCCTATCAAACTGATATTCTTTCAGTGTCCTCCATAGGGAAATCTAATCTTAGAGTTAGCTTCGCGCTTAATATGCTTTCAGCGCTTATCTATTCCAGACATAGCTACTCGACAATGCAGCAGGTGGCCACAATCGATACACCAGAGGTCTGTCCGCCCTGGTCCTTTCGTACTAAGGGTAGATCTCTTCAAATTTCCTAACGTCCATACCGGATATAAACCGAACTGTCTCACGACGTTCTGAACCCAGCTCGCGTACCACTT
>CAZEWP010000039.1:0-1823 GCA_964516285.1 uncultured Saccharimonas sp. (SeqCode)
TCCACAAGATGTATTAAAAAGAGCTGGAGTGTTGCTTTAAGGATTGGAATCTAGTCTAGTATATAATTTTTTGAGAACGATAGAAAGGCGACGAACCGCTAGCTATTTTAAAAAGAAATACACCTAAAAAGAAAATAACAAATAATAATAAAATCCAAATCAGCTCAAAAACTAAAACAGCCAAGAAAGATTTCCAGCCCCGCTTAGTAGCAATAAAAATAGCTGGCCCGAAAACAACCAAAATATAAGATAGTATTACTAAAACTACACTAGCCATCATAGCAAAAGCAGAAAAAGAATAATCAAGAGAATCAGCTACTCGAAACAAGAATACCATTAGAATTGTCGTCACGACAACTAAAACAGCCGACAAAAGACCAGTTAGTATGTTAGCTAAGCTCAAAAACTTATCTGGTTTTAATAAATTTGATTGCCCTTGATTTACTGTTTGTTGGCTAGCCTCTAACTGATGATCCGATTGTTGATTAACTATCTCTGCTTGTTTTTGCTTCTTGGCATGGCGCTTTAATAAAAATTTAACTAAGAAATAAAGACCTACGATTGTAGCTATAATAATAAAAATTGTTATTAAAATTGGTCGTAAATATAACCTTAACCAACTCGTAGCATACTCCCCCCTGACAATAAAGCTTTCACCTGGAGCCAAATTTTTAGCTGTCTTATTCAGATAACCATATTCACCAATACTATTGACCTCTCTATCCATAATAGGGTTGCTAAAAGAAGATTGATCAGCGGATTTTACTGAAAGCGCACCACTAGAAATAGACTTCTCATTATAGTCTATCTTAGCTTTTCTCTCCTTAACAAAAAGATCACTATCAACATCAACTGCTACATTAGCTTCACGAATTCTTTCTGAAACTTTTAAGGTTTTAAAATTAATTTTATAAAGCCCAGTATTTTCTTTAGCGTAATCTTTTGTAGCATAAGAAGCAATGATAGCGGTTGAAGCGTAGGGTTTTATTTCTAATGGTAAATCTAAAGTGTATTTGTTACCTGATTTTTTATACTTAATTTTATGATATTTAACCCTATTGTCTACACTATCATCCTCATAAAAATACCGATAATAGTAATCTTGCGAATAGTCAGATTCATCATATTCAGCGCAAACTTTGTTTAATCTAGAATAGCTAATCAAATTGGTCTCAACCGGTTGCTCCCAACGAACACATTTCAAAGGTAGCTCCATCTGGTAGAAGACTTCTTCGTAGGGAGAAATTTCGGGCATTTCAAAAGAAAACTTCTTTAAAGGATCATCAGTCGAATTAGATAAAACTAATTTCGCTCGAACGATGGCTTCACCATTACCCCGAAATAAAACTGAATAAGCGTGTTTTTGCCCAAGAATTAAACCATCTTGAGCCCTAGCTACGATAGTAAAGTTGGCTATGATAAATAACAAACCTAAACTCGCTAAAATAACTCTTTTAAAAATTTTGCCCATAAAACCCTTTCTATAATTTAGAATATTTTATAAAACTATAATAATCTCTCATGATTATTCTGTCAAACCGCTTACGAATAACAGTCCCCCTAAATATTTTATCTTTATAAATAAAAAAACGCTGATAAACAGCGAAAGATTTATTATGGTGGGCGCTGAGGGGCTCGAACCCCCGACCTTCTCGGTGTAAACGAGACACTCTAGCCAACTGAGCTAAGCGCCCTAATACTTCAAGCATTATAACGGTAAAACCAATAAAAAGCAATCAACTTTAGTCTTGGTGATAGTTTTTTTAATGCTATAATATTGATATGCGCACATACCGTAATTAATAACCAAACTAGCTTGAAGT
>CAZEWP010000040.1:0-446 GCA_964516285.1 uncultured Saccharimonas sp. (SeqCode)
ACAAAAAACAATTATTTTAAATAATTTAAAATAAAATAATTAAATAAAATTTTGAGGGAATGATTTGCTTTTTACATCCCATTTATTGTCAGAAATCCCCCTGAAAAGAAGAACCATGCTTCTTCTTCTGACGGTTGCTGCGGGCAGCATGGACTCGATCAGCTATCTTGGCCTGGGGAATGTATTTACCGCCATGATGACGGGAAATATCGTTTTTCTCGGTTTGACGGCCGGACAGGGTGAGTTTCTGGCTCCTTCTAGAGGTTTTGTCGCTTTGATTGGCTTCTGTATTGGCGTGATAACAGGAGCCGCCATCGTTGAAAGAAAACCCCGGGACAGCGAATGGCCGATATCGGTCACTTGGGCATTGGCCGCAGAGGCATTGCTGTTGCTGATATTTGTTCTGCTTTGGGATTTCTGCGGCGGGGAGCGAAGCGGAGTATTGA
>CAZEWP010000040.1:461-1581 GCA_964516285.1 uncultured Saccharimonas sp. (SeqCode)
TTAGGGTGGAGAAAGTATAAAAAAAACCATTCTCCGGGCAAAATCCCTGCCACACTGGGTTCCCCACCTCCCACGTCCCATATGTTTTCCCTCGCGGCGGTAGTGTTCTTTTATGGCGTGGGGGCCTTTATCGGTAGCGTCTTGCACGGGAGCGGTTCGACGATTGTAGAATCGGGATTCCCCACCCTGGCGGTATTCCTGGTGGTTATCAATTCGGCACTTCTCCATTATCTGGAATATCGGGATTTGAAGCGGCCCTCCTCCCCTTGACAAATTCACAAAATAATTTGATTTTACATGTATTCCCCACGATAACGCGCCCTTTTGTCCCGGGGCGATCTTGGTGTGTTCCCCAAAAAAAGCTTTTGTGTAACGAAAAATCCTTTTTCGGCATTATCTTCATGAAATTATTTCCCTGTGGGTAATGGATGTTTTGACAAGTCCCGGCGGCGGGAGTAACTTGGAGCAAAAAAGGCTCCCTTGGCTCCTTCCAGCAACCTGGACAGGCGGTAAAGGTCAACGGTGAGGATGCCGTTAACGGCAAAGTTCCCATGCCGGCAACGGCGGCCCGGGACCCCAACCGCTCTATGGCACCCTGGAGAACCTTTGGAATCAGTCTCAAAGGGAGTGAAAAATGAAAATGAACCAACTTCTTCGATGGCTGCCCTTGGCGCTGCTCTTTTTTGTTCCGGGATGCTATGTCGATCCCGGAACAAGCTATTCCGGTTACAGCACCGGGGTTTATGCCCCGCCTCCCATTGCCTATCAGGGTTATCCCACCCTGGTGGTGATTCCGGATACCTATGCCTATGCTGCAGCGGACATCGCAGTGGATCTCTTTTTCTGGAACGGTTATTGGTGGCGCCCTTGGGAAAACCGTTGGTATCGTTCCCGTTACCATAACAGGGCTTGGCATTACTATAGCGGTACGCCGGGATTCTATTATGATGTGGACCCGCGATGGCGGGAATATTATCGGAGCCGGAATTGGCAGGGAAACCGCTGGACCTATGAACGGCTTCCGAGTCACAAAGTTCAAAGGAACTGGAAAAAGTGGCAGAATGATCGTCATTGGGAAAAGCAGGGAACCTGGGGCGTGCACAACTATAAGCCCAGGCCA